>JANXNV010000014.1 GCA_025353925.1 Armatimonadota bacterium
CCGCCGTTGACATCCCCGCCTCAATCCGCCATACTAATCCCGTATGCTGACCTCAACGTTTATCCATGCCCCGGGGGTCGGACCGGCGACCGAGCAGACCCTTTGGGCACAGGGAGTCACCGACTGGCAAGGCTATCTCGATAACAGCCGGACCCTGAACCTGCCGCCGCGGCATAAGATCGTGCTGGCGGAGACGGTCGCCGAAAGTGTCGCGGCACTAGCGGAGGAGCGGGCTGATTACTTTGCCCAGGTCCTGCCTAAGCGCGAGCACTGGCGGGCGACGTCCCACTTTCCAAAGATCGGCTACTTAGACATCGAGACCGACGGCGGCATGGGCCAGGACTCGATCACGCTGATCGGCCTCTATGACGGCTTCGACATGCACTTTTACGTCAAAGGCGAAAATCTGGCCGAGTTCGCCTACGACTGCCAGGAGTATGACGGATTTGTGACCTTCTTCGGCACCGGCTTCGACCTGCCGTTTCTTAAACGCCGCTTTCCCGTCTTGCAATCGGTGTTCGCCGACCGGCTGCATATCGACCTCTGCCCCCTGCTGAAGCGGCTGGGGCACACGGGGGGACTGAAACGGATCGAGCAGCAGCTCAAGATTTCGCGCGTTCCCGAGACCGACGGCCTCAGCGGCATGGATGCCGTGCGCCTCTGGCGGGCATTCCGGCGCGGCGGGCGCGGGGCGGATGAGGCGCGAAGCCTCCTGCTGGCCTATAACCGCGAAGATGTGATCAATATGCAGACACTTTTAAACTATGCCCGCCCGCGCCTGCAGGCAAAGGCGGGGTATACTGAGAGATAGATTTTCGTTAGACAGACGTGAAGGAGTTTTCTTATGGTTCAGCAAGAAACAGGCGGCAGTGGTACGGGCGAACCCAGCCTGACCGAAGAAGTTCAGGCCCAGCCGGACGCGGTGGAGAACGGCACCGAAGCCCCGGCCCTCAACCGCGCCGAGCGGCGTGCTCAGGCAAAGGGCAAGAAAGCCGGTGCCAACAACGGTGTCAGTGGACTGCCCGCGCATGGGGCGTTAGGTGCAAATCAGCGCAGCACCGGGGCGGTCGTCCCTATCCGGGTCAACCGGACCGGCAGCCGCTCGAAATAACGAGGAGTAGGAGCTTTTTATGTCCCATTTTTCATCCCGCGCGTTTTTGACCGCCTGCGGCGTTCTGGTGTTCAGTGCGTCTTTATCTGCGGTCCCGGCGCGAAGTGCGCCTGCACCTGACTCGCCGGCACTGGCGGTGCTGAAGCAGGCGGTGACGGCGCACAAGGCCGTGACCGCACTGTCCGCGACTTTGACCGAAACATCCACGGGCAGCCCCAGTGACAAGAGTCAAACAGTCAGCTTCGCATTCCAGAAGGGGAGCGGCGCGAAGGCGACCATCGCCGACAAGACCGGCCCTCTCGCGAGCATCGTCTCCGACGGCAAAACCTACACGACATATGATCTGCATATCAAGCAGTATCGCACTCAGCCCCTACGGACCGGGCAAACGGCCGAAAGCGCGGTTTTGGAGCAAACTCAGGCGACTTTGCCGCAGATGCTTGCTCGGCCGGATATTCTAGTGAAGGATCTTAACGCCGCCAAGGTGCATCCGGTCCTCAGCACGGAGACTCGGGGGCCAACACGCATTGATGTCATCACAATCCATGTGCCATTCAAGCCCAATGACCCGAAGATGGTAATATCGCTGGCGATCGGGCATGACGATCATCTCCTGCGGCAGCTGAAGGAAAAGCTGACCATGGTTCAGAAGGGGAAGGCGAAAACGTTCACCCATACGGAGACCCTCTCCGACTTGAACCTTGCGCCGACCTTGACCGCCGCCGACTTTGCGTTCACGCCGCCTGCCGGGGCGACAGCCGCTCCGGCGGAAGCCGCCGAGCCTTCTATGTACGACCCGCGCCTCAAAGCCGGGGCGCAGCCCTTCGCGCTGACAGCGAAGGACCTCTCCGGCAAGCCGCTGACTCTCGACCAGTACAAGGGAAAAGTAGTGCTGATGGACTTTTGGGCCACCTGGTGCGGGCCGTGTGTCGGGGAGATGCCCAATGTCATCGCGTCATACAAGAAGTACCACGCGGCGGGCTTTGATGTCGTGGGGATCTCACTGGATCAGGACAAACCGTCGCTGACCTCGTTTATTGCCCAGAACAAAATGCCCTGGCGTCAGGTCTTCGACGGCAAGGGCTGGGGCAGTGCCGTGGCGCAGCAGTATGGAGTGCATTCCATTCCGTTCGGCCTGCTGCTAAACCGAGACGGCACCATCGCCGCCGTTTCCGTGCGCGGCGACGATCTGCCGACCGCGATTCAGGCCGCGCTGGCGAAAAATTAGTGCTTGATTAAGCAGACGCTTAATGCTCGTCCGGGTCGTCCGTAGTCTGGTTCTTTTTCTCATGGCGCAGCATGAAAACCAGCAGGCCCAGCGTGATGACAAGTGAAATGGCCGATATGGTCGCGGCGACGACTCCCTGATGGGGCATGGTGAGAGTGTCCTTTCGGTTTGATACTTAATGGTTTGATAGAGTTTGCCAGAAGGCAGGCGGCACGTCCCCGACGGTGTAAAACGACCCCGTGAGGCAGATCAAGTCGTCCGGCCCGGCCTGTTTCAGAGCGGAGCGGACGGCATCGAGAACGCTCGCTTCCACGACTGTAACATTCGGCAGGTGCAGGTCATGGGCCGCTTGTGCGACATCCTGTGCAGGCCGCGGACGGCAGAGGGGCTGGGTCGCGATCAATGCCGCCGGGTGCAGTGCCGTCAGCGGCCTCAGAAACGCTTCCGGGTCATGGTTTCGCGACAGGCCCACCACGAGAATCACCCGCCGATGGTCGGCGCGGAACTGGGTCCGCAGGGCATCGGCGAGGGCCGAGGCCGAAATCTCATTGTGCGCCACATCCACCACAACGGTCGGCTGCGAGGCCACTTGCTGCAGCCTCCCCGGGACCCAGGCGGCTTCCAGACCATGCCGGGCGACGGCATCAGGAATCGGGGGCAGTGCCTTTGCATTGATGCAATCGATTGCCGCCAGTGCCGCCGCCGCGTTCAGGGCTTGAAATGCTCCGCGCAGACGCAGGTTCACGCCGGGCAGTGTCCGGCGTTCAGTGGTCAGTGTCAGGCTGCCCGCGCTCTCCGATGGACACTGAATCGGGATCAGCGGCGCATTCCGCTCCTGGCAGATCCGCGCGATCACTTTCCAGGCTTCGCCGCCTTTTGGAACACCGGTGACGCAGGGAATACCCGGCTTGATAATCCCCGCCTTCTCCGCCGCAATTGCTCCCAGTGTCTCGCCGAGTATCTCCGTGTGGTCCAGGCCGATATTCGTGATCACCGTGACCAGTGGCGAGGCGACGACATTGGTCGCATCCAGCCGCCCGCCCAGGCCCACTTCCAGCACGGCGTAATCGACGGCCTGCTCCGCGAAGCAGCACAGCCCAATGGCCGTCTTCAGCTCGAATTCGGTGGTCGCGCCGAACTCGGTCTGCTCCAATGCTTCGACATGCGGCCGGATCGCCGTGACCCAGCGGGCGAAATCTTCGCGGGAAATCATCTCCCCGTTGATCTGCACCCGCTCCCGGACATCATAAACATAGGGCGACAGGTACGCCCCGACCTTGTACCCGGCGGTGGAAAGCACGCTTGCCGCCATGGCCGTCGTGGATCCCTTGCCCTTCGTCCCGGCGATATGGATCACCCGCAGCCGGTCCTGGGGCCGATCCAGCCGGTCCAGCAGGGCTGAAAACCGCTCGTTGCCCAGCTTGACCCCCATCCGCAGCCGCCCCTGTAGATACTCCAGTGCCTCGTCAAATTCCATACGGCTTTAGTATACCTGAATATCGGACGGCTGGGGAGCTACGAGAGACCCTTACCATTAGAAATTACAGGCCAGGTAATGAGAGGATGCCTTCGGAAGCGGAGGAACTTGATGCCCCAGCTGTCTTGCCCGGCAAATCTTTAGATACTCGCAAGACGCGTGGGTCAATTGAGTCCAATTCACCTCCTGGTTCAGCAAGGCGCCGTTCGCCCATAGCAACATATTCCGGGTTGATTTCAATGCCGACCCATTTGCGATTGAGTAACTTGGCGACACGGCATGTCGTCCCACTCCCGGCAAACGGATCAAGAATAATACTTCCTTCATTACTTGAAGCGAGAATAATTCGCTCCATCAGTGCTTCCGGCTTTTGAGTTGGGTGTGGCTTCCTTTCCACACTACAATAATGAACATGAGAAAACTGCCAAACATCACCAGGGTTTGCGCCACTCATATTATTGCGCTCGCGGAAGTATTTTTGGGGAATACGCACAGAGTCCAGATTGAAGACGCAGTCTTTGCTTTTGGTGAAGTACAATATGTCTTCGTGCCGTGGAGAAAATCCTATTTTACGACCCATTCCCTGTGTAAAATGCCATGTAATCCACCCATTGAATACTAGCTGGAAATCATCTTCTAACAGTAAGAATAGACGGGAAATAAATCGCACACCCATGAAAACGTAAAGTGACCCACTTGGCTTGAGGAGGCGGATTGCTTCCGTCAGCCACGCTCTTGTAAACTGCTCATAATCGCACCAGGCTTTCCGATCTAAATTGTTTCCGTAATCCTTTCCCAAATTATAAGGGGGATCGGTGACAATTAAATCCATCGACGAAGCAGGTAGCGTTTTCATTACTTCGATTGCATCGCCACACTGGAAATAATCTGTTCTCAAGTCCAGCTTTTCCATACTTACTCACTCTCTTTGACCCAGCCGTATTTCTTCGCCATGATTAGCCATCCCACTTCTCCCCGAGAGCGTGAGCGCATAAACTTTGCATCAAGCATCTGACAAAATTCCCAGGCTGTTCTTGACACAAGATCAACATAATGGATATCCCGAATCTGTATCTGGCCTGTGCCGAGTGCAGGATTGTAGCTGATGTCATTGGCCGCGATGAATTTCAGGTCGTACACAGAGCAAGACATAACTTCCATAACACCGTTTGTCATGGCGGTGTCTTTCTGCTTCTCACTAAAACGCGATGCTTCAATGAGAGAACAACGAAAATATAGTCTGGGTCTTTAAGATACTCCGTGCGAATACGGGCATAGGAAGTGATATTTGGGCTTTTTCCTGAACTAGAAATGTCTTCTGATGTCGCTTTTACATCCACGTTCGCAGAAATATAATTAAGAGTTTCACCATCGCGGCGAAATTGCAGAATAATGTCATAGGGATCTAATCTTTTCCCCGATTCCGCATATATCAACTTGTAAGGATTGAGAGGGATATCAGAAATGTTTTCGAACTGCTCCATAGCCCACGCTTCTACGAATGGACCCGCGACTTTGTTGATGTTTTCTAGCGGTAACCCGCGCTTAAGGTTTGTATGAATGAAAATCTTGTTGTTGCCGGCTTGAATCGCATCTGCCATAATCGCAGAGATTTGACCAACAACAAAATCGGAATGGATGCGGTAATCAGGGGATTCAACAGGAATTTTGGGGATGCTTACCATGTTGAATTAGTTTTGCTCTACCAACGCCGCATAGATCGCCCGCACCGCTTTTTCATAATCGGCGGTTCCAACACCGATAATGATATTCAGCTCACTCGATCCCTGATTGATCATACGGATGTTCACATTTGCCACGGCGAGGGCACTGAAAACGCGGGCGGAGATGCCGACCCGGTGGATCATGCCCTGACCGACCACGGCCAGCATCGCCATGTCCCGCTGGACTTCGATCCGGTCCGGCTGCACGGTGCGGCGGATCTCGGCCACCACCTCGGCCTCTTTGCCGTCCAGCTCTTCATCGGTCAAAATCACCGAAAGCGTGTCGATGCTGGTGGGCGAATGCTCATAGGAGATGCCGTGCGACTCCAAAATCTCCAGGACTTTGCGCCCGTAGCCGCGCTCCTGGTTCATCATGGCTTTTTCGGTGAACAGTGTCGCAAAGCCCTTGCGCCCCGCCACGCCCACAATCGCCGTACTCCGCGAGTCCCGCTCGGTGACGATCCGGGTGCCGGCATCCTCCGGAGCATTGGTATTCTTGATGTGAATGGGAATACCCGCCTCGCGGACGGGGAAAACGGCCTCGTCGTGCAGCACGGTCGCGCCCATATAGGACAGCTCGCGCTGCTCTCGGTAGGTGATCTCTTCAATCGGAAAGGGATTTTCGACAATACGCGGATCGGCCATGAGCAGGCCGGAAACGTCGGTCCAGTTCTCATAAATCACCGCATGGGCGGCGCGGGCGACCACGGCCCCGGTGACGTCCGAGCCGCCCCGGGAGAAGCACTTGATATGACCCGATGCGTCCCGGCCATAAAAGCCGGGGATGACGGCGATCCGGCCTTCCGGCACTAACGCCAGCCGTGCGCCGAGCCTGCCGTAGCTTTCACCGGGATGGAAACGTCCATCCGGCCCAAAGCGGATTCCATCAGCAGCATCCACAAATTCGGCATCGAGAAACGCCGCGATGATCCGGGCCGAGAGGTACTCCCCGCGCGACGCCACCCAATCCTTCTCCGCCCCCGCCGCGATCTGCTGCTGGACATCCCGCAGCCATTCCCACGCGCCCGTGACGCCGAGCTGGTCGGCAATGCCTAGGTACCGCTCTTTGATCACGGCAAACGGTGCGGACGTATCCAGGCCCTGTTCCCCGAGCGAGTGGCACAGATACAGCAGGTCGGTGATCTTTTTGTCTTTGGCGTCGCGCTTCCCCGGTGCGGAGACGACGACCAGGCGGCGGCGCGGGTCCGCGCAAACAATCGCCGCAATCTTGCGTATCTGGTTCGCATCCGCCACCGACGACCCGCCAAATTTGGCGACAATCGGACGCGGAGCATGGGGTGTTGTAGGTGAGTCTGTCATAATCACTGGCATACGCCCGGATCTCTATTCCGCAGCGGCCACTCTTGTGGCTTTATATTCCTCGGCTGTGTTGTACATTTGCCGGCGCAATCCGGACTATACGTTGGAATGCCGGTCTAACCGTCGGGGCGGGGGCAAGCCCCGCCCCTATGGGTCACCCAGTCCCAGTCACGGAGTGACTTTCTCCGAGTAGGCTGGCATTTTAATGCCGGGTCTGAGCTTTCGCTCTGTATCAAAACCCCGCACTGTCCCACGCCTTCACCGCGTCGCCCAGCGTAGGCAGCAGGGAGTACGCGGTCAGGTCCAGATGCACGGGGGTGACGGAGAGCTTGCCGTCGGCGACGGCGCGGACATCGGAGCCGGCTTCGGCACCGGCGGCTTCCTCGGCCAGGGAGCCGCCCAGCCAGTAATAGGGCTTTCCGACGGGGTCGATGCGTTTCTCGATGCGGTCCACATACTGCCGCCGTCCCTGAGTCGTCACGGCGACCCCGGTCAGCTCAGACTGCGGGAGATTGGGGGCGTTGATGTTCAAAATCGTGTGCGGCGGCAGCGGATGGGTCGCCAGCCAGCGGACCAGAGTGGCGGCGAACTCGGCGACCGGCTTCCAGTGAATCTCCTTCTCCCAGCTTGCCACCGAGACGGCCAGTGAAGGCTTGCCGATGATCGCCGCTTCAATCGCCGCCGAGACCGTGCCGGAGTAGTGAATGTCCCAGCCGAGGTTCGGGCCGTGGTTGATGCCGGAAACGACGAAATCCACATCACCGCCCATCGCTTCCAGAATGCCCAGAGTCGCGCAGTCCGAGGGGGTACCGTTCGAAGCGAATGCCGGGCTGCCGTCGCGCAGGGCGACCGGAGACAGCCGCAGGGGCTTGTGCAGCGTGATCGCATGGCCGGTCGCACTCTGCTGCCGATCTGGGGCAACCACGATGACCTCCGCGACCTGAGAAAGAGCCTGAACCAGCGCAAACAGGCCGTCGGCCTGCACACCGTCATCATTGGTCACAAGGATACGCATAAGCCTAAACTATAGCGCGAAAAGGGGGAAATTGTCAAGGCGAAATTGTCAAGGCAACCCTGCGAAAAAGGGGCTGCCTGCGGAGGCAGCCCCTTTTGCTTTGCGCCGAACTGTGGTCAGCCGACACTCTTGCGGCGTTTGCCGACCGCGATGAAGCCACCCAGGCCCAAAGCAAACAGGAGGCCGAAGGAAGCAGTCGTTGAAGCCTCCGGCACTGAAGGAAAGCCTGTTTCCGCCACAAACGGCAGACTGCCGGTCTGGGTGAAGAACAAGCTAGTTCCGCCCGTGACCTGTGAGGTGGCGGCATACTTGAAGCTGCTCACACCAGCGGTCAACGGATTAGCGGCAATGTTCGACCCGGAAATCGTGTGAAAATCGGAATCTATGGCATCTGGCACGAGATGAAGGCTGCTGTTCAGCGCGGTGAGATCACTGTTGATGAAACCATCACTCCCAAGCACTGTCGGGTCAACACTATTATCGCCCAAGAAAAAGATCGTCCCGCCACTGGCGGAGAAATCGTGGAGCGCAGAGACTTCGCTCGTGGTTAAGCCGAGAGTCGGGAGAACATCGATAAATAGATCCGCACCAGCCAGCGTCGCCGTCGTGATTGGCCCCGAGACCTGCGAAGCTGTCACACCAGGCAAACCGTTGTAAAAGTTGTTGATCGCAGTTTCGGCAGCATCTGTCGATCCTAGGTTGTAGCCGTTCTGCTGAACGACCTTCGTGCCGCTGCCGAGAATATTCTGGAAGAAGCGCTGGTTGCCGGGATCTATTACGTTGGTGAAGGAGTTGTCAAGGCCGTTGCCGATATTGACATCGCCGGACAAAACAAATTTCTGCGCCAGGGCGGCGTGCGGCAGTGCCGCGAGTCCGAGAGTGGCCAGCGCGAAGCCGACCTTGCAGGAGAGATCCATTGGGTGTTCCTTTCCGAGACCAGTTTTAGAAGAAGCTCAGGAATGATATAAACCCAGGCTGTATGTCCCGTTGCTATAATTACCCCACGGAGCATTGTAGTTCGAATCGATACACTGCAAGAATCATGCCAAGTAGAAATACGGGGAATTTGTGGTCCTAGCCCCGACGCCGTGCGGAGCGTCGGGGCTAGGAGACAGGCCGGGGATAACCAGCGTCAGTGTGAGGTTCGGCGGCGGCGCAGGACGGCCATACCGCCCAGGGTCAGCAAGGCTCCGAAGGAGATCGCGGTCCCGGCTTCCGGCACGGGGGCGGAGGCGGCCTGGAAGGTGAAGTCGTCGTAGTAGGCATCGGCGGGCAGGACGACTTTGCTGACACCCGCGAGGTTCCCGACGGCTACAAGCTGTGTTGCCGTTTGATCGAACTGATCCAGCGAGTAGACAAGACCGCCCTTCGAATCGTAGAAGTTGAAGGAAGTGTCAATGCTCCCCGCCCCGAACGGATCGGCCAGGGACGTGAAGCGGATCGACTTCAGGCCATACGCAAAAACCGTTGGGTCAAGCAGAATGTCCACGGCTCCGCGAGTCGCATCTAACGCATTGGTTTTGAAGAAGTTGACATCTGTCGTCGCCTGAACATCCTGGCTGAAGACCGTCTCGCCGGTGAATGTCACGCCCAGAGGGTTGTAGACGGTGTTGATGGTCGTGCCGTCCTGAACGTCGTTGAAGTTGATCTTGACGGTTCCGGCAGCGTGTGCCAGGCCGGGCAGGGCCAGCAGCCCAGCCGCGGCGATCAGTGATGTAAGTTTCATTTTGTTGTCTCCTGACACCTAAATTCTTAGGCATCGATTTTTTAGTAGCCGCCGAAGGCGGCACGCGCCAGCTTGAAGAAGACATCCGTGTTCTGCTGAACTCCGATGAACTGCTCGAAAGAGCGGTTGCTGCTGCTGTAGGCCGAGATCGGAATGTCGGTCGCCGTATGCACCGCCTGGGTGCCGGGGACCTGACCGCGCAGGAAGAAGCCCAGGGCACTCTCGGCACGGTTAATCGGCTCGGTCGGATACTTCTGCCCCGTGCCGACACCACCGCCCGCCAGCTCCGTCTTAAAGGCGGCGGGCAAAAGGCTGTCGATGACCGGGAGCGGCTTGGTCAGCCAGCCCTCGTAGCGGTCGCCGTTTGCACCGAAGCCGATCAGCAGCTTGCCGTCGATGTCGGTCTGGGCCGGGTAGCCGTCCGCCGCGATGGTGTACGCGGGGAAGCCTGCGGCATCGTAGACACCGACCACGCCCTGACGGATGGGAGTCGTCGCCGGGTCGGTGGCGGCCGCATCGCTGGCTTTAGACTTCAGGTTGGCAATGCTGCCCGCCGTGCCGCCGCCGCCGTTCGGTCCGTTGTTCAGAGCGCCGATGACGGAAAAGCCGGAGCACTCGTGGTCGGCCAGGACGATGACCACCGTGTCGCCGTTCGAGGCGGCGAAGTCGCGGGCGGCACCGACGGCTTTATCGAACTCGATGGTTTCGAGAATAGCCCGGTCAGCATCCATCAGGTGAGACTGCTTGTCGATATGTGCACCTTCGACCATCAGGAAGAAGCCGTTGGGGCTGTTCGCGCCGAGCGTCTTCAGGGCGGCCCCAGTCATCTCGTCCAGCATCGGTTGGTCAGGAGCGTGGTAGTCATCCACAACGCCTGCAGCGGAGGGATTGCGCCGCTTGGCGATCTTGTCGAGGGAAACATTCATGTTGCCGTAGCCGAACAGGCCCAGCAGCTTGGCGGGGACTTTGCCCCCGGCGAGTGCCGCGTCCAGGTCCGTCTTGGAGGAAGCGTAGGTGAACCCGGCGGTCTTGAAGTCGCCGATCAGGTCACGGTTCGGATCGATGGTCCCGGCGGGGATGTTCCAGGCCGCCGTCAGGTCGGCGGGCAGCCCGGCATAGTCATTGTTGGCACTGCGCGAGGAGCCAAATGACGTGGAAGGCAGGAACCAGCGGCGGCCGCCGCCCATCAGGACGGTCAGGCCGGAGTTGCCGATCTCGTCCAGGTACTGATCGCAGATGCCCTGGCCCAGATTGCGGTTGCCCGTGTGAACGACATTCGCGGCGGGGGTCGCATCCTCGATGTCGGCGGTGGAGACGATGCCGAGATTTTTTCCCTGAAGGCGGTGCATGTACTCCGCCAGGTACTCGACACGCGGCTGGGCGAACGGGGTGCTGAACGTCGCCGGGTAAACCCCTTCTTGACCGTTATTCGCGTGTGAGCCGCTGGAATAGCAGGACATACCGGGGGCGGAGTCGGTGACGATGGAATTCAGCGAGGAGGTCATCACCATTCCGGTGCCGGGGAAGCCGTCCATGTTGAGCAGGGGAACGGACTGATTGGCCGAGTAGCCGCCCATGACGATCCGGGCGGCGGTGCGATGCGCCGCACCCATGCCGTCTCCGAGCATGATGATAATATTCTTTGACTGACGCCGCCCGCCGTTGGGGTTAATGACTAGAAACTTCGCCGTCGCCGTCGCCGTGCCGGTTCCGTCAGTCAGGGTGGCGGTGAGCGTGTGAGATCCTGGGGCGGCGTTGGAATAGGCACGCAGGTTGTACCCGGTGACGCCGCTGAAGCTGTCCTGCGAGCTGAACGTGACGGGCGTGCCGTCCACGGCCAGAGTGCCCGCCGTGATGGCGGATCCGGTGGCGGGCTTGCCTTCGACACGCAGGTCGAAACGCTGGCCGACAAGAAAGCGGGATTTGTCAGGCGGGGTCACCGAGATGGTGGGGACCGCGTGGGCGACAGTCGTGAGCGCGGCGAGCGCCCCGACATACAGCCCGACCTGGGGGGTGAACTTCATCGTTGTGTCTCCTTGATTCTCTTCGAATGGATGGTTTTTTTGGACAACTGCTTTTTGGCCGGCTGCGTATGAGCAGCCGGCAGAGAGGTCGGCTCAGGGCCGTCGAGAATGAGTCGAAAATGCGAGATCTGGCCGTCGGCCTCCGTCTGAGCGCCGACTTGCAGAGTGCCGGTGACGATCAGGGGGCGGCCGACAAAGCTCAGCGGGCGGTTCTTCGCCCCGCGCACGATGACGCGGACGCAGGCGGGCGGCAGGTCCGCCGTGCCCGCACCCTCTTCATCGCAGAACGTCGGGTGGGCGGTCAGGTAAAACGCACCGGGCAGTGCCTCTTCCGTCTTGACCATGTAGCCGTCGAGTCGGACCCGTTTGCCGCTGAGTGCCAGCAGCTTCGGGGAAGGCTGGAGCGCCGTCGGAGAAGGGACGAAGAACTCGGAGAAGGCCAGAGGCACCGGCTTGACGGCGGCCTGTGCCATGACACCGAGACAGATCAGAAAGATGGCGAGGATGGATTTCAGCGAGACGGTTTTCATAGGCTTTTTCTCAAATTGACTTGCCGTTCGCAAGCAGGAAAAGCATACCAGACCCTCCCGGCGGTTTATGTTAAGAAAAGATTAAGCTTGTGTTAAGTTTTGGTTAAGCCCTAAACGACGGAAGGAGAGGATTACTCCTTCGGGGTATACTAGAAAAGTTCATGCCGATTTAGAAAGACCCTGTTATATGCGTTTTTTCGTGCTCTGTGCCTTGCTTTTGACTTTGCTTTGCCCGGCGGCACCCGCTGCTCCCACGGCGACGCCCGCCGCGTTCGGCGTCGCGGCCCATAACGACGTCAATATCGAGTGGTGGTATGTCAACGCCCACGTCACCACCGAAAAAGGCCGCCACCTGGCCCTGATCGGCTCGTTTTTTCGCTTCGGCACGGGTGTCAGCCCCTTCGACGGCTCGCCCGTTCCCATGGCGCACTACCTGATTTACGCCGTCACGGACCTGGACACAAAGGTCCAGCGGCCCTACTCGCTGGCGGACGGCGGCATGCTCGAGCTGCTGAAGCAGTTCGGCCCCCTGCTCGCCGCCCAGAACCCGAAAGATAAGAATATCCGGGCGTTCCTCACGGGCCTCAACGCCGGAAAGCTGCCCGCGCCGCATCAGAAGATCGCGGGAACTGCCTCCATCGTCAGCTCCCCCTTCCGCGTCGCGTACGGCGTCGACAACACGCTCACGGCGACCAATGCCGCCAACACGACGTTCGACCTGAATTTGAACGCCGGGAAAGCCGATAAAATACATCTCACTCTGGCCTCGCAAAAGCCGCCGATGGCCGTCGGCGGCAAAGGCGAGACGGGCCTGCATTCGCCCACGGATATGTACTACTTTTCGCTGACCCGCTGTGCCGTCGGCGGAACCATCGACACCGGAGCCGGGCCAGAGAGGATCACGGGCGGCCAAGGCTGGTTCGATCATCAGTGGGGCAACTCCTGGGTCGCTTCGAACAACGGCTGGGACTGGTGGGGCGTCCAGATGGACGATGGCACGGACATCCTCTTTTTCCGCCAGCGCGACTTGAAGACGGGCCGAGTGTTTTTTCCGCTGGCGACGTTTATGGACAAAGACGGAAAGCAGAGCGTGGCGAAGAAGATCGTCTTCACGCCGGATACGAAGGCTGTGTGGAAGAGTCCGAAGAGCGGTGTGAGCTACCCGCTGGCATGGACGGTCAGTTTTCCGGAGAAGAGTCTGAGGCTGCATATCACGGCAAAGGTACAGGATCAGGAGATGCCGATTTTGGGGCCGGGGGCGGGGATTTGGGAGGGAGTTTGTGATGTAACAAGCTCTGCGGGCGGCTCCCCAGGCATCGCGTATATGGAGCTGGTTGGCTATGGCAGCCCAGCGGTGAAGGCGCAGATGACCTCTCCCCGCAGCAAGCTGCGACCCTCCCCTAAGAAGGGAGGGTGAGGAGTCAGGGAAGGGAGGCAGAGAGGACCTCTCGCCGCCGTTCAAATTCTTCTCCTAACTCCCAACCCTTCCCTCTTAGGGAAGGGTCGACGCGGAGCGTCGGGGTTAGGTTCTGAACGCCCTACGTCAAAGGACTGTCAGCATTACATATCTTTAACTCTATGACACCACTCTCGACCCACAATCAGGCTCACCCTTCACCCACAGCAGAAGCCCTGCTCGTGAAGCGCAAACGCGCCGCCGCCCGCTGGTCGCTGACCTCCAACAGCGTCCTGCTGACGATGAAGATCATCGTCGGGGCGATGACCGGCAGCGCGGGCATTCTCGCGGAGGCGGTCAACTCGGCGGCGGACTTGTTCGGGTCGGCGGTGGCGTTTCTGTCCGTGCGGGCCTCCGATGAACCGCCGGACCGGATCCATGCCTACGGGCATGGCAAGATCGAGAACTTGTCGGGCGCGGCGACGGCGTCTTTGATCCTGGTGGGCGGCGTGTTTGCCATCGGAGAGGCGATCCGGCACCTCTGGCGAGGCGGCGATCTGCCGGGCCTCGGGTGGGGCATGGCGGTCATGGGGGCGTCGGCGGTGATCAACTTCGGCGTTTCGCGTCACCTGCTGGCCGTGGGGCGGGAGACGGACTCCCCAGCGATTTCCGCCGACGGACACCATTTGCAGACCGATGTGCTGACTTCGCTGGGCGTTCTGGCGGGCCTGATCCTTGTCCGCGAAACAGGGCATGGCTACTGGGACTCGATTGCCGCGGTCGGCGTCTCGCTGCTGATCCTGCGGGTCGGATACGGCCTGGTCCGGGATGCCGTCCAAACCCTCTCCGATACCGCCCTGCCGCCGGAGGAAGAGGCGGCACTGTCAAGGGTCCTCAAATCGAATCCGGCGGTGCTGGACTTTCATAAGATGCGCACACGCAAGTCCGGCTCCCACCGACACCTCGATGTGCATGTCCAGATCGCCGACACGCATTCGTTCGTCGAAGCCCACCGGCTGACGGAGGAGCTGGAAGATCAGCTCCGCGACGCCCTCCACAACCTGCATCCGATCATCCATATCGAGCCGTACGAAGATGAAGTGCAGCACCAGCGAGAGCGGCATGGGGCGGGGTAGGAACAGACGTCAAAAAAACCGCCCGCCTCTCGTGAATGAGAAGCGGGCGGTTCCAGTTTCCGGCAAAGGCCAAAAACTAGGCAGGCTTGATTTCGACTGTCGCGCCTTCGGCTTCGAGCTTGGCCTTGAGGGCGGCGGCGTCCTCGGCATTCAGGCCCTCTTTGACAGCCTTCGGGGCACCGTCGACCAGGTCCTTGGCCTCTTTCAGGCCCAGGGCGGTGATCTCGCGGACGACCTTGATGACGCTGATCTTCTTGTCGCCGGCGGCGGTGAGGACTACGTTGAACGCGGTCGGGGCTTCGTCAACTGGGGCAGCGGCAGCACCGGCGGGTGCGGCGGCGGCGGCGGGAGCGGCGGCGCTGACGCCGAATTCTTCCTGAAGCTCTTTGACGAAGTCACTGAGTTCCAGAACGGTCATGCTTTTGATGGAGGCCATCAATGCGGCTGTATCGGCCATGGGTTTATTTCTCCTAAGTGTGTTTTTAAGTAAATTTGCAGATGAGCTGCGTTACGCGGCGGCGGCTTCGGCTTCTCCGCCGTCCTGCTTGTCGGCGATAGCCTGCAGGGTGAAGACGAAATTCGAGATGATTCCCCCGAGGGTTCCAACGAACCCGGAGATCGGCGACTGCATCGCTCCCAGCATCTGGGACAGCAGCACTTCGCGCGGCGGAGTTTTGGACAGAGCGTCCACCTGGGCGGGGCTAAGGATGCGGCCATCCATGACGCCCGCCTTGACGGACAAGGCTTTGTGGTCACGCGCGTAGTCCAGAAGGACTTTGGCGGCGGCGACGGGATCATTTTTCGCAAACCCGATCGCGGTCGGACCGGTCAGCAGCTCGCCCATCTCGCCGATCGGCATCGAGTCGCCGGCGGCCAGCTTAAACAGGGTGTTTTTGACGACCCGGTACTCGGCGTCTACCTCGCGCAGCTTCTTGCGAAGCTCGGTCAGCTCGGCGACGGAAAGGCCCCGGTAGTCGGTCAGAATCGCAGCTTTGGTCAGCCCGACCAGCGTGCGAAGCTCGCTGACAAGCTCGACTTTGGAGTCGGCGGGTTCAATTGTGTACTCTTGTGCCATGTGTGTTTCACCTCCTTTGAAAGCCCCCACCCCCAGCCCCTACCCCCGCAGGCGGGAGAGGGGAGCAGGCAGGAACCAAATAAAATACGCCCTGCGACTGCCGTAGACATAGAAGGCAGGTCGCAGGGCGCATGGTGCCGTGCGGAGAAAACTCAGCGCGGCGGGCGTATTCCTGTGTACCTCGGCTGGCGGGACAAGTCCCATTAAATCCACCCGGCGTTCGGGCGAAACCAACTGTCTGCGGCGAAATCTTATGAAGTTTTGACGATTAACCCTTGCCCGCAGCGATCAGCACGGCGCGGATGGGGTCAATACGGACACTCGGTCCCATGGTCGTGGACAGGGCGATCTTCTTGAAGTAGCGGCCCTTCGAGGCCGACGGCTTGGCTTTTTGCAGCGCATCCATCAGCGCATTGAAGTTTTCCTGGAGCTGCTCGCTGGTGAACGATGCCTTGCCGATGGGCGCATGCACGATGCCTGCCTTCTCGACACGGTATTCGACACGGGTAGCTTTTTTGATGTCGTTGACGGCCTGACCGATATTCGGCGAGACAGTCCCGGCCTTCGGGTTCGGCATTTTCTGCTTGAAGGTCGCACCGAGGCGGCCCACCTGGCCCATCATGTCGGGGGTCGCGAGGATCAGGTCATACTGCTTCCAGTCGAGCGTCCCCTTCTGCACCTGTTCGATCAGCTCTTCCGCGCCGACCAGGTCCGCCCCGGCGGCTTCGGCATCGGCGGCTTTCGGGCCTTTGGCGAAGACCAGCACCTTGCGGCTCTTGCCGGTGCCATGCGGCAACGTGGTGACACCGCGCACCATCTGGTCGCCGTGGCGGGGGTCAACACCCAGGTTGAAAGAGACTTCGACGGTCTCATCGAACTTAGTGCTGGCGAGGCCTTTAACTTTTTCGAGTGCCGGAATGGGTTCCAGAAGCTCGTTGACGTCGGTTTTCTTGGCAAGGGCCGCATAGCGCTTGCCGATGACTTTGACTCGATCTTGCTTTCGCATTTTAGTCTCCTTGTGGTGCTGACGGGTGTTCGAAGCCCTCCCACAGTAATGCCTGCAAAGGCATACTAGCCCGCGATGTCGATCCCCATCGAGCGGGCGGTTCCGGCGATGATCTTCATGGCCGCATCCGTGTCGTTGGCGTTCAGGTCCGGGGCTTTCATCTCGGCGATGGTGCGAAGCTGGGCCTGGGTGAGCGTGGCGACTTTGGTCTTGTTCGGTGTGCCCGAGCCGCTGGGGATGCCGGCGGCTTTCTTCAGCAGGTCGGCGGCGGGCGGGGTCTTGGTGACGAACGTAAACGAGCGATCTTCGTAAATGGTGATCTCGACGGGAACAATGGAGCCGATCTGCGACGCAGTCCGCTCATTGTAGCCCTTGATGAACTCCATCATGTTGATGCCGTAGCCGCCGAGGGCTGGGCCGACGGGCGGGGCGGGAGTCGCTTTCCCCGCATTGATCTGGAGCTTGACGACTCCGGTGATTTTCTTTGCCATGTTAGTTTAGTGTCCTTGCGAAATATCTACTGCGTCGCTGCTACGAAATTTTCTCGATCTGACTGAATTCCAGCTCGACCGGCGTATCGCGGCCAAAGATGGAGATCAAAACCTTGACCTTGTCTTTGGGCGCATTAATTTCCTGAATGCTGCCCGTGAAGTCCCCGAACGGGCCAGAATTGACACGCACGGCCTGGCCGATCTCCCACTTAGGCCGGATATACGGCTTGGTGTCGGACTCTTCGATGGCCTTCTTGATCTCGCGGACTTCGGAGTCTTTGACAATCGTCGGCTTGGCATCACCGACAAAGCCGATCACGCCGGTGGTGCTTTTGACCAGGTACCAGGTGTTGTCATCGAGAACCATCTCGATAAACACGTAGCCGGGAAAGACTTTGCGGTCGATCTCACTCTTTTTGCCCTGCCGAACCCGCGATTCTTTCTCGGTCGGCACCAGGATGTCGAAGACCTTGCCCTTGAGACCCATCGTTTCGGCGCGGCGCTCAATGTTGGTTTTGACCTTTTTCTCGTGTCCCGAGTAGGTATGAACGGCGTACCAGTGCTTCTGCATAGAGAGTCTCTTATTTGTGTGTCGTCGTAAACAGCGGGGTCGAAACTTGTGTCAAAATCACGTCGAGGCCGCCTACCCAGATCGCGACTGCCAGCACCAAAGCCAGCACGACGGTGGTGGACTTGGTCAGCACTTCGCGGTTCGGCCAGGTGGTCTTCTTCAGCTCCACCCAGGCTTCGCGAAAGAACTGCGCCGGATCGGTGGGCTTGCGCGACGCCATCGTCTGCGCTCGCCGCTGCGCCTGAGCCAGCGGGCTGCTGCCGGTGGACACGGGCTTCGGAGCAGCCTTTTTCGGGCCGCTCGGCTCCGGGGTCGGATTGTCGTAACTTTTCGCCATAGAAGTCACCTTTACTGCCAAGCCCGATGGCCGGAGGCAAAAAAATGAACAGGGGTCACGCCCCTGTTCCGGTATCTATCGCTCAGTATGGCACATTGAATCGAAGTTTGTCAAGCGGAGAGACTGGTTTTTAAAGCGACTTATGAAAGCGGCTTGACTCTTCCGCTCCCACAGTCCATAATTAGTTACCATGCACTCCCAAAAGCGCGGCATTACTTGTGTGACGTTCCTGGCGGCAGCATTTTGCTTTTCTGCACTGTCGCCCCCCGCCTCCGCCTGCGAGCTGGCAATCCTCTGGCGGGCGGACATGACCAATCAGGCAAAGACTTCCAGCGCGGCGGCGGCGATCCAGTTCGATTTCGCGCATCCCGGCGCGGCCGTGCGATTGAACACCAAGAACCTGCCCAATGTCCGTTCGGTCGAGCTGCATGTCGCTCGCTCCCACACGGATCACACCGGTCCGGTCGTGCTTTCGCTTTACACGGCGACGGACGGGCCCATGCCCGCTTCGCTGACCCGGCGGGTGACGCAGGCCGATCTGCATCCCCAGAGCCGCCCGAAAGTCAGCAGCTTCGCCGATCTGGTCCAGGCCGTCCTCGACCACCGCGCCTATGTCACCGTGACGACCAGGCAGCACCCCGAGGGCGAGATGTCCGGCTTCATCACCATGCACAAAGAGGCCGTCTACAGCAGCGACCCCACCGACAGCTCCCATGATCCCGCTTTGCACCGCGCGGCCTCGAAAACTTAGCCCTACGGCTTAATTTCCAGCGTGAACGGCACGGTCAGCCACTGGCTGCGCCGCAGAAACTGCGCCCAGAGCTTGTAGCGACCCGGCTTCGGCAGGGTCAGCTTGAACGAGAAACATGGCCCGTGCTCCGTCACCATGTCCGCCGTGATCGGCACGAGCTCCGGCTGTCCCGCCTGCCACATCGCCAGCATCGCCGCCCCGTAGGATCCCGCCTGGACACCCTGCAGCGTGTGCGTATGCACAACCGTCCTCCCGTCTTCCCGCAGCGCGATCAAATGCCCCATCACGCCCAAAATCGGCTGGAAATCGGTGCGCGGTCGCCCCGCCATATCCTTCAGCGTATAGGTCAAAGTCAGCTGATGGTTTGCTCGCAGGGCTTGCGGGCGACATTTGAGCGCGACACGAGTTTCTCCGACACGCTTTACACTGTCGGCGTCGGCTTTCAGTGCCGGATACAGTGCGAATCGTTTCCCGGAGCCGCCGATGGCGATTGTCGTTCGGAGTATCTGGTTGTCCCCATCGGCGGGCGTGAAGTCCGTAAACAGGAGGGTGCGGCCAGGGCGGGGAAAGGTCCAGGTCAGCCGGAACCGGCCATCGGTGCCGAGGGCCGGGTGCTGATGTTCGAACCAGCGAAAATCCGTGCTGACAAGCAGCAGATGCAGGGGTTTCTCGTGGACGGTCTCGAACTCGCGCACGCGCCGCCCTGAAGGCACCTCGTGGATGCTGAAGATCAGTGCCGCCGGCTGACCGGCGACCGCGCGGCCCGGCGCCTCCAGCGTCAGCCCGTAGGTATGGCGGCCTGTCCGAAGCCGCTGGGCCAGTGTCAGATACGCCGCCGGGGCCTTTTCGAAGCGCGAGAGGCAGCCCGCCGAGCAGAAGTAGTACGTCTTACCGCCGACAGCTTCCCGGTAAGGCGTCGTGTCCGTATCGGTAGTCATCCGGCACACGGGGTCTTTCGCATCATGCGCGAGTGCCGGAAGTGCGAGCAACAAGAGCAGCAGGAAAAAGCAAATACGGGGCATGGTGATTGATACGCGCGAGGGACAAAGCGAGTTCCGGGTCTGCACAATGCGGACTCAGCCGCCGTTCGCTTTCTTGATCACCTGCAGCAAGCCGTCTTTGTGCCCGGCAGGCTGGCCTTCCCGGTACCCTTCCCCCAGTTGCCAGATGATCACGCCGCCGAGGCCGTGGGAACGGGCGTACAGGACCTTTTCCCGGGCCAGCCGGGCATCGTCGAAGGAAACGAACTTCTTCGCTCCGCCTGCCGCTTCCCCAATACTCAGATACGGGGCATGGGCCAGCTTGTCCCAGTGATAGAGGCTGGGCTGGGTGTACTTATCGACAATCGCACTGTAGGCGAGGGTCTCGGTGGAAGTCCCGGCGATGCTCTGGGCAGGCCCGTCCGCGCCGGTCCAGACGTAGCCGTAAAACGCGATCCCGATGCCGAGCTTCGCCTTCGGCACACCGGCGGCCAAGTACAGGCGCACTTTTTCATCCGCCGAGGGAAACGCGCGGGTGTCCGTCATCAGAGTCTGGCCGTTGCCATAGAGTGAGCCATTGTACCAGGTCTTGAATCCGTCCCATTTGCCGCTCAGATCGTAGGTCTGGATATTGATCTGGTCGAAGCAGTCCGCGAGGGCGGCGCACAGGCGAGGCTGCGTCCCCGGCTCCCCAGACGCGGGAATAGTCAGCAGCCACTTTGGGTTGGCCGACTTCATCGCCGTGCGCAGAGCACGGACGAACTGCACGAAGTTTTCCTCATCGGCAGGCAGGATCGGCTCCATGTCCACATCGAGGCCGTCATAACCGCGCGTCTGGATAAACGCGAGCAGGTTTTTAATAAACCCGCCGCGCTTTTCGGCGGTCAGCACCGCGCTGATCGCCGGGCCGCTGCCCGCACCGCCGAGGCAGATCAGCACCTTGACCCCGCCCTTGTGTGCATGGGTGACCACATCCGCCGACTGCGTCGGCGTGATGGCTTGCAAGTTATTCTGCGGCGCATCCGCAACCGTGCCGTCAGCCCGGGGAACGATGGCAAAATGGACCAGATGCGTGATTGCGGAATAGTCGATCTTCTCCGGCCCCATGCCGCCGTCCTGGTTCCAGACGGGGTAGTAGGCCGTCACCCAGACGGGCGGGGTGGCGGCGGCAGCGGGTAAAACGGTTCCTATCGTGAATACAGTCGGGATCAAAAGCGCAATCAGTAAATGAGCGAGTGCAAATAGTCTCATGGCTGGTTTTGGTACTCCTTGAAAATATCAGGAACCGGCATTTTCATGCCGGTCTCCCCGTAGGGGCGGGGCTTGCCCCCGCCCCTACGGGATGGAACGAAATACGCCGGTTGCGCCGCGGCTCATGCCGTCTTGCGGCGCCGCGCAGCAAGGACGAGGCCGCCAAGAACCAGCGGCAGACCGAAGCCGACCGCCGTGGAGGCTTCTGGAACGGCGGGAGCCGAGTCGAAGGTCACACCGGAGATGTAGCCCTGATTTGTGGAGACGGTATAGGTCTCCCCCGGGGCGGCATCCGTAATGCTGTACTTGTAGATGGTGGCGAACGAAGCGGCACTGCCGGGGTTGAAGACGGACACCGGCGCGGAGCCGCTGCCGGTCACGGTCAGCACTGTCGGGCTTTCCAGGAGATTGGTCGAGTAGTTGGACAGAATGCCAAGTGTGAAGCTCTTGGCCGAGCCGACGGTGAAGCTGAAGATATTGCCGCCGCCGTCCCCGACCCCGTAGCCGACCTGACCGGCCTGCTTGCCCGTCGAAATGTTCGGGTAGCCGTACCCGGTGGCATGGTCCACATTAAAACCCGTGAAGCCCGAGAGGTAGGCGGGCTGCGCGGTGATTGTCGTGGCTGTGGGAGCCGCCGTGAAGAGCGGCCCGGAGAAAACGAAGTGCCCGGCAGTCTGTCCGGCGACCGTCGTGTCGAACTCAATGAAGCCGTCCGCGCCGTAGGCCGGCTGGAAGAAGCTGCTCGCCGCACTGCCGTAAACGGTGGAGCCACCGGCGGCAAGTGTGCCTGCAAAAACAGGCGTAGCGGCGGCGAGACTCAGGGCGGCGAGCGTGAAGCTAAGTTTGGTTACGAGAATCATGCGCGGTTCCTTTCGGGAAAAGACGACGGCTCTTGCTCAGAACCGAAGAGGTACTACCCTGGTCGAAGCGGCCCGTTACGGCTGGACCGCCTATGCGCCTGCATCGCCGCAGAAACTCTGAGAGGAGGCTGGCCAATCGGAAGTGCTCGAATGACTAGTGCTCCGGCCTGACATTCGAATCGGCGGCAGCCTGAGATTTAATGGCACCCTGCTGGTCAGGAGTGAGATGTGCAGCCTCTTTGGCCTTGATTTCCGCCTGTTGTGCGGAAGTAATTGGGGGCGGCACGTTCTGGCTCTCTTGATGGCACCCAGCAAGAAGAGATGCTGCGATTGCAGCGACTGCCGCTGCGAAAAGTGCTGAGGACTCTGATTGCATACGAGCATTCCTTTATCACAATAATGCCTGGGCGTGATCGGCTAGTAGGAAGGGGTGTAGCTGCTGGGTACATCGGCATTTGCAGTGACCCCAGGGATCCAGATATATCGCAGCCAATACTTACCACCCAGTGAGCCTTTCGCCATTGACTTCACGTGTCCGTCGACAAAAAGTGTGTTCGTGTGCAAATTGTGGCGATAGCGTGGATAAGCAGCTGGTGAAACAGCAAACGGTACAGGGGTCGCACTCGGATAAGGCTCATCATAGTCATAGGCAAGCTCCTTCTGCGGGGATGGATCGCCGACGGAGTCCCGAGGGACAAAATTCGTGGCAGACCCATCATTTTGGTAGCCGACCCAGTCCGATTCACTCGCGTTGAAGATTGGGAAATTGCCGCCGCCGCCCTGACCTTTTTCCAGGATAAGAACTTTGTTGGACGGTGAGTCCACCTGCGCCAATGAAGGCACAGTGATCCCGCTCGCTTCGGTCGGACACAGATAGCTGTGAACGCCATATTCGGCGATCTGCACGGAGGGAAAATCAGGGCAGCTAAAGACGCCGCCTTTTCCGTTGAAGGTCGTCACCCCGGGAGCAACAACCGTACCATCCCCGTTTTTAATGTAGGGATAGATCGCATTCCCCCAATCCAGCGGATTTCCAAGGGCGTCAAAATATTGGCTGCGTGGGAATTTCTCGTCGAAATCCTGTGTGTACTGAGTCATCCCGAGGCCCATCTGCTTCTCATTGGAGGCGCAGGTGGTACGCCGCGCGTTTTCACGGACGCTTTGGAAGACGGGGAAGAGGATCGCCGCGAGAATCGCGATGATGGCGATGACGACGAGCAGCTCTATGAGCGTGAACCCGCGCTGCCGTGATGTCGAATCAGTCGTATGTCGATTCATGATAACCTTTCGGACCGCTCGGGTCAGTGGTTGAATCCCTCTCCGACATCAGCATTGCCTCGGAAGCAGGGACGCTGCGTGTTCACTCTCGCCGTGAACATATAGATTTCTCGGTATCTAAGCGTTTAGAGAAGAACCGAAAATTACTCACCGAGCAGCGGCGGTGGTCGAGCCTCGGACAATCAGCTGAGCCGGCAGCACGATCTGGCGGGTCAGGGCGCAGACTTCCTGCGGGTCGGCATTGAGCTGGTCCAGCAGCAGCGCGGCGGCGGTGGACCCCATCCGTACGAGGGGCTGACGTACGGAGGTCAGCGGCGGCACTAAATGTGCAGCGGCGGGGGTATCGTCGAAGCCGATGACGCTCAGGTCCTCGGGAATACGCACCCCAGCTTCCCGGCAGGTCTCATAAATGCCCTCGGCGATGCCGTCGCCACCGGCGAAGACCGCCGTCGGAAGAGTGCCCGATTCCAGCAGACGCGCCATGCCTTCCCGGCCCCAGCTTCGGTCATAAATCCCATCCAGCACGATGTTCGAATCAATCGGCAGACCGTTCTCCGCCATGCCCTGAAAGTATCCGTCACGGCGCGGCTGAGTGCTAGGCGAGTTGAGCTGCCCGCCGAGCAGAGCGATCCGGCGATGCCCGAGGCCTGCCAGATGCGCGATGACTTCCCGCACCGCGAGGCAGTTGTCGATATCGACGTTCGAGACGGCGGATTCGGTGACCATGCCGTTGATCTGGACGAACTGCTGCCGAGCTTCCATCAGAGCCGGGACGATCGTGCTGTCGGTCAGCATGGCAATCAGCAGCAGACCGTCCACGCGCCGGTCCTGGAACGCCGGCAGACTGTCGGTACCGTTCCAGTTCAGGCCGGTATAAAGCATGACATTTTGGTGCCGCTTGGCGGCTTCCTGAACGATCCCGTCCATGATCGAGATGAAATACGGGTCGGTGAAAACACTCGGATACGGATGCGGGAAGACGACTCCAATGGCATTTAGCCGTTTGTTGGTCATAGCCCGCGCGATGGTGTTCGGGTAGTACTTCAGCCGGTCAATGCTGGCCTTCACTCGCGCCTTCGTATCCAGATCGACATTGCGCGGCCCATTGTTGATGACATAGCTGACCGTGGCGATGGAAACCCCACTATCGCGGGCGACATCCGTAATTGTCGGTCGGGTCTTGGTCATAGCGTCAAGCACAATCTTATCTAAACGTTTAGATGCGATAGTCCATCATACCAAAGAAACAGGGTGTTGTCAATAGCCGAAGAAAAAATAAGTGCAAATCGCAGGCTCTGACGAAGAGCCTGCGATTTTCTCTCTGTCGGCTACGGCTGAACCTTCAGATCGTCTACCACCGTGTAGTCGACGTGATTGTTTTTTACGGCAAGCTGGGCGTCCTCGACGGCGCGGCTTTTCATCCCGGCTTCGATCACATGGCCGCTCAGGATGACTGTCTTGTCCTTGATATTGACATCGATCAGGTTGCCCGGATTGTTCAGCACCGGATCACGGATAATCGCCGTCTTGACCGCGGGCCGCAGGACGGTATTGGCGTCGATGGCCGTCGGCACGGCTTTGATCGCCTCCCCGGTCTGCTGCGCCGTGTCCTTCACGACCTGCCCGGTTTGGTGGGCCGTATCCTTCACGGCCTGCGTGTTCTTGTCTGCATCCTGCTTCGCGCCGTTTAAGGCATTTGTGCAGCCGCTGAGGGCCGCTGCGCTGATCAGAATTGTGCAAATTAAAGCGAGTTTTTTCATTGGTGTCTCCTGTTTGATAAATAGTCCCCGTCTCTTGACAGAAACGAATGCTCATTGGTAAACTCTCCGAAAGGAGAGTAGTTTCGCATGCCGCGCCGCGCCTTTACGTTGATTGAGCTGCTTGTAGTCATCGCCATTATCGCGATTCTTGCTGCGGTTTTGTTCCCCGTCTTCCAGAAGGTGCGCGAGAATGCCCGCCGCACTTCCTGCCAGTCGAATGAAAAGCAGCTTGCATTGGGTGTCACTCTGTATCTTCAGGACAGCGATGAGACACTGCCACCGACGCAGCACCTGGATGGCACGCTCTGGCCGGATCTGGTGAGCCCGTATATCCGAAATATCGGCATCCGAACCTGTCCCGATGACAGCGGCGCAGCCGCCAACTCGTACGGCCTCAATGAAATCGCCTTTGTAGACTTTACGGATCCTTCGCGGCCCCCGCCCAAAACTCTAGCGGCGTTTCAATCCCCCGCCAACACCGTGATGCTGGGCGAAGTCGGGACGGAAAACGACTTCACGACCCCCCGCACGACAAACCCCTTCAAGCTCACCGCCCCAAGCGGTATCCTCAACGACGGCAGCGATGCCCGCCCCGCAGTGCGGCACAACGATTTCACGAATCTGGCCTTCATGGACGGTCACGTCAAAGCGATGCGTCTGGGGCAGTTTTATCTAGCTCAGACCCCGCCGAATAAGTGGTTCGACCCGCAGGGATTTTGAGTTTCCCCTACAGCCCCGTCCCCGAAACTCCATTGTACAAAATCACCGGCGGCTGCGGTGTCCCTGCAGCTTTCTGGGCGGCATGCTGACGGCGCACTTCGGCCAGCAGGCCCGGCACGGCGTGCGGAGCGGTGGCGGGGGTCGAGAATGCGGTCGAAAAGGCGGGCCAGAACTGCTCGACATTATGCGACAGGTCGAACACCATCACCCCCTGGGTCGAGGCGACCGCCGCCTGCAATGCCCGCTGCAGCAGCTCCGGGTGACCGTTGTAGTTGCTCAGGGCAATTCCCGCATACACCCAGGTCTGGTCATTGACGGCGCGGTTGGAAAACTGACCCGCCGCCTCCACACTTTCACCCGACGACCGCCCGGCGGCAATCGCGTCGGCGATGGTTGCGGGCGGGTAGTAGCAGCCGGTCGTGATCCAGTCCGTCAGCCCCGCAAAGCCGGTCTGCTGGTAGCTCGGGGTCAGGAAGCGCAGACCGGCGGAGAAGTCGTCGGCGGCCCAGTTGGAGCCGAGGACCGGATAATCCGGATACCACGACCCGGCGTAGACACTGACCGTGGCGGCGGGCCGGATGGCTTTGACCGTAGCGGCGGCGGACGCCAGCCAGTTGCGGATAGTCAGGGTCCGAAAGACGTTCCATGCCTCGTAGCTCGGGCCGGGGACGATCCGTTTGGTCAGCGACGGATAGATGACCTGGTACGTGAAAACGTCTTCCGGCCAGCGGACCGGGTGGCCGAGAAACTTTTCGAACTGGGCATGGGTGGTTGGGCTGAAGTCCCCATTGATTCCCGCATAGCGCAGGCGGTCATCGAAGATCACGCCGTCAACGGCATAGCCGCGCACGACTTCGCTGACCATCGACAAGATCCGGGCCTGAACCTCCGGGCTGTTCGGGTTCGTCATCAGCGGGACCTGCTGTTCCGGGCGAGCACTGATCGGCACGAAGGCGGTATTGGTCAGCAGGGAAAGCTGCGCTCCGATGGGAGCGTAACGGCGCAGGAAGTCTCCGGCCGCCGCCCCGCCGAGCAGAACACTGCCGCCGGGCGGGATATTCGGGGAAAGCGACGGCAAGACCCCGCCATCGATCTGTGCCTGTACCCGCAGGTCCGCATCCAGCACGACCGCAACGGCCCCCGGCTGCGCCTTCTGGTTTGTCAGGTCCGTGTCCACGGTCAGCAGTCCGGGGGTGCGGGGAGGCTGATTGGCCCGGTCCGAGAGCGGGAACGGGGTCGCGCCGGTGATGCTGGACATGATGGAGAGGCTCGGCTCATACAGGGTCGTCTGCCACTCAGGATGCGCATAGCCCGGCCCCAGCTTGAAATCCCGGTGGCCTTCACTGAAGACATTCATGCTGGTGACGATCTGAAGGCCGTTGGCGTGGGCATCTTTGACCATCTCCGCCAGCGGGTCGAACTCCAGCGGCAGCGTCCGCCCGCCGACCCAGCTTGTGAGCTTTCGCGTGTATTGGCTCGGGTACAGCGTCAGGCCGACAATCGGCTTGATATCGAAAACGATGGTATTGAACCCGGCGGTGCGAAGCTGGGTCGTCAGAGCGGCGATCTTTTCCGGCGTGTTGACCCGGTTGAGGTTGGCGGTGCCGTCAATCCACATGATCCGCGCCTGCAGGCCTTTGGCCCGCGCCGTCTGCTGGGCGATCCCGACGGCATCATTCGCATCGTCGAGAGCCACGGGCAGCAGTGCCTTAAACGGCACATACGGCACGGGAGCCACCGGAGGGTTCACGGCCAGCGGCGGCGCGACCACAACGGGGGGCGGGGGCAGTGGAACCACCGGCGGAGTCAGCGGCGGCGGCACGGAGATCGGGGCCTGGGCCGCCAGCGGGCCGCCGCCGAGGGTCGTCAAGACGAGAATGGCTGAAAAAAAGTTAAATCGGGGCAAAGCAAGTCCTTCGAGCAGCCGCGCAGGAAAATCCCGATGGCTGCGGTGATGTGCCATTGTAGCACACACGGCATAATTCTGCCCCTTGCCGCATCCCTGTTCGCGTGATATAATAAGCATAGTTCAATGCACGAAAAAACAAAAATAAGAAAAGCAAAGAAAACAAGATGCCGCTCAAAATTGCCATGATCGGTGCCGGATCGGTTGGGTTCACGCGGGGGCTGCTCCGCGACATTCTTTCCGTGCCGGAGCTTTCGGACACAGAGTTTGCGTTCCACGACCTCTCGGAACACAACATGGACATGGTGACCCAGCTCTGCCGCCGGGACATCGCGGCTAATGGCCTTGCGGCGACCGTGAAAGCGACGACCGAACGGCGGACGGCACTGGCGGGTGCTGACTACGTGCTCTGCATGGTTCGGCAGGGCGGCCTGGAAGCGTTCCAAACGGATATCGATATTCCCCTGAAATACGGTGTCGATCAGTGTGTCGGCGATACGCTGTGCGCGGGCGGCCTGATGTATGCCCAGCGGACGATCGCGGCCCTGCTGGACTTCTGCAAAGATATCAAAGAGGTTTCAAAGCCCGGTGCGCTGCTGCTGAACTATTCCAATCCCATGGCCATGAACATCTGGGCCTGCAACCTGTACGGCGGCGTGCCGACCATCGGCCTGTGCCACGGGGTGCAGGGGGCGCACCATCAGATCACCCGGGCCACCGAGCAGTGGGCAAAAGCGTCGGGGCTTCTGGCTGAGGGCGAAAAACTGCACCGAAAAGATGTCGATGTCGTGTTTGCGGGGATAAACCACCAGACCTGGTGCATCAAAGCGCAGTGGCGGGGGATTGACTTGATCCCGCAGATGCACGCGATGCTGTCTGCCGTCGAAGATTTCCAGAAAGGCGAAAAGGTCCGGCTGGACGTTCTCAAGCGGTTCGGCTACTACAGCACGGAGTCCAACGGGCACCTGTCCGAGTACCTGCCCTGGTACCGCAAGCGCACCGGGGAGATTATGAACTGGATCGACTTCGGCTCCTGGATCAACGGCGAAACAGGCGGCTACCTGCGGGTCTGCACCGAGGGCCGGAACTGGTTTGAGAAAGATTTCCCGAATTGGATGGCGCAGGAGGCCCCGAAGTTCACGCCCGAGGCCCGTTCGGAGGAGCACGGCTCGTATATTATCGAAGCACTGGAGACGGGCCGTGTCTACCGGGGTCACTTCAATGTCGTCAACCAGGGCCACATCACGAACCTGCCCGACGGCTGCATCATCGAGATTCCCGGCTATGTCGATAAGACAGGCATTAACATGCCGGTCATCGGCGACCTGCCGCTGGCCTGTGCCGCGACCTGTTCGGCCAGCGTTCGCGTCCAGCAAATGGGAATGGAAGCGGCGGTGCATGGCGACGTGCTGCTGCTGAAACAGGCCATGCTGCACGACCCTTTGGTCGGAGCGGTCTGCAATCCGGAAGAGGTCTGGCAGATGACCGACGAGCTGCTGGTCGCCCAGGCCGAATGGCTGCCGCAGTACGCCTCCGAGATCGGAGCGGCCGCCCGCCGCCTGGACGAGGCCGTCGCCAACGGAACGCGTGTCAAAACCCTCGAGACCGAAGGCGCAGCTCGCCAGCATACAGCCACCGTGGAGAAAATGGAGGCACGGGCCGAGGAATCCCGCGCGAATGCCCAGGCGGCGGACAAGGGCAAGATGACCGTGACCGCCGATGCCGCCGCCGCATGATTACCCAGATTGCTGCCGCATGACCACCCTGGCTGCCGTTCTGGACCCGTTCTTGTCGCTGCTTTACCCGCCCCGCTGCCTTGTCTGCCGCGCTCTCGGCGCGGCAGGCCTGTGCACGGCGTGTCTCGAGCAGATCGTTTCGGTCGCGGACCCGGCCTGCCCGGTCTGCGGCCACACGGTAGACCTTAATGACGGCTGCCTCAACTGCCTGAGCCGCCGCCCGGCCTTTGTTCGCGCCCGCGCTCTGGGAGCCTATGAGGGCGTGCTGCAAACCGCGATTTACCACTTCAAGTACCGCGACCGGCCGCAGCTCGCCGGACCACTGGGCCGGAGCCTGGCGAGCTTTGCCCGGGACCAATGTGCCCATCTCAACGACCTGAAGTTCGATGCCCTCCAGCCCGTCCCCATGCACTCCACCCGCCGCCGGCTGCGCGGCTACAACCAGTCCGAGCGTCTGGCCCGGGTCGTCTGCACGGAGCTGGGCCTGCCGCTCTGCGATGCTCTCGTGCGCAGCCGCCCCACCCGCCCCCAGGTCGGCCTGGCCCGGGAGGCCCGGTGCCACAATCTGGCCGGTGCGTTCACCGTTCGCCGTCCCGAGGAAGTGCGCGGCAAAACGCTGCTCTTGATCGACGATGTCGCAACCACGGGAAGCTCACTCAGCGAGTGCGCCGCCGCCCTCCGAGCCGCCGGAGCGGCAGCGGTGTATGGGCTGACGCTGGCGGCGGGGTAAACACTCACCCCAAAATCTCTATTCCAGCGGCAGTGAATCCAGGATCTCCTGGATGGAAAAAGTCGCCCCGCAGATCACTTCGTCGGAGGCTCCGTAGTAGACGGTGAGAACGTCGCCGTCGCGGGTGTGGCCGTTGGTAAAAACGACATTGCCGAAGAAGCCGGTCAGCTCATAGGGGGCGGTCGGGACCATGATCGGGTCATAGGAACGGGAAAGGACTTTGCCCGGATCGTCTTTATCAAGGAGCAGCGCCCCGAGGCAGTACCGCGAATTTTCGTCGGCTCCGTGATAGATCGCCAGCCAGCCCCGGTCGGTCAGAATCGGCTCGGCACCCGCCCCGATGCGCGTCGAGTCCCAGTGGCCGGGACGCGTCCAGGCGAGGCACCGGTGCTGCCCCCAGTGCCGCAGGTCCGGGGAGCGAGCCAGCCAGATGAACGGCCCGCCGATGTAGAGGTTGGAGGGCCGGTGCAGTGCCAGATACTCCCCGCCCACTTTCTGCGGGAAGAGCGCACAGTCTTTGTTCGAGGGTGGAAAGATCAGGCCGTGCGGCGTGAAGGTCTTCCAATCCTCGGTGCTGGTCATCCCCACCCCGATCCCGCTGGGCGAGACCGCCGTGTAGGTTAGGTAAAACCGCCCCTCGATCTCCGTGACCCGGCTGTCTTCGATGCCAAACGATTCCAGTTCGCCCTGCCCCATGAGAGTCGGAGCATCCTCAACGGTGAAGTGAATGCCGTCGTCGCTCGATGCCAGCCGGAGATGCGAGAGTGTCGTTAAATAGCTTTTGCCCTGATATTCAAATGCCCGAGGGTCCCTGGAAACCACCTCGGGATCGCTCAAGCTATAGTTCAAAATCGTGATCCCGCCGGGGCCGTACGGGTCGATAATCGGTGTCGAGATACGCCCATCCACCTGCCGCGGCCGCTCAGCGACCCGCAGCAGCAGCCAGGTCTTTCCGCCGTGGCGAAACGTGCCGGGGTTCAGTAGGCACACCACCTCCAGCCCTTCCCGGCTAGGCTTAACGGCGGCAGGCCGCAGAATAGGGTTGGTCTCAAAACGTGTGGCAAGGTCTGGCATGGGTGGGTCTTTCTAGTTGGGATGTCGATTTCGGGACTAGGAGCCGATAATAGACTTGACTTTCCCCGAAGGCGGGTATATAATACCAAATGTAAGTCAAGAATTCAGATTGCCCAACCGTAGAGACGCTAGCGAGACCGCAAGGTGCTAGAGCAATCGGGCAGCCTGGCTCTTCCGTAAGCTCAGCAATGAGTATGCGAAAGAGTGCCCCCGAGCCGGACACGCGAGAGCGTATCGCCGCCAGGAAGTTGCTACGGCCATAGAGATAGGGGAGAAAGCGTTTTGCTTTCTCCCTTATTTACTTTGCCTCTTTCGGGTAACAGCGAGGTCCCTTCTTGCGAATGTTGTTCCATTTCTCACGTGTCACTGGAAAAGCCGTCTGAAAGCGGACGAGCTTTTTTGCTTCCAAAGACGTGTAAACGCAGTAGTATTCCTGCGGCATATCTTCTTCCAGATCAGCATCCATACGGAGAAGGTAGATTCGAGTCTTGGTCGTATCACCAGGTCTGAGCTGTACATCAGGTCTTACTTCATACGGTTCGCAGAGGGTGGGGAGTATCCAGCGAAGGCGTTCTGCCCGCTCCTGTGACCACTGCGTACGCGGGCCTTTGTTCCAGACTTCGTCCCCTGATTTTAAGCAAACATGCTCACACCGGTTTGGCTCAAATAGCACTTTGTTGCCTAGGACATCGTGGATGGCATCTGCGTGGTACAAACGATCAAACTCAGATTGATACAAGATTAAGTCTACTTCACCTCGAAAGCTCAGAAGTTTTGGTCGCATAAATGGGTTTTGCTTACTTGGCCTTTTTCTCTGAGATTTTCTGAGGAATAAAACTCCCAAACCGAATTTGAACGCTGCCGTGCGTATTCATCACGGCAATCTCTGTCGGGCCAGTTTGATAGATCGCCGGAAAGGAGAGCGTGAAGCCGAGGTCCCAGGCGGGCGGAGTGGACCAGTCCCAGGTGCGACCGCCGTCGCCGCTGACGGAGATCTGGTTGGAGCAGGACGTGACTACCAGCCGCCCATCGGCAAGCGTTGCAGCCCACGGCCCCGCGTGCTGCAGAGGGATGGGGGTGCCGAGGCCGGGGGACCAGTGGGTGCCGTCGGGGGAGATCTTGAAGAAGACGGCGGCATTGTCGAGGCCGACAATCTCGGAGACCTCGAAGTACCGCCCGTCCTGCATTTTGGTGATCACGGGCATGCCGGGACGCAGGCCGCCGCCCCCCGTCTGGGACACCAGCACGATCTCCGGCCCCCAGGTCGCGCCGTTGTCTTGTGACACTCGCTCCGCGCAGATCTGGCTGTAAGCTGGGGCCTCCAGCGCGTGTTTCTCCGACGCATAGGCCATCGCGAGTTTTCCGTGGGCCAGCAGAAAGAACTTCGGCTCCCACAGGCCCTGGCCGGGATGATTGCCGCTGACGACGGCGTCGTTGGTGTCCGCCATGCTCAGGAACGTCCAGGTCGCCCCGAAGTCTTTACTCTGATAGACCGGCAGGTGGAACGACGTATTTTCCACCACGGAGCGGCCTGAAAGCAGAACCGTGCCGTTCGGAAGCTGGATCAACTCGCCGTTATCCATCCGGCGGCCCGGCTCCTCGACCGCCGAAAGCCTCGCCCAGGTGTGGGCATTATCCGCGCTGATCTCCAGCTGCAGCGTATGTGTGCTATTCGACGGATACAGCGTCCCGACCGAGAGCCAGCGGCCATCAGCGAGGCGAATCATGCGTCCCCACCCCACATTTGCCACCCGGGTGGTGCCTCCCCAGGTGAAAGGCCCCGGCGTGTCGGCATGGCTGCAAATGGCGCACAATGCAAGTCCGCAGAGCAGGAGCAAGCCGCAGAGTGCGGCGACGGCGGAGACTCTCATGCAGGAGTGTTGTCCAGCATTTTCTGCATGGCATCGCGCGTCATGCGGTACAGGAACCATTCCTTCATTCGGCGTGCCCCCAGGCTTTCGTACATCGCCTGAGCGTTGGTGTTCCAGTCCAGGCAGCTCCACTCTAATCGTCCAAAGCCACGCTCATGCGCCGTTTGGGCGCAGTGGCGCAGAAGTGCCTTGCCGATGCCGCGCTTCCGGTAGCTCGGCAGCACGAACAGGTCTTCCAGATACATCGACGGCTGGGCGAGAAACGTCGAATAGGTATGCAGAAGAAGGGCATACCCGACCGGGCTGGGTGCGCCCTCCACTTCCGCCAGCACGACTTCGAATCGGGGGTCGTCCCCAAAGCCGTGTTCCAGCAGCCGGGCCTGCGCTTCGGCATCCGGCGGCGGCAGATTTTCAAATTCCGCCAGGGCGATAATCAAGCCGATGACTGTCTCGGAGTCGGTGCGCTCCGCGCGGCGAAGGGTGATGTTTGTCATGGTAGATGGTTTCTGTGATAACTCTCCCGGCTAAAGCACGGGAGCTTCTACGGCTTGTTTCAGCCGACGCAACATCATCCTGTTGCGAGTCGTAAGATGTTGATAGCGGCGTTGGTGTCTCTGTCCAAACTTGCTCCGCACATAGGACATAAGTGCCAACGCTCTGAGAGTTTCTTTTTAGCCCGATACCCGCAGGCATGACAGTCCTGACTTGTGTAACGCGGGTCTACTGCAATTACCTCACGAGCGGCACTTTCAGCCTTCTGCGTGAGTACGTTCCGAAACATTGACCAAGAAGCATCCG
>JANXNV010000059.1 GCA_025353925.1 Armatimonadota bacterium
CCCGCCGCAGGCCGAGGCTGGAGTGTGTCCAGAAGCGTGGAGGCCTGACGGATGTTGTCTTCTTCCAGGAGCTGGCGGAGGACGTAGGGTAGGATGCCGCCGTTGAGGTAGTAGTCGACTTCGATCGGCGTATCGATGCGCAGGGTCAGCGGCACTTCCTCGGTCTCTCCGCTCGCACGGTGGATTTGCAGGGTGACATCCATCTGCGGGCGCAGGCCGCTTTCCAGGCCTGTCAGATCGAAGGTCTCCGTGCCGTCCAGGCCCAGCGTTTGGGGAGTGGTTCCCTCTTTGAACTGACAGGGCAGGACGCCCATCCCCACCAGGTTGGAGCGGTGGATGCGCTCGAAGGACTGCGTGATGACGGCTTTGACCCCCAGTAGGGCGGTGCCTTTGGCGGCCCAGTCACGGGAGGAGCCGGTGCCGTACTCCTGACCGGCGAAGATCAGCAGTGGAACGTGGGCGTCCTGGTAGCGGATCGAGGCATCGTAGATACTCATCGGCTCGCCTTCTGGCTGATGCACGGTGACGCCGCCCTCCGTGCCGGGAGCCATCAGGTTCTTGATCCGGACATTGGCGAACGTGCCGCGCATCATGATCCGGTCATTGCCCCGGCGCGAGCCGTAGGAGTTGAAGTCTTCCTCGGGCACCCCTTTTTGCTGCAGGTAGAGGCCTGCAGGGGAACTCGGCTTGATCGCCCCGGCGGGGCTGATATGGTCGGTCGTGACCGAGTCGCCGAAGACCGCCAAAGGCCGCGCATTCAAGATGTCCTTCGCCACATTCGCATTCATGCTGAACTTGTCGAAATAGGGCGGCTCGCGGATATAGGTGCTCTGGGAATCCCAGTCGTAGATCTGGCCGAGGGAGCTGGGGATCTCCTGCCAGAGCGGGTTCTGCTCGGCGAAGTCCTTATAGAGCCGCTGATACGTCTCGGGGTCGTTCGCCGCCCAGAGGGTGCCGGCAATCTCTTCTGAAGTCGGCCAGAGGTCTTTCAAATACACATCGACGTTGAACTTGTCTTTCCCCAGCGGATCGGTGGAAAGGTTGATGTCCACGGTTCCCGCGAGGGCGAAGGCGACCACGAGGGGAGGGGACATCAGGAAGTTCGCGCGGACGTTCTGATGGACCCTGGCCTCGAAGTTCCGGTTGCCCGAGAGGACGGAGGCGACGACCAGGTCGTTTTGCGTGACCGTCTTTTCCAGGTGCGGCTCCAGCGGCCCGGAGTTGCCGATACACGTGGTGCAGCCGTAGCCGACGGTCTGGAAGCCCAGCCGGTCCAGATACTGGCTGAGGCCCGTCTTGTCCAGGTACTCGGTGACGACGCGCGAGCCTGGGGCCAGCGACGTTTTAACCGTGGAGCGGATGGTCATGCCGCGCTCGACGGCCTTTTTCGCCAGCAGGCCCGCCGCCAGCATGACACTGGGGTTCGACGTGTTTGTGCAGCTCGTGATGGCGGCGATCACCACATCTCCGTGGCGCAGCTCGACCATCGCTTTTGGGAACTCGCCCAGAGGCACATCCTCGACGCGGTCCGGGGTAGGTCGGTTCTGCATCATCTCGATCTCAGTCAGGGTGCTGGTGTCCTTGTCGCTCTCCAGGTTGCTTTCCCCGGCCGGCATCGTGTCCGAGTCCTGCTCGCCGCCGCCGGAAAGCGGCTTGACATTGTGGCTGATACCGGTCAATATCACGAACTTCTTATTCAGGTCTTCCAAAGACTTATTGTAGGCCGAGGGGCTTGCCAAAAGCTCCTCGAACTTGGTTTTGACATCCGTAAGGGCGATTCGGTCCTGCGGGCGCTTCGGTCCGGCGACGCTCGGCTCGACGGAGGCCAGGTCCATTTCCAGCAGCTGACTGTACTGAATTTCGCCTGCTTTGGGCATACCGAACAGCCCCTGGGCCTTGAAGTACTGCCGGAAGGCATCCACTTGATCATCGGTTCGGCCTGTGGCTGTCAGGTAGCGGCAGGACTCTTCGTCTACCGGGAAGAAGCCCATGGTCGCGCCGTATTCCGGGGCCATATTCGCGATAGTCGCCCGGTCGGTCAGGCCCAGAGTTGCCGCCCCTTCGCCATGGAACTCCACGAACTTGCCGACGACTTTCGCGGCCCGCAGCATCTCCGTCAGGGTCAGCACCAGGTCGGTGGCGGTGACACCCGCATTTAGGACGCCGGTCAAGTTGACCCCCACCACGTCCGGGGTCAGGAAGTAAACGGGCTGGCCGAGCATCCCCGCTTCGGCTTCGATGCCGCCGACGCCCCAGCCGACGATCCCCAGGCCGTTGATCATGGTCGTATGCGAGTCCGTGCCCACCAGCGTATCGGGGTAGAAGATGTCGTCCTTGCAAAGAACGCCCTTCGCGAGATATTCCAGGTTCACCTGATGCACGATGCCGATTCCGGGCGGCACGACGGAGAAGCCGTTGAAGGCCTGCATGCCCCACTTCAGAAACTGATACCGGGCGCGGTTGCGCTTGAACTCGATCTCCATGTTGAGCTGCAAAGCATTGCTGACTTCCGAGAAGTCCACCTGCACGGAATGGTCCACCACCAGGTCCACGGGGACCAGCGGCTCGATCATGCCGGGGTCACGGCCCAGCCGGGAGACGGTGGAGCGCATCGCCGCCAGGTCCACAAGCAGCGGGACACCGGTGAAGTCCTGCAGCACGACGCGGGCCACGACAAAGGGGATTTCCGCCGTGCGGGCGGAGTTCGGCTGCCAGTTCGCCAACTCGCAGATGTCGTCTTGGCGGACACGCTTGTCGTCGTAATTGCGCAGGACCGACTCGAGCACGATCCGCAGGCAGACCGGCAATTTGGAGACCGGGCCGACTTCCGCCTGTTCCAGTGCCGGGAGGGAATAGAACTGTCCGGTCTTGCCGCCGCCGTAGGTGAATGTTTGTAGTGAGTTAAAGAGTGAATGCGTCTCAGCCATTGTCGGGAGTATCCTTTGCTAAAATCTACTTTTAGTATATCGGAGGAAGGGGAGGAGTGTCAAGCAAAAACGCGTCTGTCTTGCGATGCACTCGAAAAGCCACAACTCTCGGGAAATATGCCGCCAAATCGTTGAACATTTTTCAATATTTTGTTATAATACTCCCATCCCGAAGAATAGAAGGCAACAATGATCAAGCAAACTTTCAAACGCGGCATCACCGAACTGGCGGTCACATCGACTAACTCTCGCAGCGGCCTCGATGGATGCGTCCAGGGCCGGAGCCGGTATTTTGGCCGGAGCATTCAGCGGTTTTACGTGAAGGGTCACGGCAAATTTTCATTCGGGCACCGGTTGTACGTCGCCGCCCTGGTCGCACTTGCCCTCTGCGCCGCAACCGTTACCCATGCTGCGCAGGATAATACTGGCCCTATCCCGGACTCGCCCTCGCTGAACGCCCTGACGGTGGACAACAATATCGAATATGCCCAGACCGTGCTGAGTAACCACCGGCCCTGGGAAGGGGCCAACGGTGGCGGCGACGATGATTACTACTACCGCTGGATACGCGACGGGTACAAAGTGCCGCTCAAGTTTACCTGGGACCGCTCCTATGCGGAGTTTATCACTTCTCAGCAGGTTTACCTGTGGTCGGTGATTGAGAACGTGTGCGAAAAAACCCAGCCTCAGTACGACCCGAAGGACTCCGCCGTACGCTACATCCGGGCGAAACAGCTCAAAATCAAAGAGTGGCACTTCACGACTACCAATCGGCGGGCAAACGGTGAAGACCGCTACGCCGGTGCTCAGGGCTACATCATGTCGTGGAACCCGGCAACTGGAGTGCTGACCTGCGCCATTTCCGTACCCGGTAAAGTCATTTCCAACTTCCGGGGCGAGGACATCACGAACTTCATCAACGATAAAATCAAATAGCCACATCGGCACCAAAAAAAGGCCCCGGCAAGAGCACTTGCCGGGGACTATCGCTATTTAGCAATGAGACTGAACTTGTCCACGAAAGTGGAGAGGTCTCCGCTGTTGTCGGTCGCACTCAGAGTGACGGTGTGCGCTCCAGGTGCGCTGACTGTGAAGGCCGCGGTCGTCAGTGGGCCGAAGCTGCTGCCTAGGGGCGAGAGCAAAGGTCCAACTTGTACGCCGTCGACGCTGAACTTCAGAGGCTGCAGGCCGCCCTCGCGCTGCGCCGCTTGGAACGTCAGCGCATAGCTCCCGGCGGAAGTGAAAGTAATGTTCTGGGAGATACTGCCCAGGACACCCGTCCCCGCGGTGCTCTGCTGACCTAGATTGCTTTGCAGGAAGGCAGTTTGCGTGCCGTCCGGGGCAGTGGCGGCATTCCACGCGCTGCCATTCGCCTCAAGGCCACTGTTTCCGGCGAATATCCAGGTGCCCCCTGTCGGATTGTAGCGATAGCTTGCAGCTCCCACACTTGGGGTCTCGAAGCTGCTGTTTGCGACGGTGGGGAGCGTCGTCGGAACGACACTCACTTGGTCAACAAACGTCGTCAGATCGCTGCCGAAATCGGTCGCACTTAGGGTGATTGTGTGCGCCCCCGGCGTGCTGATTGTAAACGTCCCGGTCGTCAGCGGGCCGAAGCTGCTGCCTAGGGGCGAGAGCAGCGGTCCAACTTGTACGCCATCGACGCTGAACTTCAGAGGCTGCAGGCCGCCCTCGCGCTGCGCCGCTTGGAACGTCAGGACATAGCTTCCTGAGGCTGCAAAGTTGATGCTCTGCGAAATGCTCCCCAGATTGCTTGAACCCGACGGTCCCGGATACCCTTGCAGGAAGGCGGTTTGCGTTCCATCCGTTGCTTTGACTGCGTTCCATGCGCTGCCATTCGATTGAATGCCGCTGTACCCACCGAATGTCCAGCCTCCGCCCGTCGGATTGTAGCGGTAGCTTGCTGCTCCCACGCCCGGGGTCTCGAAACTGCCGTTCGCGACGGCATTGGGCGTTGCCAACAGGCCGTAGACAACGATGGTGCGGGCGTTGGTCGGCACGAAGACTTTGCCGTTGACGACCGTGGGGAACTGGAAGTGCCCGACTGAGCCTAAGCTGTCGCGGGAGACATTCTGGTCACTGGTCCAGAGGACGGATTTGGTCACGTCGGTGGCGTCGAATGCCCGAACAGTTCGGTCGTCACCGACGGCCCACAGAATTCCATTACTGCCGCCGTTGGACGAGACCGCCAGGGATCCGCCGGCAGTGAGGCCGCTGGTCTGTTTAAAAATGCCTGCCGGGCTGAAGGTTCCGGTCGTGTCAGGCACTCCCGCACCGGGCACATAGCGGAACTGTTCCAGGTTGGAGCCGTTCGCCCATAAGTAGACGTACTTGGTGGAAGACGAAGCATCCCAGGCAATTGGGTTCTGACCGACAGAATCGTTGCCGGTCAGGCCATTGAGTCGCAAGACAACTTTGTCCGGCCCATTGGGTGTGAAGCCTCCAAGCTTGCTCGTGTCCATGAGAAAGCCCGCCCCGAATTTGGTTCCGCCGCCGAAGATGCGGTTGGTTCCGGGGATGCCGACCACGCCGCTGTTGCCGAGGTCGAGGTCCTGGTTGCTCAGGCCCTGTTCATCGAATGGGGCGAAGTAATCGACGACGCTCAGGTCTGAGGCTCGCAGCTTCAGGTAGCACATACCATAATCTTTGCCGCCGATGTTCGCCGTAAATGTTCCATTGCCGACCGAGCAGTAGATGTAGCCTGCGGCATCGGCGGTCAGGCCCTTGCCCGCCATCCAGATTCCGCCGTCGCCGCCGTTCGGCGTCGCGCAGAACTTGGCGGTCTGTACCAGCTTCGTGCCGTCGTACGTGTACCCAAGAATCCAGCCGTGATAGGGGAAGCTGTCCGAATTGTGCGCGAAGGCGGCGTAGACGACGCCGCTGAGCAGCAGCAGGCCAGGCCGGTCGTTGGCTTTGAAGGTTCCGCTGCTGGCCGCGCCGTCAAAAGAAACCACGCCGTTGACGCTGCCGTCGCCGGTGCCGGGTGCGCTGGCTTTGACCTGCACGGGGCTGCCTGTCTTCTCCGCTCCGGTCGTAATGTCCAGGGCATGCAGGAAGGTCGAGCCGGTGGCATCGTTGTCGGTCTTGGTCAGAATGTAGATGATGTTGGTCGCCGGGTCGATCACTGGAGCTGCGGTGGTGTAAGTCGCCGAGTTCGGGAGTGGGGTATGCCAGAGCATCACGCCTGTATCGGCATCGAAGGCCCAAAGGCCGCAGGGGGAGTGATCGGTATTGTTGGACGTATAAGCATAAACGACATTGTGCGTGACTCCGGCGATGCTCACCCCCGGATCGTAGAGCACCTGACCGTTGACATTGGCCTCCAGGCCGGTAATCGTGAGCAGCTTGCCGAACTGAGACGTGTTGACGTTGGCCGGTGTCAGCGTCGTCTCCGCCGTGTTCTGACCAGTACGACTGTTGTCGTTGTGCTGTGTCAGAACGGCTGTCTGTGCATGAAGCGTTTGAGTGGACAGTCCGCTCAAAAGGGAAAGGGTGAGAGCCGCAGTCAGCGGCTTTATGAGGGGGCGGCGGGAACAGGAAAACATAACAACTTTCTCCATTTCACCAAGGGATGCGGTTTTATGCCACAATGGCAATGTAAACACCGCATCATACCCAATATGTGAGGGAATCAAGCTAGGCAGGAAAAAATGAAACTTTACGCCAAACAACTACAGCAAGGGAAGCCGCTCTTTCTGCTGTCGACCGACGGCGATCCAAAAACGCGCGAAAGTAAAGGTCTGCTGGTTTCGACCCGAGCCAAAACCGTGGAGCGCGCTCGAAATCTGCCTCTGGTGCTTAAATCAGGCACCTGGAAGCCGACTGCGGGGAACGATCCGAGCCTGGACGCGCTAGTTCAGCTGGTTCCCGCACTCCGGCCTTACCGCGGAATTGAGGTGCGCCTGCCGAGCAGACAGACCGCCTGGATCTGCTGGCGGGAGTGGTCGGGTGAGGATGCGAAAGTGCTGGCCTTGCTCACTCAGGCGACTGCCGCGCTTGTCGCCCCCAAATATGAGCCGGACGGTGACTATTATCTGGCGAGCCAGGCGATGGAGATGCTCGGCGGCGAGGTGCTGGATCCGCCCCGGTCCCGAATAGTTGTTCCCGATGACGCATACTGAAAACACGGCAAAAATACCAAAAAACTTTTCTTCTATTTTGCGATGGCCTCTTGAAACGTACTTGCGGTCAGATGGAATATGTGCTAGAATAAGCCGCGTCAGCAAACAAATCCCCAGACGAAAAGTTTTTAGAAGAGTTGAGCAGTAGGCGAAAACAGTATGTCGGAAGAAGAAACAGGCTTTACATTTGTTGACAAGCGAAGCGCGTCATCCGATTCTCCTGATCAGACCGAACCAATGCGGCCTGAAGCCCAAGCCACTGAGTCTGAAGGTGAGCAGCCTGACGCGCAGCAGTCGCCCGGAACTTATGATCTCGTCGGCTACTGTCTAAATTTGATGGCCTCGCAGGCCTGGCAAAAGCTGGGCCTGCTGGCCGATCCACAGACCGGCGAGGCGAAGCCCGATCTGGTCGAAGCAAAACTCGCAATCGATGTTGTCGGCGACCTCGCTGCACACCTCGAGTCGGCCTCGGATGCCCAGGTGCCGCCTGAGATGCGCCGTGAGCTGCGCGTGCTGCTAAACGACCTGCGGCTGAACTATGTCGCCCGGCATGGCGAGGACGTTCTCACAACGGCTTAAGAGCCTTTCACACTATATTTACACAAATTTTTATCGTTCTCAATTTATTAATTTTAGAGGCACCGTCGCAATGATCCGCAGCAATCTTCCCCTTCCCTTTTTGTATCGGCTTCGGCTTCAGGCCGGGGCAGCCGCCCGGCGGGCTATGTCGGCTCCCGTCAACTACCGTGACGCACGTCCCGTGAGCGCGGCGGGACGGACAGCAGCTTCCCGTCCCGCCGCCCGGCGCGTCGGTGCTGGGGATGCCGCCCAGTTTTGGCAGCTTTTTATCGACCAGTATGAGACTTTCACCGATGTGCTTTGCGCCTCCGCGAAAGCCGGGTGTGACAGCCGCCGCGAGTCGGAGTATGCCCAGCTTCGCCGTTGGTTCGTGGCGAACTATTACCGCACCGCCTCCCGCGTCCGGCCCTATTTGGAAGCGGAATTTGGAGAAGCCGCCGCTCTCCCCAGCATCGTCGATTACGCGGGGCAGCGCCGCTGCCTGGATGCCCTCGAAGCGCTGTTTCTGCCGCCGACTCTGCGCGAGGTTCTCAAGCATGATACGGGTGATCTGATTCCCCGCGTTGCCCGGATCAGCGAGGCGATCTATCGCTGCCATGCGGATTGGGAAACGGCGCAAGCCGCGTAACTAAGTGCCAAAAAAAGCCCCCCGCCAATCGCTTGGCGGGGGGCTTTTTTCGGTGTATATTATCAAGCCACCGGAACCGGGCGCATCCGAATCTGTTCCAGTGCGGCACTGTTGCTCTCATAGAGCTGAAAGATCTTGACCAGCCGCGTGATTTCGAACGCCCGGCGTACGAATGGGGTAGTCGAGACAAGGCTAATCCCCCCCTCGTGCTCGCGGACGCGGCGGACTGCATCCACCATTACGCCGAGTGCGGCACTGTCCAGGTAAGGTACCTCGGCCAGATTGATCACGATCTGGTGGTGGCCTTTTTCAATAAGGTCACGGAGTGTATCGCGCATTTCTGCACAAGTGTGCAGATCGATTTCGCCTTTGAGCGCGACAATCGGTATCTGGTCGTCCGTCATTTGTGTCTTGATTTCGAGGTTCAAAGGTTTACTCTCTCCCAGCATTGGTCTCCCCTCCCTGGGAATAGTCTGTTGTGCTACAGTCTACCCGTTTTCACTTGCGTCAACACGTATGCCTGTCCGCCTGCACGAATTCCCGAGAATTTGCCTGGAAAACAGGAGAAACTATGCCACATAGGGAATGATACTTCACTACTCCCAATGAGAAGAGGATTTTTTCATGCAGTATCGACATTTAGGCAAATATGGGGTCCGGGTGAGCGAAGTGGCACTCGGCTCCTGGCTGACTTACGGTGGGGCGACGGAGAATGAGACCGCGACCCGCTGTATCGAGAAGGCGTACGACCTGGGCATAAACTTCTTCGATACCGCAAATGGGTATGCACGCGGCAAATCCGAGGAGGTCGTCGGCAAAGCACTGTCGGCTTACCCGCGCGAATCATACTTCTTGGCAACAAAAGTCTATTTTCCCATGGGGGACGGTCCGAACGACCGAGGCCTCTCACGCAAACATATCTTCGAGCAGTGTCATGCGTCGCTGAAGCGGCTTAATATGGACTATATCGATCTCTACCAGTGTCACCGCTACGATACGGAAACGCCGCTGGAAGAGACTTTGATGGCACTCGATGATCTGGCTCGGCAGGGCAAGATCCTCTATGCTGGGGTGTCCCAGTGGAGCGCGGAGCAGATCGCGTCGGCTGCCGACTATTGCCGGAGAGCGGGGCTGCACCCACTGGTTTCCAATCAGCCGTATTACAATATGCTGGGCCGGGAGATCGAAAAGGAAGTCATTCCCGTCAGCGAGCGCGAGGGACTGGGGCAGGTGGTGTACTCCCCGCTGGCACAAGGGGTCCTCAGCGGCAAGTACAAGCCCGGTGCCGCTCTTCCCGAAGGCTCCCGCGCGGCGGACCCGGAGCAGAACATGTTTCTGAACGGCGGCAAGCTCGATCAGGAGACGCTGGTGAAAGTCGAGAAACTGGGTCCAATCGCCGCCGGGGCCGGTCTCTCGATGTCCCAGCTCGCGCTGGCCTGGTGCCTGCGCCAGCCAAACGTCAGCAGCGTGATTATTGGAGCCTCCCGCCCGGAGCAGATCGAAGATAACGCTGGGGCAGCGGGTGTCACCCTTTCCGCCGATGTTCTTGCGGCGATCGATGCGGCTCTGGAAGTTTAGAGAAGATGTTCATGCCGACTATTCTGGTATTGCCGGACGCCGAGGCTCTCGCTTCGGCGGCGGCGGACTTTATCCGGCAGGCCGCGTCGGAAGCGATTGCCGCCCGGGGTCGGTTCGCGGTCGCACTGACCGGCGGTTCGTCGCCCGGCGCAACATACAAGCTGCTGGCACAGACTCCACCCGGCCAGGAAAACTGGGGCAAGTGGGAAGTCTTCCTGGGCGACGACCGCTTTGTCCCTGCCGATGATGACCGCTCGAACTACGGGCAGGCGCGAACCCTGCTGCTGGGCAAAGTCCCAATTCCTGCCGGGCAGATTCATCCGATTGACACGGGAGCATCCTCCCCGGACGCGGCGGCGCGGCATTACGCCGAAACGCTGGCTCAGGTCCTTCAGCCGGAAGCGGGTAAGCTCCCCATCTTCGATCTCGTGCTGCTGGGTCTTGGCGAGGATGGTCACTGCGCGTCGCTGTTCCCGCATATGGCGACCCTTGCGGTCACAGACCGGTGGGTGGTTTCCAGCCCGCCGGGGACTCTCCCGCCGCCGGTGGACCGGGTAACCCTGACCTATCCGGTGCTGAACGCCGCCCGGCAGGTGCTTTTTCTGGTCAACGGCGAAAAGAAAGCCGTGCCTGTCCGGGATATTCTGGAAGGAAGGGCCACGCGGGAAGTACATCCCGCCGCCGGAGTGCAGCCCGTCGACGGCACGCTGACTTGGATGCTGGACAAAGACGCGGCGAAGCTGCTGCACTCTTCATAAGAGGCGTTCAACCAGCCCATAACCGATCAGCCCGCCCCAGATCGTGCTGAGGCCGCCGACTAGGCCCGCATAAATCGCATCGCGGGCGGTGGATCGACCGCGCATGGCCCAGGCGGCGAGCGGGCCGAGGGAGAAGCCGATAATCAGCTCCGCCCCGATGATGTACAGGGGTGTGTGACCCAGCATCCGGCAGTTCATATACCGCCACCAATGGGCGTGAAAAGCCATCTCTTCGTAAAAAGGAATATTTACCGCCCCAAGCAGGGCCGTCAGAGACATTCCTACCCCAGTTCCGAACCGGACCATGAGGCGGCTGCCGACATAGCCGATCTGCGCGGCGATTACCATCCATGCGGTCGGCATCCAGTAGGGAGAAAGGCCCAGCATCGGGCTGCGTGCCACGGAGTAATCCAGGGTCCGCGTATAACGCACGCAGAGGGCGTCGGCGACCAGCTCGACGATTCCAAACGTCAGGCCAAAAAGCAGCAGCCGGGCCATGACTCGATCTTTATAGAAAAGAGTATGCCCCAGGAACAGGCTCAGGCTGACGGCGTTCAGCACGGAGGCCGTCCAGCCGCTCGACCAGGGCTTGTCGTAGAGCAGCGTCACTGTCAGCACCGAGAGGGCGATGGTCGCCAGGATAGTGCGCAGGCGGGCGCGGTCCATCGGTTTAGCTTCCATCACTGCGGGGCCATCTCGATCGTCTGCCGAAACATACGACCCACCGTGATCGCGAATATCGCCACAATGACCACGAGAACCCGCCAGGCCGTACGAACGAAAAAAACCTTTGAGAGCAGGTGCCGTCCGAGTCGGCTGCTTCGCCCACGGGGCAGTGGGGACTTTTGCGGTGCCGGGGAGGAAGAAATCAGTTTCATGACACTCTTAATAACGCACGAAAGTCTGTTTGGGTTCGGTATTGTGACGGCGGCAGAGAAATAAATGGTATCATAGTGGGCAATGGTTGTCCAAAAACAGGGCTGGCGGCAATTGGACTGGGCGATTTTGGGCAGCGTCCTGCTTCTCTGTGTCGGCGGTATCTTCACCATCAAAAGTGCGCTGCACTTGGACCTGCATCCGCTGGACATGGTACGTAAACAGGTCTTCGGGGCGGTGGTCGGAGTAGCGGCGGCGGTCTTTCTGGCCCGCACGGATTATGAAATTCTGCTGAAGCGGGCCGCCCCGTATCTGTACCCGCTGAACATCTTTCTGCTTCTGGTCGTGTTGACACACTTCGGCGGGCATGAGGCCAAAGGGGCCAGCCGGTGGATTCGCCTCGGGCCGGTACAGCTGCAGCCGTCCGAGTTCGCGAAGATCATCTTGATCGGCACATTGGCGCTCTTTCTTGCCCGCAATAGCGCAGCGATCACGGAATGGCGAACGGTATTGCGGTCGCTGGTGCATATCGGGGTGCCGATGCTGCTGATCGCCAAGCAGCCGGACCTCGGCACGGCCCTGGTTTTGCTGGCGATCTGGACCGGCATGCTGGTGATCGCCGGGGCACGGCCCGTGCATCTGCTGTCTTTGGCTCTGGTGGGGATCGTATTGTTCGCCGGCCTGTGGCATTTCAATCCCGGCCATTTGCTGAAAGACTATCAGAAGAACCGGCTTCAGGTCTTTCTCGATCCGGCCTCCGATCCGCGCGATACCGGATATCACCTGCGGCAAAGTGAGATCGCGATCGGCTCGGGCGGGATCAGCGGCGAGGGGTATGGGCACGGTACCCAGAGCAACGGCAAGTTTATCCCGGAACAGCACACCGACTTCATCTTCACCATTGTCGGCGAGGAGGGCGGCTTCGTCGTCTGCGCAGGTCTGCTGGCATTATACCTGCTGCTGCTGGTCCGTGGGGTGCTGATCATGGCTGAATGCGAGGACCTGCTGGGCCGACTGCTGGCGGCGGGAGTGCTCTCGATGCTGACCTTCCACATCGTGGTCAATGCCGGGATGACCATGGGCGTCATGCCGGTGGTGGGTGTGCCGCTGCCGTTTTTTTCCTATGGTCTGAGCAGCCTGCTGGTCAACATGCTCGCGATCGGAGTGCTGCTTTCCGTCGCCGCCCGGAAGCACCGGGTGATGTTCTAACGGTTGATATTCTAAGAGTAAATCGCCGCTTTTGGGTAAAGTGGAGAGTAAACCGAACAGGAGACACCGACTTTGTCCCGACTGCGCCTTCCGCTGGTCTTTCTCGTCTGCTGCTCGTTTTGGGCCGTGCTTGGCCTCTGTCTTGGAGGACTGTTTCGCCATTCCGTGGCCGGACTGGTTTGGGGCTTGATCTTCGGCATCGCTTACGTTGTATTCGGCTCCTGGGCGGCGGAGAAGTTCCCCTCTGACATTTGGGGGGCAAAGCTGCTTGAAAACGAGTGGGCACCCAACCTCTACGATATGCTGCACGAGCTGAGTGCGAAGATGGAGGTGCCGCTGCCGACCCTCTACAGCGTTCCGTCCGCACGGCCAAACGCGTTTGTCGTCGCCGGGCGCGACGGCAACACGGCAATCATCGTGACAAACGGTTTGACACGGAGCCTGGAGAAACACGAAGTTTACGCCGTTGTCGCACTGATGATGGCCCGCCTGGCAACTGGCGTTATGCCGACCTGGACCATCGGGGCAACCCTGGCCGGTCTGCCGCTGCACCTAGGGCTAACACTTAGGCGGCGTCCGGGGATGGAGTGGCTGGGCACCTTTTTCCTGGCTGTTTTCGCTCTTCCTGCTGCCGGGCTGGCCCGACTGGCATGGGGTGAGGGAACAGTCACCGCAGCGGACTTCCATGCGGCGCATCTTTCCGAGAGTCCCGAGGCACTGGAAACGGCACTCCGCAAGATCGAGACGGCTTGGGCTGCGGTATCGAGAGAAGGAGTTGCCGAGGACCGCTCTGAGGTCAACCCAGCGACCGCCCTGCTCTTTGCCGCTCCTCCGCTGGCCCGTGCCGACACTGGGGCCGCCTGGTGGCCGCGCCTTCAAGCGCAGTTTCCCTCCACTCGTCCGGATGCCGCCGCTCGGGCCGCCCGCTTTCCGGCACGGCTGCCAGGGCTTCCGGCGGAGCCGGAGGGGTACTGACACCGCTGACCGAGCGTTGACAAGCAAGCGGTAATTCGTCTATACTTTCGTTCTGTTCCGCAATATCTTGTACTGAAGCAGGGAATCCCATGATACCGTCACAGCCGACTTTTGATCCGCTGCTTTGGGAAGCACTGCCGGATCTGAACCTTAACATCGCGCAGACTGCAGAGCTTTGCGGGATCTCCGTACGCCAGCTCGGCTACTGGACACGGCAGGGCTACGTGACGGCGCAGGGGAAAGGAACACGGCGCACCTACGGCCTCGAGGCGGTCCGCCGGCTGCTGGCGATCCGCAAGGCGATGCTCTCGGGGCTTTCCCTGCGGCAGGCACTTCGCTCCGTTGCTGAGTCCAACTCCGCTTTAGGGCAGTCGCCACTCTCTTCCTCCTTGACTCTTGACTCCGCCGCCTCACTCTCACCCTCCGATGCCGCTTCGCTTTCGGAGAGTCTCCAATCATTTTTTCGCGCGAATGGCAGAACGCGCGATCATGCGGGCGGGCTGGCGATCAAGCTGGGACGGCTGGAAGATGATGTCCAAGTGGCTGCCGAGGCACTGTGCAATGCGGGCGTGCTGGTCCCCATGCTCTGTGCAGGGATGACGATCTACCGTCAGGCTGGAGAGGGGAATTATGGCTGAACGACCATCCGACAATAGTGGAACACGCGGAGGTGTGGATGCCTTCCGGCGGACACCGACCGGGATCGAGTCATTGGACCAGCTCCTAGGCGGCGGTCTGCCCGACGGGAATTCACTGCTGGTGCAGGGTGCGCCGGGAACCGGCAAGACAATTCTCGGAATGCAGTTCCTGCAGGCGGGCATCGAGCAATTCGAGGAGCCGGGGATGTTTGTGACGTTCGAAGAACACCCGCGCCGCTTGTACCGGGATGCCCGAGCACTCGGCTGGGACTTCGAGGCCCATGAGAAATCCCGCAAACTGCTGGTTGTGTTTACGTCCCCAGAAGCCTTCCTGCGCGAGCTGGCCTCGGATAACTACGGCAAGATGGTGCGTGAATATGGCCTGCGCCGGGTCGTCGTCGACAGCCTGACCCAGTTCGAGAGTTACCCCAGTGCCGTGGAGCAGGGGCGCGTCCGCTTCGAGCGCGTCGTGAATGCCCTGAGGCGTGACGATCTCAGCGTGGTGATGACCCGCGAAACGGAGTCCCGCGAGTCGCCCTTCCGGGTGACGCCCGAAGAATATCTGGCGGACACGTTGATTCAGCTCGAATATCGCCGTACGGAAGAAACCCGTGACGCCCGGCGTGTGCGCATTCTGGAAGTCCTCAAAAACCGTGGCTCGGCCCATTCTTCTTCCGCGCATACTTTCGTGATCGGCATGGGGGGAATTAACCTTCAGCGCTCACCTGCACAGGCCCTTTGATATGCATCCTGCGAATATGCTCCCTGAATTCTCCTGCCCCTTGTTTCCCCCGCAGCTTGCGCTGCTGCAAACCCCCGCCGAAATCGGTGCCTATCTGAAAGACTGGCACGGACGCATCAACTGTGCCGAGACTCTTCAGGAGCATGACGGCACCGGTCTGCTGGCGCACAATACGGCCCTGGTCGATGCGGTTCTGCGCCGCCTGTTTGCTCTGGCGACCGAACGTGCGGGGGCGGAAGTTCAATCGCTGTGTCTGGCGATTGTCGCGACTGGCGGCTACGGACGGCGCGAGCTGGCTCCGTTTTCCGACGTGGATGTGACGTTCGTCCCCGAGCGGGAAGACGACCCCACGATTAACGTCGTCATCAAAGACATGTTCCAGATGGTGATGGACGTCTTCCTCTACGGCGCAAATCTCAAAGTCGGTTACGCTTATCGCCTGCTCGGCGATCTGGGCAGCCTGGACCATCAAACGCAGACGACGCTGCTGGATTCTCGGTTTTTGTGCGGTGATCGTCAGCTCTTCAAAGAGTTCCGTTCTCTGTTTCGCTCTCACCTACTGACCGCCGATTTTCTCTTCCAAAAATGGGCGGAGCGGCAGGCCGTGCTGGCGAAATTCGGCGGTGATCAAGTTTACGGCATCGAGCCGAACATCAAAGAGGGCGCAGGCGGGCTGCGTGACATCCAGAACGCCGAATGGATGGGAGAAGTGCGCTGCCATGTGAGTTTGTCCCGGCTCTGGCCGACTTTGATTGAGCAGGGCCTGGTCTCCGCAAGCGATGCGGCGGGCATCAAAGCTGCTCGGAGCTTTCTGCTGCAGGCCCGAAGTGCGCTGCACATCATCTCCGGCGAGGCACGCGATACTTTGACGGCGGAAAAGCAGGAGGCGGTCGCTGCCCTGCTGGAGTACGCGGACACACCCGAAGTCCCGGCGGTCGAGTCGTTTATGCGCGATTACTTCACCCGGACGTCGGAAGCGCGGCGTATCGCTCGCAAGGTCATCACGCGCTGCCTCGATAGTGAAATTCCGCTTGGGCTAGGCCTTGTCTCGACTGGACGGGTCCTCTCTGTCGCCGATCCTGCGGCGGCGGCACTCGATCCGGTCCTGCCGCTGCACGCCGCTGAGCTGTCCCAGGCGTATGGGCTGGCCGTTTCGGGCACACTGGAAGAGGACATCGCGCGTTACCTGGAAGTTCATCCGGTTCCATCGGAGCCGGAGGTGGCCGGACGGGTCTTCGCGCGTCTGCTTTCGGCGGGGCGCGGTGTGGCCGACACGCTCGAGCGTCTGGAGTCACTTGGCGTGATCGCCTGGCTGCTGCCGGAATTCGGACCGCTGATGACACTGATTCCCTACGACGCCGCCCATGACTTCACGGTTGGGGCGCACTCGCTGCATGTCGTGCGTAACCTGGAAGATCTGAAGACCGACTCACGTGCCCCCGAATACCGGCGGATTATGGGCGAGGTGGCGCGGCCCGAGACCCTTTACCTAGCCGGCCTGATCCATGATATTGGGAAGCAGTGGCCGGAAGGATCCCACGCCGAAACGGGGGCGATCTGCGCCGCTCATATCTGTGACCGTCTCGGCTGGGACGCGGAGCGTCGAGACAAGGTCGTATTTCTGGTGCAGAATCACCTGCGGATGGCGGAGTTCAGCCGCCTGCGCGACCTGGCACTGGAAGAGACGACGCGTGAGTTTGTTCGTCTGATTCCGGACATGGACTCGCTGAATATGCTCTATTTGCTGACCTATGCCGACACGCATGCCGTGGGGGAGGGTGTCTGGACGGAAGTTAAAGGCCGGTTCCTCTCCGAGCTGTATGGCCGCGCCGAAGCGATGCTCACCGCACCGCTGTCGGAGGACGGCAGCCCGCCGCCGAGCTACGTCCCCGACCTGAAGCGTCAGCGGGAGCGGATCCGCAAGGGGCTGGCTCAGCATAATTTGCCCCCGGACCTGATTTTGGAGCACACACGCAATCTCCCCGCCCAGTACCTGCTGAACACGCCGCTCGAAGAGATGTACCTGCATATTGCGATGATCGGGCGGCTGCGGGAGACGTTTGAACCGGCCATCGATTTCAAGCACGAGTACGGGGCGGACTATACCGAGATGACCCTGTGTGCCTACGACGATCCCCGGCCCGGTCTCCTAGCCAAGATCACCGGCGTTTTGTATGCCCACGATGTCAACCTGCACACGGCTCAGGTCTTTACCCGCGAAGCCAGCGTGCGTATTGCCATCGACACGCTTTGGGTAGACTATCGAGGGAAGCCTCTCTCCACCCACAAACGGGCCGAGGTGCAGGATAGCCTGCGCCGGGTCCTGCTGGGCGAAGTGGGAATCGGAGAGCTTCTCCAGAGCCAGAAAAAGCCGCTGAAAGAGCAGACTATCTACGCCGCAAAAATCGACGAGTCTGCATCGGAGCGCTTCAGCCTGCTGGAAGTTAGTGCCCCCGACGAAACCGGGGTCGTCTACCGCCTGGCCCGGGCCATTTCGGCCCTGGGCTGGAATATCCATGCCGCCCGGCTTTCCATCTGGGGCAGCCGCGCCCGCGATTCGTTTTATCTCACCGGCCCGGATGGCGAGAAAGTCCCGGAGAGCGATGTATCGCGCCTCCTGGCCGCCCTTCCGCAGGAAGCCTTCAGCAAAAAGAAACGGGGCAGCGCGACTGCTGCCCGGAGGAGTTAAAATGGAGGGAAGCACTGAGTACAGCGCGAAGTATCTGCATGTCAAGCAGAAAGCCGTCGAGCGTGCCCAGAAGCGCGGCGAGACCGGGACCCGCACGGCGGCCCCGCGCAGCCAGCGTCTGCCGCCCGGCCAGACCCTCACCGAGAAATTCCCGGTGCTGGATCTCGGGGTGCAGCCGTTGTTTCTACCGGACAAGTTCCGGCTGACGATTGACGGAGCCGTCCGAAATCCGGTCAGCCTCAGCTTGGACGACCTGCGGGACCTACCGAGCCTGGAGCTGACGGCGGACTTTCACTGCGTCACCCATTGGAGCCGCTATGACCTGCATTGGACCGGGATACCCTTCGAGGTGCTGACGGATCTAGTTGACCCGCTGCCGGAAGCGACGCACGTCATGCAGTACGGGAAGGACAGCTACACGACGAATAATTCCCTGGAGGAGCTGATGCACCCGGATGTCATCGTAGCCTATGCTCTCGACGGTGAGCCAATCCCGCGCGAGCATGGGGCACCCCTGCGGATCATCACGCCGCACCTCTATGCCTGGAAGGGTGCGAAATTCCTGAACCGGATTGAGTTCCTAACCGCAGACAAACATGGCTTCTGGGAAGTGCGCGGCTACCACAACCATGCCGATCCCTGGACGGAAGAACGGTTTTCTTGACCTCGTCCACTCACGTAAAAAAGCCTGCTCACGCCAGCGCGTAGCGGGCCAGCAGGGCGTCAATTAGCGTGGCCGTCCATAAATCCCGCTCGTCGGTATCCTGAAATTCCAGCCGCAGCCCTGCGGCGTTATTCGCGGCATCCCGCCACATCAGGTCGCCGAGCGCGAGGACCGCTTGGCCGGTCTCGCCTTTGAGCCGAACGGGGACCGGGCCTTTCAGCCACTCGGGGACGGCGGAAAGCCGCGCACCGCCGATCCCTAGATCGCTACACGGCGCAGGCTGCCAGTGCAGCCCGTCGTGCAGCTCCGCCTTGAGACTGTCCGGGGCCGGCCAGCGGCGAAAGTCGCGGCGTCCGCCCCCAGAACTTTCGCCCGTCACGCCGGAAGCCGGTTCGGCGATCCGCAGCCGTTCAAGCAGTGCCAACGCTTCATCCTGCCGCCGCAAGGCTTCTTCGATGTCGTCATCCAAATTGTCGTCCGCCATAAGAATGCATCTCCCGTGATTTAGTTGGCTTAGAGTTCGGCGTGAATGGGGTGATTCCCTGCCGGGAAATAATGCCTTCTTTGACCGTGTCCAGTATCCGAATATAATGGCCCCAGTGCAGCGGGGAATTGTGCAACGGTTGTTGGACAATTACGGCATATGGATAAGACAGGAGAAGAGGGCGCAGCAAGCAGCGCACCCTACAGATCCGAAGTCTCTGCGTACACTTCGTCTCGATGCGACATACCCTGAGAAAAGCGCGAAATCCAGGGCTTGAATCCTGCGCCGGAAAAGGGTATAATATCTTAGTTCGTGAGTGGGCCTTCATAGCTCAGCTGGTTAGAGCACCCGCCTCTTAAGTGGGTTGTCCAAAGTTCGAATCTTTGTGGGGGCACTAAACAAACATAAGAAGCCCCTGCTTTTCAGTAGAAAAGCAGGGGCTTTGTCGTGAATGCTGTCTCAGGCAAATTCCGTCAGCAAGTGGCGCAGGACCGTCAGGCACCACGCGATCTGCTCCTCTGAAATTACCAGCGGCGGGACAAACTCCAATACGCGACCGTCTCCGGCGGGCAGGAGAATCAGCCCGGCACGCAGAGCCGCCGGAACCAGGGGCAGCGCGATGGCAGGCGACACCATTTCCAGGCCCAGCATCAGGCCGCGCCCGCGCACCTCGGTGATGAGGAGAGGAAACTCAGTCTGAAGCGTGTGCAGACCTATCGCAAGGACGCTCCCTGACAAAGCAGCCCGCTGCGGCAGGTTGTCTTCCTCCAGAACTTCCAGTGCCGCAAGAGACGCCGCGCAGGCGATGGGGTTCCCCAGAAACGTGCTCGTGTGCAGAGCTTCCCCAGTCGAGACCCCCCAAACCGACATCAGCTCTGCCGAGGCCACGCAGGCCGAGATCGGCAGGCCGCCGCCCATGGCTTTTCCAATGCAGAGTATGTCCGGAATCACACCGTCGAATTGGCAGGCGAACCAGTCCCCTGTGCGGCCCCAGCCGGTAAATATCTCATCGAGTATCAGCAGCGTGTTCGTCTCCGTGCAAAGCGCACGCAGGCCGCGCAGCCAGCCTTCCGGGGGAACGACGATCCCCCCGCGCCCCTGGATCGGCTCCGCCAGCACGGCTCCGGGTCGGTGCGCTTGAAGATGGGCTCCAATACTCGCCAGGGAACAGCCGAAGGGAAGATGCTGCGTAAATCCGCCGAGCTGGGGCAGGAACGGGCCGCGAAAGTCGGGGCGGGCGGTGACGTCGAGAGCACCATAAGTCAATCCATGGTAGCCATTTTCGAAGGCCAAAACACCGGGACGCCCTGTCGCCAGCATGGCGGTCTTGAGGGCGGCTTCCACGGCATCCCCGCCGTTCTGGCCGAGGATTGTTTGCGCGTGGGGAATAGGAACCAGCCCGGCGATCCGTTCGCAGAGCTGGACTTTGACTTCGGAAGGGTGAACGTCGCCCATGCCGTGGAGCAGTTTAGCCGCCTGTTCCTGCACGGCGGCGACGACGCGCGGGTGATTATGGCCGACCCCGACTACGCCGAAGGCCGAGGTAACGTCCAAAAACCGATTGCCGTCGACATCCGTAACCAGGCATCCTTCCGCGTGGTCCCAGAAGACGGGGAAGTCCGGGGCGAGATAGGTGACATTTGGGCTTTCCACACGCCGCAGCCTCTCGGCCAGCGCAATCGAGCGTGGGCCGGGGACGGCGGTGGAAATCTGGGGCAATGCGCGGCTCAGGCTGACCGGTCCGTTTCCACCTGCAAACGGATTTCGCGGAGGATGTTCGCGACCCGCTCACAGTCGGCGTCGTCGCCGGAATGCACGACGGCACGGCCTTTGGTATGCACTTCATGGGCGTAGGCATCCCCTTTTTCCGGGGTGCAGCCAATCGCTTTTTGCAGCTGCGTGATGACGTCTTCGAATGTGTGGCAGTCGCAGTCGTAAAGGATCACGACATACGGGCCGGCATTGCCCGGCGGGGAAGTTTCCAGAAGCTCGTCGGGAGCTTCCGTCGTGCGCCGACTGGGGAGAACGGCAGGGAGAAGATCAATTCCTGATGGCATAATTGGTTCCTGTACTACAATCAAGTCTATGATTGAGTATACCCGTTCTAGGCAAGTCTCGCCCGGTAATCGTCCAGCATGTCCAGGTAGGCCGGGGAACGGATTTCGTTAGCCCACATGATCAGCGCATTCTCGCCGTTGTCGCTGTAATAGTTCTTCCGCACCGCGACATCGTCGAATCCATACTTGAAATAGAGACTGCGGGCGACTAAATTGCGCTCCCGAACCTCGAGTGACGCATGATTGGCACCGCGCCGCATACTTTCTTCCAGCAGGTCGAGCAACAGCCGCTCCCCGATCTTGAGGCCGCGATGCACGGGATCGACCGCAATCGTGGTCAAATGCGCTTCGTCCATGTTGACCCACATCCCGGCGTACCCGGCCAGCGTCCCGTCCGCAAGAACGGCGACCGTGTAATACGCCGAGGGATTGCCGACTTCCGTAACGTAAGCACTGGAGCTCCAGGGGAGGGTGTAGCAGCGGCGTTCCAGCCGTGAGACATGCTCAATGTCCTCAACCCGCATCAGACGGATCGTCACCGGAGGCAAATAGGTGTCATCTAAAAGCGGCTGGTTGTAGTTCGGTGAGAGTTCGATCATGGAGCTGTTCTAAATTCAAATCCCAATCCAAATTCCAACTCAAACTTTGGCATTGGCCTCGACCACGGATGGCCCTTCCACCCAGTGCGACCCGCCCTCGAAGTATTCACGCTTCCAGATGGGAACCGTCTCCTTCAGCGTGTCCATCAGCCAGCGGCAGGCCTCAAAAGCCTCTCCTCGATGGGGGGAGGCGACTGCAACGGCCACGCTGCATTCGCCGATCTCCAGCCGTCCCAGGCGATGCTGAACGGCGCATTCGCACTCCCACCGCTCCTGCGCCTGCTGAACAAGCGAAAGCAGTTGTTTTTCCGCCAAAGGAGCATACCCCTCGTACTCGAGGTGCAAAACCCTCAGGCCGCGTGCATTGTCCCGCACATTCCCGGCAAAAGTCACTACCGCCCCGTGCTTGTCGCCTTCCACCTGCCGAGACAAAGCACCAATGTCGATCGGCTCGCGGGTCAGCAGCGGCAGCGCATCGGTCCCGCCGTTCCCACCACTCATGGGGGGCATCCAAGCCACTTCGTCGCCGTCTTTGAGAGGGGTCTCGGGCAACGCAAACTCAGCGTTCACTGCCACGCGGACATGGGCCAATATATTCTGAAAGCCTGAAGCACGCCGTTCCAGCTCAAGGGCCGCCGTGTGGACAGTGGCGTCGGGGGGCAGCGCGAGCGTCAGCTCATGGCCGCCCGCGACATCCGACAGATGGGCGAAAAATAGCATTCGGACAGTGATCATAGGCGAAGCATACCCTCTACAATATGTACCGGCTCAAGTCTTCGTCCTTCACAATGTCTTCCAGCTTGTTCCGAACATAGGCCCCGTCGATGCGGCGGAACTTGTCGTCTAGGTCGGGGGCATCGAAGGAGAGATCGTCAAGTAGCCGTTCCATGATCGTATGCAGGCGGCGGGCACCGATATTCTCCATCTGGGCGTTGACTTCGGCGGCGACTCGGGCCAGCTCGGCAATCGAGTCATCGCTGAATTCGAGCGTCACGCCTTCCGTCGCCAGCAGGGCGATATACTGCTTGATGAGGGCATTGCGCGGCTCGGTGAGAATGCGCTGGAAATCGTGTTGTGTGAGGCTTTCGAGTTCCACGCGGATCGGCAGACGGCCCTGAAGCTCTGGGATGAGGTCCGATGGCTTAGACAGGTGGAATGCCCCCGCCGCGATAAAGAGTACAAAATCTGTCTTGACCGGGCCGTGCTTGGTCTGCACCGTGCTGCCTTCGATGATCGGCAGGATATCGCGCTGGACACCCTCGCGAGAAACGTCCGGGCCGCTGCCTCCGCCTGCTCCGCGCCCGGCGATCTTATCCATTTCATCGACGAAAATAATGCCGCTCTGCTCCGCCCGAATGATCGCCTCCCGGACAAGCTGGTCCTGGTCGATCAGTGCCCGCGCTTCTTCAGCCGTGTAGTGCTCGCGAGCATCTCGGATCGTCATAGTGCGCATTTTTCGCTTTTTCGGCATCATGGAGCCGAAAAGGCCCTGCATGTCCATGCCCATATCTTCCATGCCGCCTTGGGGCGAGAGCACCTGCATGAACGGTCCGGAGCCGCCGCTTTCCTCGATCTCGATCTCGATGGTGTCGTCGTCTTTAGCCCCCGAAGCGATCTGCTGGCGCAGCCGGTCCCGAACACGCCCTTCCTGCTCCTTGCGCCGCTGGTCCAGCTCGGAGACCTCTTTCTCCGGCTTTTCCTCAGACTCTTCGGCCTGGGCCGACTGCCCACCGGGCGACAAAAACTGCGCCAGGGCTTCCAGTGGGTTTTCGCCGCCGCCGGGCTGCTTGGCAATCCGAATCCGCGCGGTCTTCTGCTCCCGGCGCGGCTGAAGCTGGTCAACCACGCGGTCAATCGCCTGCTCTTCGGCCTTGCCGCGCACTTCGTCCATCTTTTCTTTTTCAACGATCCGCATCGAGGCTTGAACCAGGTCCCGGACCATCGAATCAACGTCGCGCCCAACATACCCAACTTCGGTGAACTTGGTGGCTTCGACCTTCACAAACGGGGCACGAGCAAGGGTTGCGAGGCGGCGAGCGATCTCCGTTTTTCCGACCCCAGTCGGCCCGATCATCAGGATATTCTTGGGAATAACTTCGTCGCGCAGGTCATCCGCCAGCAGACGCCGCCGGTAGCGGTTCCGCAGGGCGATCGCCACGGCACGCTTCGCGGCCTGCTGGCCGACAATATACTTATCCAGTTCCGCGACGATCTCGCGTGGGGTCATATCTTCCATAACACCAGTATACCCGGTTCGGCTGGGGTCACTCACCTTTAGCATCTCCACTTTTATCGCTCTGTATCAGCGTCTTTGCCTCGTAATCCGAAATCAGCTTTCGAGCGATATTCGTCATCTTCAGCGGCGTCAGATTCGCCGGAGCCAAGGTCGCCAGCACGCTCAGGTTCCCTCCTCCGCCGGGAACCAGTTCCGAGAGGTCGCCCCGCACTTCCGACGAGGCACCCTCCGGCGCGGTCAGCAGCAAGTGCTGGGCGGTCTTAGACAAGATGCCCAGCCGGGCAGCCGGCTCTCCGGTCGCACCTAGGTCAGCCGTGTAGCTGCCGACTTCGGCATTCCAGAGGGCGACACGGCCGCCGGTGAGCTTCAGCCAGTTTGTGAGGGAGGGCTGCATCGCCCCCGCCTGCGCTTTAACCGCAGTGATCTCGGAAAGCTCTGCCAGGGTCGCCGCCGTATCCGGCTCGGTCTTGAGCAGGGCCGACGCTTCCCCGGAATACGCCAGGGGGGCTGCGAGAGATTGGGCGGTTTGTGCCGACCAGTGGCGCAGCGCGGGCGGGGCATCCATCCGTTCTAGAAGCTTGGCGATCCGTGCATAGGCCTCGGCCTGATGCTTTCGCAGGTTGATTGCCCGGCGGCTCAGATGCTTGACCTGCGCTCCGGCCAGTTTGTCATCGTCGACGTCCTGGAGCGTTTTCACCGAGGCGGCAAAAGCTTGAGAGCGCAGGTCGCAGGAGCGCAGAGAGTATCCGAGCGCGAACGCCTGCGTCTGCGGACTGGACGGCGCGTCACGGGCCAACGTGGGGAGCGTGGCAGCCAGCAAAAGCCCGGCGGTGAGAATTAAGCTTCTCATATCTCGTCCACCGTGATATTGGAATTGGTGTATATGCAGATCTCCGAGGCCACCAAAAGCGATTTCTCGACGATCTCTCGGGCCGAAAGCTCCGTGTTCTCCAGCAGTGCTTTCGCCGCTGCCTGGGCATACGGGCCGCCGCTGCCGATCGCCGCGATGCCGTCGTCGGTCTCTAACACGTTGCCGTCGCCGGAGACGACCAACAGGTAATCCGCATTGCCGACAATCATCAACGCCTCGAAACGGCGCAGCACCCGGTCCGAGCGCCATTCTTTGGCGAAGTCGATCACCGCCCGCTGCAAATTGCCGTTGGTCGCCTCCAATTTGGTTTCAAAGCGGTCCGCCAGAGCCATGGCATCGGCGGCACTTCCGGCAAAGCCCGCCAGCACCTTGCCTTGATACAGCCGCCGTATCTTCCTCGCCGTGTTTTTCATTACGGTCTTGTCGAGCGTCACCTGCCCGTCCCCGGCGATAGCGACTTTGCCGTTCCTCTTGACTCCGACGATGGTAGTCGCGTGCATGGTTATGTTCATAAAATGTCTCCAGAATCAATATCATCTATCCAAAGTAGGTGACGCTCGTATGGCGTGTTTTGCAAGCCATTCCTCAGCTTTTCATCCGCAGTAACAACAACGGTGTCATTTTGCAGGGCGAGAGCCACGTAAATGCTGTCGTATGCGGTTCTGCCTGTCTCACAGGCGATTTTGACCGCACTGACTATAAGGGCCTCTGAAGGATGTACTTGCAGCCCAAGAAGCTTGATAGCACTCACGATGTTAATTGCTTCTTCTTGGGGAAATTCTCCTTTTCGCACCCGTTTCCAAACAATACTGCCTATCTCTGGAAATATCAGGTCAGGGACAAGCAGCATTTGCTCACTTTCCAATAGACGATTAGCCTTCAGAGCGTAAATTTCGTGCTTCAAGAACCATTTGACTGCGACACTTGCATCAATCACGGGGTGAAGAATCATTACCTGTCCCGATCTTCGCGTATCATCATCGTGCTGTCGCCAAATGTTTTCCCGGCAAGTCTTTCCCGGATCGACTCCAGTTCCGCGAGGCCTTGCCGACGTGTGTCTTGGGCAGCCTGCTCGAGTATTAGGCGGAGTTCCGCCTCGAGAGAGCGCCCCCGGAACTTTGCCCGCTCCTTCAGTTTATCGACGACTTCACTTCCTAGGTCGCGAATTAAAACTTGTGCCATGATTTCATCCTGTCTGAATGTTTTCATTATGATAGCATAATTTGCTGAAAAAACACTTCCATTGACAGGCTTGACAGGGATAGGTATAATCCTGACAGAGTTTGCGGATTTTTTCACAATGTCCCTTAAAGAGCAACCGCTGAGCGGTATCGATGTACTGGACCGACCGGTGACGGCGGCGGAGAAGGCGGGCTATGTCCGGCAGATGTTCGATGACATCGCGCCGCGCTACGATCTGCTGAACTCGCTGCTTTCGGCAGGTATCCACTACAGCTGGCGGACTTTTGCGACCCGATGTGCATCGCTCTCGGTCGGCGGCAGCGTTCTGGATGTCTGTTCGGGGACGGGCGAATGGACCGCCCTCCTGCGGCAGGTGGTCGGGCCGGATGGCTTTGTCGCCGCCGTCGACTTTTCCCTGCCCATGCTGCAAAACGGCGCGGTCAGGTTCGAGAAAAACGGGGTAGGGGAAGTGCAGGGGGATGCGATGCGCCTGCCCTTTACCGATAATAGCTTCGATGCCGCCACCGTTGCTTTCGGCATCCGCAATGTGGCGGAGATCGAGACCGCCTTCGCCGAAATGGGCCGGGTTGTCAAACCCGGTGGCCGGGTCGTCTGTCTGGAGTTCTCCCAGCCGCCCGCCGGTCTGTTCCGCACGGCGTATGACCTGCACGCGAAGTACATTATGCCCGCCCTCGGCGGAGCGATCAGCGGTCGGCGGGATGCCTACACGTATCTCCCGGCGTCGGTGGAACGGTTCGCCAGCCGGACCAAGCTCGCCGAGAAAATGCGCACGGCAGGGCTGACCCAGGTTCGCTGGGTAGACTTGACATTCGGCCTGGTCTGCGTTCATGTGGGCGAGAAGCCCCTCTAGTTTTGCCTCGTGAGAGTTTAGCCTCGTAGAAATGGACACCCTTATGGCAGTCGCAGCGGAAACCACTCGGGGCACGGTCGCACAGAAAACAGCCAAGTCGGCTTCCCCCGTCTCGTTTCTGGACAGCATCCAGGGCGAGCTGACGGAAGTCGAGACGCTGCTGGGCGAAGAGATTCGCTCGGATGTCCGCGCGGCCTACGCCATCTCCGGCCACACTCTGTCCGCCGGTGGGAAGCGTCTGCGCCCCGCGCTTGTCACTTTGTCGGCCCGAGCGGTCATGGGGGTGTTCCCCCCGCGCACGATCTACGCTTCCGCCGCTTCCGCTGAGCTGATCCATATGGCTTCGCTGATCCACGACGACGTGGTCGACGGGGCCGCCGAGCGCCGAGGCCGCCCGACAGCCAATGCCGCCTTCGGCAACCAGATCAGCGTCTTGGTGGGCGATTATCTGCTCGCCAAAAGCATCTCGCTGGCATCGCGGGAAGGCAACCTCGATGTCATCCGCGTTTTCTCCCAGGTCACGGTCGGTCTGAGCGAAGGTGAAGTCCTGCAAATCACGGCCAAAGGGGATGTGGATACGTCGGAGGAGACGTATTTAACGATCATCCAGAAAAAGACCGCTGGGTTTATCGCCGGCTGCTGCGAAGTCGGTGCTATGCTGGCCGGGGCGACCCCGACCGTGCTGAATGCCCTCACGACCTACGGGGCCAACTGCGGCCTCGCTTTCCAGATCGCCGACGACCTGCTGGACTACATCGGCGACCCGCACAAGACCGGTAAGCCTCAGTGCGGCGACCTGCGCGAAGGCAAAATGACCCTGCCCCTGATCCTCGCCCTCCACGATGTCACGGAGGCGGAGCGGCGCGACCTGCTGCACATCCTCCAGGAGCCGGAAGCCCTCACCGACGCCGAAATCGCCGCTGTCCAGGACACCATCGCCCGCCACGACGGCTACGCCCGCACCGCCGAAGTCGCCCGCCTCTACGTCCGCCAGGCCCAGGAAGTCCTCCGGGTCCTGCCGCCGTCCCCGTACCGAGACTCCCTGCACGACCTGGCGGATTACGCGCTGACTCGGGAGCGGTAGGGATTACAGTCAAACTGGACTGTAATACCCGTAGGGTGCGCTGCTTGCTGCGCCCTCCTGTCTTTGTTCCCGAGTCAAAGCTGATCCTTGGCTGAATCCCAGGCCTGTAAAAGTGCAACTTCCCGCCTTCGCGGGCACAAACTACTGGTGCTCGTCTTTCTCAATTTGACCCAGTGAATGACCTGTCCGCTGTAACCATCTACGCTGCTTCGCGCTTTTGGGATTGCTCCAGCTTTACACTCTGACGTGCGAGTTGAACTAAACCGCGCAAGGCTGCAT
>JANXNV010000118.1 GCA_025353925.1 Armatimonadota bacterium
CACGGGAAGCTTAGCGGAAGCTACCGCAAGCGGCAATTAGTCCCCTTCGGCGAGTTCGTGCCGGGGCGACGCTGGCTGCCATTTTTGGAGAAACTGCATGTCACCGTGTTTGATATGCAGGCGGGGGCGGACACGCAGCCGCTGCTCGACGGGGGTTCGGGGATTGGGAAAATCGGCACGGTGATTTGCTTCGAGTCGTCGTACCCCAGGCTGACCCGGGAGCAGGTCGCGCGCGGGGCGGGCCTGCTGGTGATCTCCACCGACGACACGTGGTTTGGGCGCACCGCCGCAGCCCGCCAGCATTCCGCCATGGCGGCGGTGCGGGCGGCGGAGACGGATCGCTATTTGGTACGAAGCGCGGCAACCGGCATCTCGCAGGTCGTAGACCCGTTAGGCCGTGTGCTGGCCGAAGCCGACTTGTTCCGACCCGCCGTAGTGGCCGCTCCGGTGCAGTGCCGCACGACGCTCACCCCCTACGTTCGCTGGGGAGATTGGTTCGTCGGCTTCTGTGGGCTGCTGCTTGCGGGCGTGTCTAGTGTTCGTGCTCGCCGCGCAGGAACTTCTCGTAATTCGGCCCAGTGACGCCGCAGTCCCAGTGCTCTTTCTGCCGGTACAGCTCCAGCCCGGCCCGGAGGCCGCCGGGCGGGAAGAACGACACGAAGCGGAACATTCCCTGCGTCCCCGGCATAAGGGTCCCCGTGGAGACAAGGTAAGTCGGCGAGTCGGGTTCGTCGAGGGCGACTTCCCAGCGCAGGCGGGACCAGCCTCGCGGGGCGGATTTGTGCATCCAGAAGCCCGGCTCCGGGCCGCCGGAAGTCAGGCCCAGAAACAGAGGTTTCGGCTGGTAATCCGGGCGAAAGAGATAGGGTCCGATGCGAATTTTCGTAATCGCAGGCTTGCCTTCCTCGGCACGCAGCAGAAGCTCGAAAATGAAGCCGTCGTTGCCCGCCACGCAGGTGAGCTGAGGGGCGACTTCCGGGATAATCATGCAATCCTCCAAAAAAAGCTGAGAAACAGAAAAAGCTGAGAAACGGATACGCTGAAAAATAATTACTGCGCTTTATTATAGCACACTTGGGCGAAGACTCAAAGGAGAAAACGATGGAACCGATTGAAATCTGGGGCATGGTCTTTGAAATCGTACGAAAACAGCTCCCCACCCCCACGGTCTGGCTGGCAATGCAGGCCGTCAAGCCGCTGACGATCGACGGCAATTATTTCATCGCCGCCCTGCCGCCACAAGAACAGTACTTGGCGAGCAGCCTTCTGGATGACCAGACCGCCACAGCTATTGAAGAGGCACTGCGAGAAATCACCGGCCGCATCCTGGCGTTCCGCCTTATTCGGGGCCAGACGCTGGCGGATTGGGAGCAGGAGAAAGCCTCGGAGTCCGCGCCGCTCTCCGAGCCTGCCCCGACCCCAACTTCTGCTCCGGCTTCTGTTCCGACCCCAACCTCTGTTCCAGGCCACGCCGTGATGGGCAAAGCTGCACCATATTTACCATCGGCAGATCCGCCGCGCAGCGTCAGCCCCACTTGGGAGAGGCTGAACGAGCGGCTGATGCACGGCTACAAAACCGCGCCGTTCATCAAGTATCCGCACGGGCAGGCGCAGTATGTCCTGGCCGCCGTCCAGTGCGTCTCCGACACGATGGACGTTCTCATGCCTCCTCCCGGCGCACCGCGCGACGACCAGCAGGAACGTGCCCTCGCCAAAGTGATCGAGCGCCTCGGCAGCGTCGTCAACCTTGATCCCCTATTCCTGTCATTGGAGCTGCTGCGGTTCCGGGGAGCGCAGGGGAAGTGGGCGGAGAATACGCTGTAGGGGTGCTGCTTGCTGCGCCCTTTTTGCCCCCTCTTCATTTCTTATCTCGAAAATGAGTTTAGGATAGGAAAGAGGGCACAGCAAGCAGCGCCCCTACGGGGCAGGGGGAGACGGGGCATGTGCGTGAGCCTTGACTTCACCCCGCACCCTGTGCTAAAATATATCCACTTGTGGGGCTATAGCGCAGTTGGTAGCGCGCATCATTCGCATTGATGAGGTCAGGGGTTCGAATCCCCTTAGCTCCATGCCAAATCCGCTGCAAAGCGAAAAAAGCCACTCCTTCTGGAGTGGCTTTTTTGCGTTAGGGCTTCGGCACATTCTCCGACGCCGGGCGGCATAATTCGACCACCAGTAAACGCAAATTCGAGGCGGGATCCTCAGCAGGAGCGGAGGCGGCGAGGGCCGCGCCGGGGGGGATACTCTTCATCGCCAGATCGCTCGCCAACACCCGTTTCAGGCCCCCACGCAGGGCGGGCCAGGTCCAGCCTCGCGCTTGTTCCTGCAAACTCTTGAGCAGGAACGACTGCCGCTGGGTCATCCCCAGCATTTCGCCCGACAGCACGGCCTGGATCTCGGGCGGCAGACCGCCTTTGATGTTGAAGCCGTTCAAACGGTGGTCCGCCAGATACTTTGCCCCCCAGAGGTGACGCAGGTGGCGGGCCAGCATGACAAAGGTCCGGGCCGCCACGGCATCAGGCTTGTCCCCCGCTTCCAGGAGGGCGTCGGCTTCCGCCAGGGCGCGGCGCGGATCCCGGCTGCCGACCGAATCCAGCAGGGCGAAGATGTTGTCGTGGGCGGAGTGCAGACCGACGGCAGCGGCGTCTTCCAATGTGATCGCCGGCCGGCCGCCGGAGTAGGCGACGACCTTCTCCAGCTCGTGGATCAGCACATTGATGTCCCCGCTGCGCCCGCCCCCACCCCGCTCCGCCGCTGTCGCTTTCGCACGCTCCATAATGAGAGCCAGTGCCGACGGCTCAATGGTCTTGCCGCACTCCTTCAGGAACGACGCCGCCCGGGACTTCAAATCCGACTCCACCGGGGCATCGCAAAGCACCGTCGCCCCATTTTTGCCGACGGCGTTCACCAGCTTCGCGCCGAGCGTCTTCCCTTTGACTTTTCCGGCATCGTATTCCGTCGCTCCGGCCACCAGCACCAGGCAGGTCAGCTCTCCCAGCTTCGAGAGGCCCAGGGCCAGCGACTCCTGATCGTCTTTGCCTAGACGCTGGATATTAGTGACAATCACCACCCGCCGCTCAGAAGCCATGGGAACGCCTCCCGCAGATGCCAGGATGGCGCGGGCCGTCTCCCCGGCCTCGCCCGCCCCGGTCGGCGGAATATCCCGCTCCTCACGGTCGAAGTCGGCGAAAGAAGCGTCCAGCAGCGGCTCCGTGAGCTTCTGCACGGCCTCACGCTTGAGGGCATCGTCGCTCCCGGTCAGCAGGTAAACCCGCTCGGCAGGCTTCGGAAAGCCTTTAGCGAGTTTGGCGTAATCGAGTTCCATCGACGCTCCTATCTCTTCGACTTCGTGTCAGCCTGTGCCACCAGGCAAACCGTGCAGTGGACTCCAGTTGTGCCAGATCACGGCTCCAGCCGACTGCCTCCTGCTCCATGCGCTCGGAGTCGCTGTAGCAGGCCCGCGTAAACGCCGCAGACAACTCCGGAACCAGCATCGGCGGGAAGGACAAGCCAAGCTCCCGTTCCTGTGCCCGCAGATACGGCACGGCCCGGACAGCGTATTCGGTCGGCGTCTCCGACGGGCGGCGCGGCAGGCCAAGGCGTGCCAGGGCACGGGACAAACGCACATACTGCCGCCCTAGGTCGGTACGCTGCGCACCCCGGCCGCTCTCGGCAGCCGGAAGTGAAGCTTTTCGGACACGCCGCCGATCAAACACTTCCGTTTTAATCACATACACGAGTATCAGCGCAATCGCCCCGGAGAGAAGCAAAATCGGCATCAGGTCCTCGGCAGGCGGCAGGCGCAGGTGCGAGAGCCAGGAAATCAAGCCGTTTCGATGCGCCGCCGCCGTCGTGGGGACGGAGCCGTCCGTGCGGGAGCCGGAGGTCGGATCGAAGGCCGCCCAGCCCACGCCTGGGAAATAAACTTCGGTCCAGGCATGCTTGTCTTCACCGCGCAGATTGTAGCCCTCTGTGGAGACCTCCCCAGGAGCGAAGCCGGTCGCCAGCCGGGCGGGAATGCCCGCCATCCGGCATAAGACCGCCATGGACGACGCAAACATATCGCAGTAGCCGAGGCGTGTCTCCCCGAGGAACGCATGCACATGATCGATATCCGATGGGATCGGACGGACCGTAAGCGAGTAGGTGCAGCGCTGCGAGACCCAGGTGCGGATCGCCTGCGCCTTGTCCAGCGGAGTCTGGCGATCAGGGGGCAGGTTCTGCAAAGCCTCTGTCAGCATGGCGCGGAAAAATGCCGTATCCGCCTCGGTCGTCAGCCCATTTTGCGCCTGCGGCAGATACAGCCGACGGACCTCAGCGGGATACTCGGTCCCCGCCGACCGCAGACGCTCCTGATCGGCGGACCGCGTCGGATCCGGAGCCAGTTGCGAGGTGATCGTGTAGGAAAAATTGACCCGGCTTCGGTCATCTAAATCCAGTCGCCCATCCGGGGAGCGGCGCGGCTGGTGCTGCGAGGCCGATTCCATCTCCAGGCGGCTCGGCACGGCGGCATAATAAAACTGTCCCGTTTCGCCGAGGACTTTGAAAGTCGCCGTCAAAGTCGGGGCGGTGGGGGCAGCCAGATCGCCCGGGGTCAGGTCGAACGGCAGAGAATACCCGCCGCCGACATCGGGACCGTTTACCGGAACAGCCTCATTTTCCTGCGAGCTTTGCCAGCCGGCACCCGTGTATTCATCATAAGTGCGCCCGCGCCACAGATGTTCCTGGTGATCGGAAGCGGCGACCCTCATGACGACTTCCGGGCTGGAAGTCCAGGCATCGCCCGTGCCGATCTGAAGGTTGTCGTCGTCCGAGAAACGCAGGGCCGTACTGGTTTGCACGGAGTTCGGTTTTCCCAGTGCCAGTCGGCGAATCGCCTGTCCCATGGAAAGATGTGCGAACACCGCCTGGGCCGGGATGATCACGATCAGGCCCAGCACGAGAACGATCAGCCCGCACAGGCCCGCCTGCGCGAACTGGGTGGTCAGCAGGCGCGGGGGCATTACGCTCCGCACGGCGTGGGGGCTGCGGGCGCGGTTCTGCAGATAATTCAAATGGATCAGCAGGAAAACAACCGTCAGAATAAAGATGCCGAAGTAGATGAGCAGGTAATCGTTTGGATTGTTCTCTACCGACAGGCCCAGAGCCGCCATGCCCGGCACCATGCAGCCCATCACCCGGTTATCGTTTCTGAGTGCCCAGGTCCAGGCGGTCGCACCCCAGACCAGAGCGCACAGAAGGCGTATCTGCGGCGTATCCGCACCGTCCGGCAAAAACTGCTGCGGAGCGATCTGCCCTCCGGCGAAAGCGGCCACAATCAGCAGCACCAGAAGCGCGAACCCGGCATCCACCCAGTTTGCATTGATCCCCAGGCGGCGGCTGCCATACGAAAAGACAAACCCGAGGCAGGACAAAAGCAGAGTTCCGACAAGCCAGTTCGGATCCGGTGTGGAGAGTGTCGAATACGCCGCCAGAATGCCGCATAGCGTGATGACCACCCCGGCCAGATACAGCGGCAGACTAGGGCTTTCCGGGATTTTGCTGTCCAAAGTATTAACCGTTCCAGCCATAATCATTCCTCTCCAGAAGAGATTGCAGGTCATCACCGCGCCGCACCCGGCGCACGGCAGGGTCCTCTCGGTGCTCCCTCTGCCCAGTGGGGTCGCGCCGGAAGGAGGCGGCATCGAGTGCCAGCCCGAAATACTGACCGCCACGCAGGTTCCATTCCCCGAGGAAGTCGGAGAGGCGGGAGCTGTCGAAGTCCGGCGTGATCACGATTAAAGTCGCCGCCGAAGCACCCTCCGCCCGGTCGGCTTCCAGCGACTCGACCAGCGGATCAGACGCATCCGCCGAGGCCCGCGCGAGGCTTTCCAGGAGCCGCGGCATCTCCTCCAGGCTGAAAGCAGGGGCAGCATCCTCCGGCGACAGCGTCTGCGTCAGCAGACGGACCGTGTGCCCAAACCGGAGCAGATCGTCGAGCAGGGTCGCGGTCAGGCTGATCGCCGTTTCCAGGGCGCCGCCCGGCCCTTCCCCGGTCCCGCGGTAAGCGTCGCGGAAGAGGTCCAGCGCCACCACCACATCTAAAGTCACCCCTTGGGCATACTCGGTCACAGCCAATCGACCGGTCCGGGCCGTCGTACGCCAGTGGACACGCCGCAGCTCATCCCCCGGCTGGTACTCGCGGACACCGTAAAAATCGTCCCCATTTCCCCGGGTCAGCGCACTGGCGGAGCCGCGCCACCCCTGCGCCGCCGCGCCGCGCAGCCACGAGGTCCGCAGGGGGATCAATGCCGGGGTGACCACCAGCTCCGTGACCACTGGCAGCTTCTGCGTAAACGTTTGCAGGCCCAGCGGATCGGTCGAGTAGACCTGCGCCGGACCGATGGGAAAGACGCCCCGGAGCGGCGTTTCCAGCTCGGCGTGTGTCTCGCCCAAGTCACCCGGCCAAAGGGTCATCACCAGCGGCGGACCGTTCTGGGAAAACGCCACGCCCCGAGGCAGCGTGTCCCGGACCAGCAGGTAGAATTTCGGCAGCCGGCTGCCGTTGCCCAGCGTGTAAGTCAGCGTCACCGACTCCCCCGCCGTTGCCGAGCGCGGCAGGGAGCGCTCGCAAGACAGCCCCCCCAGCATCAGCCAGCCCATGAGGTACGAGACTGCCGGAATCAGCCACAGGATCGCCGCCATCAGATACAGACTGTTCAGGGAGAATATCACCGCCACAATCATCAGGAAAAGGCCGGTGATGTTAAAGAGAAGACGTTTCATATGCTTCTCCAAGTATACCCCACTGGAAGTGGAGTCCCTGATTGCGAAGAGGGACCTGGTGATTACTCCCCAGACATAAATGTCGGGGCTTCTACAGGTTTTCCCTGACACGCTGTAATCCCAGCGTGACTTGTTCCCCGCAAGGCGAGGTTCAAGATGTTGCCAAAGCAAGAATGTTGACCGCCGCGTTTGTGTCGCGGTCTAAAGAAGC
>JANXNV010000119.1 GCA_025353925.1 Armatimonadota bacterium
CAACTGGCTCAAGCTGGGTCACAATCTCGCCATTTGACAGCTTGCGGCAGGCGACGGCGAAAAAGCGCGGGCTGCGCATCATCACGCCTTCGACCACGGCCTGACCGCCATACTGTGTACGTTCATCTGCCATAGATTGGGTTGCTCCCGAACACACAAAAACAGCCCCCTTCCCAGTGGGCTTGGAAAGGGGACTGCGGGCGACGTTATTTCTTCATGCCGTATTTGGACAGGAATTTGTCCACGCGGCCCGCGCTGTCGAGCAGCTTCTGCTTGCCGGTAAAGAAGGGATGGCACTGCGAACAGATTTCAACGTGGATATTCTCCGACGTCGAGCGGGTCGGGAAAATGTTCCCGCAGGCACAGGTAATGGTCGTTTCGGTGTAAGTGGGATGGATTCCAGGCTTCATAAAACTCTCCTATCGTTGCCGTTGGAGCACCAATCGGCGGGCCTTAAAGTCGGCCAACTTGGCATTATACCGTTTAAACACCGCCTATGGCAAGACTGTTCCGCAGATTTGGGTATATCTCTTTCTATGAAAACTTCGACTGCTCCCGGCCTCATCCTGCGCCATGTCCTGCTCGGCGTGCTCTTCAGCATCGTGTTCACGGTCGTTTTCGTGCGTTTGTTCGATTTTGTGGAGGACACAAAAAATGTGACGCCGTTTGATCGCGGCCTGCTGTCATTTATGGCCCATCATCGCGACCCGTTTCTCACCCAAGCGGCGACGGTGCTGGCACACCTGGGTTCGCCGACCGTCGTGGTGGGAATTGCCCTCGTGGCGGCGGTCGCCGGGCTGCTCAGCCGCCGCATTCGCGGAGCGGCCTGGACCCTGCCGATCGCCGTCGTCGGTGCGGGGATCATCATTCAAAGCGTCAAGATGCTGATGCACCGCCCCCGCCCTACCCTGTACACGCCCCTGCTGCATGAAGCGGGCTTTTCATTTCCCTCGGGTCATTCCCTGATCGCAATGGTAGTCTACGGCCTTCTGGGGTATTTTGCGCTGCATCTCTTTAAGAATGAAGCGGCCCGCATGACCGTCCGGCTCGTGACGGTGCTGGTGGTGTTCTCCATCGGCCTTTCGCGCGTTTATGTACAGGTGCATTACCCGACCGACGTTCTCGCGGGCTGGACCGCCGGTATTCCCTGGCTCTTGGCCTGTCTGGGGCTGCATGAAGTGCTGGCCCGCCGCTGGCCCGCCTCGGGGGAGCCTGTTCTGACGCAAAAAGCGGATAAAGCGGGGGATGCGCATTCCGCCCGAGCACGAGTGAAGACACTGCTGGGAGGATGAAACCGCGACTGCAACTTTCTCACTCCCCCCGTGTCAATTCAGGTGAGATACGAATATGTACACAATTTGCTCGATATTGCTGCTGATCGGAGTCCTCGGACTGGTGGCGCAGACGCTGCTTGGCGGGGCGCATATCGGCCATGCCCACGGCGGGCACGGACACGGCGGACACACACAGGGGCAGCATCATTCAGAACATTCGTCGGGTCGGGACTTCTCCATGCTCTGGTCGCTGCTGTCGCCGCTGACTTTTTTCAGCCTGTGCCTCGGCATCGGGGCGACGGGACTGCTGCTGAAACATCTGCATCTGGCGACGGGCATTGTCGCGGCGGCTGCCCTTTTGGGCGGCGTGGTCTTCTACACTCTGCTGATCCGCCCGCTGCTGGGACTGGTGTTCAAGTTCGCCTCCAAGCCGAGCGGGGCATTGGAGGGCATGCTGGCCCGAGAAGCGGAGGCGCTGACTTCATTCGACACCCAAGGCAAAGGGCTGGTACGGCTGACCGTCGACGGTCAGATCGTGCGGATTATCGCGACTTTGGAAGATAGTGACCGAGCGGATGCGCTGCCGGTGCAGCGCGGCGAAAAACTGACCGTAACCAGTGTGGACGGACATACCAATTCCTGTCATGTGACGCGGCTCTAAGTCTGAGAACTCAAAGCCGCAGAAAAGAGAAAAATCGATGGATCCCAGCTTGATTGTCGTCATCGTTCTCGTGATTTTCGCCGTAATTTTACTGCCTGTGGTCTTCAGCCGGTTCCTGACCACAGTGGATGCCGGGACCATCCGGCTGGTCTCCCGCTTCGGCGGCAACACCGCGATTTACAAAGGGCCAGGTAAAGCGATCGAGGTGCCTCTGCTGACCACCAGCACGACGATTCCCTCGAAGGCCATCAATATCGATTTGGACATCGCCGATCAGACCGCCGACGTTGACCGGGCGGGGGTTCCCAAGCCAATCAAGGTGCGCGTGCTGGCGTCCGCCATCGTTTCCGTCGGCGACTCCAGCGAGATGATCACGACGGCGGCGAACAAGTTCTTTTCCAAGCCGCCGGCGGAGCAGACGGCGACCCTCTCCGACCTGCTGACTTCCACCGGGCGGCGGGCGGTCAACCTGCTGAACCACGATGAGCTTTTCTCGTCCAAGGCGCAGCGCGAAGTGACTGCCCTGACCCCGACTTCGAACGTCGCGCTGGCCGCTATCCCCGTCGAGGAAGATGACCGGCTGGCACTCATTATTAAAGGAGCCTGTTCGAGAGAGCTTCAGGATTTGGGCCTTGTCTTTAATTCCCTGAACATCAAAGAGGTGCAAAGCGAAGTCGCGGAGGCCCGGCGGCGGCAGTCGGCGGTGGAAGCCAAAGCCAATGCCGACATCGTCTCTGCTGACCAGGAGCGGCGGGCGAAAGAAGCCCAGCTGGCGGCAGCCCAGGCGATTAACGACAAAGAGCGCGATCTGGAGCAGCGCCGGGCGGAGAACGCCGCCACGGTCGCTGAGGCCGAAGCCAAGCGCCAGGACGCCCTCGCGATCCAGCGCGAAGCGGAGCTGAAAGCCACGCAGATCGCCCAGGCGAATGCCGACGCCGCCCGGGTGCGTATTCAGGCCCAGGCCGCCGCCGATGCCGAGGCAGTCAAAGTCCGCACCCTGGGTCTGGCCCAGGCGGATGCGATCCGGGCAGTCAACGAAGCCATTCAGCAGGGCGGCAATGCTTACCTGTCGCTGAAGCAGATCGAGATGATTCCGCTGATCGTCCCGGCCATCGCCGAAGCCCTGGCAAATGCCAAACTGATTAATATCAGCGGCATGGGCGACGGGCGCGGGGCGGCGGGCGGGGCGACCGACCAGATCACCGGGGTCATCCAGACCCTGCTCGCAACCCAATTAGTCAGCGGTCAGCTTCGCTTGGACACGCCGCCTGAGATGCCGACGGTCAAAAGTAATGGAGTCGAGGCGGTGAAATCGCGAACATAATGTTGGCATCTCGCGTATGTAAGCTGTGACACTCAAACGTGCCAGTTGCTTCTTTCCACTTTTGATGCTGCTTCTGCTGTGGCAAGCGCATTGCGTTGCCTCAGCGGAGGCGGTCCACCCTCCGCCGTCCATCATCGGTGCCTCTCATGCGGCCCCAGTTTCCGGTGACAACACCGCACCGATTGAGTACGATGCCCAGCCGCACTTTCCTGGGGCGCACCACTTGTTTGTCTCCGTACGCAGTTTTTCCGTGCTGCCCATTTCAGCGGCCCATGTGAACTTTCTGCCTCAGACTTGCGCCTCGCTTTGCTCCCCGCCCCGCTCTTTTTCTGCTTCCCAGTTAATTGTTCTCGCCGGGCCACGCGCTCCACCGCCGGTTCGGATAAGGAGGAGTGATTACTCCTCAGACATAAATGTCGGGGCTTCTACAGGTTTTCCCTGACACGCTGTAATCCCAGCGTGACTTGTTCCCCGCAAGGCGAGGTTCAAGATGTTGCCAAAGCAAGAATGTTGACCGCCGCGTTTGTGTCGCGGTCTAAAGAAGC
>JANXNV010000123.1 GCA_025353925.1 Armatimonadota bacterium
TTCTCATCGAGCTGATCAAGCAGACCGCTCTAAAAGAAGGCGTCGCGGTATCCAATGCCCAGGTGGACGCCCGCCTGACTCAGCTTCGTCAGCAGTACGCCGAGCGCGTCCCCGGCGGGCTGGAAGCAATCCTTGCCCAGCGGCACCAGACACTGCCTTCCTACAAAGAACAGCTGAAGACGGAGATTCTTGTCGAAGCCCTCGTCGCCAAGACCATACCCCCCACGGCCCCAGCCGCCGCGACTCCTCGCTTCCATGCACGGCACCTGCTGATCCTGACCAGCAGCCCGAACCCGCAGATGGCGCCCGACTCAAAGCCACCGCATACGGATGCCGAAGCACTTGCGCTGATCGCGAAAGCGCAGGCGGACCTGAAAGCCGGGAAGAGCTTCGACACAGTCGCAAATAGCTACACCGAAGACCCTTCCGGCAAGGGCAAAGGCGGCGATCTCGGATTAATCGATACCAAAACGCAGTTTGATCCGGCGTTCCTGAAAGCCGCCCTGGCTCTGAAGCCCGGTGAAGTGACGGCGGCTCCGGTGAAGTCGGTTTACGGCTACCATCTGATCAAGCTCGACAGCTCAAACTCCGCCCCACTGCCTACCGATGCCAAGCTGTATGCTGCCGCCGCGGAAGCGGATCAGCGCCAGAAAGTGCAGCAGGCGATCCCCGCCTATGTCCAGAAGCTGCGGGCAAGCGCGAAGATTGTTGATTATCTTGCCGCCCCTTGAGCAGGAAGACTTGACCCGTCGAAAATTAGTTCGGCGGGCCATTTTTAGCTCTACAAAATCACAGATTGGGAGAAAAATATGCTGCCCCGGACGATGAATGTCGGCATGATCGGCTATAAGTTTATGGGTAAGGCCCATTCCAATGCGTATCGTCAGGTGGGACGCTTCTTTCCCGAGCTGCAAGTCGTCCCTGTGATGAAAGCACTCTGCGGGCGCGATGAGGCCGGAGTGAAAAAGGCCGCCGGCACGTTTGGATGGGAAAGCTACGAGACGGATTGGCGGGCACTGATCGCCCGCCCCGACATCGACATCATCGACATTGGTGCCCCTGGCAATATGCACGCGGAGATCGCGATCGCGGCGGCGCAGGCCGGAAAGCATATTTTCTGCGAGAAGCCGCTGGGCAACACGGCGAAAGAAGCGAAACGGATGCTGGAGGCCGTCGCCGCCGCCGGGGTTTACCACATGATCTGGTTTAACTACCGGGCCAACCCGGCGGTCTCCTATGCCAAAAAGCTGATTGAGAACGGCTACCTCGGCAAGATTTATCACTGGCGGGCCTTGTTTTTGCAGGACTGGATCGTCGATCCACAGTTCCCACTGGTGTGGAGGCTGCAAAAAGAAGTCGCCGGCAGCGGCTCTCATGGAGACCTGCTGGCTCACTGCCTCGACACCGCCCGGTACCTGGTCGGCGAGATCGCCGAGGTCAGCGGCCTGCTGGAAACATTCATCAAGCAGCGCCCCACCCTGGCCGAGTCCGACGACCGATTAGGCGGCAAAGCCTCGGACACGCTGGGCGAAGTGACCGTCGACGATGCCTCCCTGGCTCTTGCCCGGTTCGAGAACGGGGCTTTAGGGACTTTCGAAGCCACGCGTTTCGCCCTGGGCCGTAAGAACCACAACCGCTTCGAGATCAACGGCAGCAAAGGCAGCGTCGTCTTCAACGCCGAGCGGCCCAACGAGCTGGAGATCTACACGGAGGATACGCCCGGCGGGACCCACGGCTTCCGCACCGTCAGCGTCACTTCGGGCCAGGACCCCTACACGGGTCACTACTGGCCGACCGCCCACAATATCGGCTACGAGCACACATTCACCGATCTCCTTTTCGATGCTTTCACGGCCATCGGGGAGGGTAAAAACCCGACGCCCAGCTTCTACGACGGGTACTTGAACAACGTCCTGCTGGATACGATAGCTCACTCCGCCGAGACGAAGCGGTGGGAGAGGGTTGAGGGAAAGTAATCAAGGTCAATGAGACGGTAACGCGAACGAGAAGGGATGAGAAAGTCACCCGGATTGGAAATCCGGGTGAGATGAGGGCGAGTAAGAGGAAGGCGGCAGGGATGAGAGGGCGCGGCAGGGATGAGAGGGCGCGGCAGGGATAAGAGGGCGCGGCAAGCAGCGCCCCTACAGGATGACCGGCATTTCAGCTTGCTTGCCGCGATTGATCGACTTGCATCGCTCACCAACCCATCGTCCCCACATCCCCCTTAAACGGGCCGACGATCTCCGTCGTGATCCAGCCGCCGTAGAACTGGCCGGGCTGGGGGGTAACACGCTCGCCGTCGACGAAGCAGGCGTCCATGCGGCCCGGATAGAACGCGACGTAGTTACGCAGCGAGGCAAAGCCGGGAGTCGGGTCGGGATAGAACCAGGCGGCGTTTTCGGCCCGCTTGTTCCCAGCCGCAACTGTGTAGTACCCCGCCATGCCCTTCCACTCACAGTAGGATTCGCCGGGGGCGGCGATTAGAGACTCAGACAGAATATCTTTCGGCGGGATGTAATAGACCGGGGGATGGCTGGTCTCGAGGACACGCTTCGCCCGGTAAGTCTCGGCGATGGTCACACCGCCGAAGATCACTTGAATATGCTTGTCGCTGTCTTCCAAGCGCGGCGGGCGCGGGTAATCCCAGACGGACTCCTGTCCGGGGGCAGGCTCGATACGGCGGATATTCATGGTGGGAAAACACGCCTCAAAGGGGCGCGGTTCCCACAGAGTTCAGCCGAGCTTTGCGGACTTCAGACGCAGGGAATTTGTCACCACCGAGACGCTGGAAAAGGCCATCGCAAGCGCGGCCAGCATGGGATTCAGGAGGCCAAACGCCGCCAGCGGGATGCCGATGACGTTGAACAGGAAGGCCCAGAACAGGTTCTGGTGGATGATCTTGAGAGTTCGCCGCGAGAGCAAAATCGCGTCGGCGACACCGTTCAAATCCGCCCGGAGCAAGGTCACATCAGCGGCTTCCATCGCGACATCCGATGCCCGGCCCATCGCAACCCCCAGATCGGCTGATGCCAATGCAGGAGCATCGTTGACGCCGTCGCCGACCATCGCCACAGCACCGTTCTTCTGCCATAAGTGAATCGCGGCGGCTTTCTCGCCGGGCTTGACACTTGCCTGTACATCTTCGATGCCGACGGTCCGCGCGACAGCGGCAGCTACACGCGGGGCATCGCCGGTCAGCAGAGCAACCGTCATTCCCATCTTTCGCAGACGATCCACGGCAGATCCGGCACCCGGACGAACAGTGTCAGCCACCGCCAGCACTCCCGCTGCCGCCCCGTCAATCGCCACCAGCATGGCGGTTTTGCCTTCGGTTTCCAATCGGGCAATATGCGCTAAGGCGGTCTCAGAGACGACGATTTTGGCGTCGGTCAAAAGTGTGACCGTGCCGACCAGTATCTGCTTACCTTCGACCGTCGCCTCCACTCCCCCCCCGGCATGGCTGCGGAAGCTCTCGGCGGTCCCGCTCAAACTTTCACGATTCGCTTCGATAACGATGGCCTGGCCCAAGGCATGCTCCGAGCCGCGCTCCGCCGCCGCCGCGAGGCGTAGCAGCGTGTCCCGGTCTGCTGCGCCCAGCGGCAGGATATCGGTCAGCACGGGGCGGCCTTCAGTCAGCGTTCCAGTCTTGTCGAACACGATGCGCGTGATCTTGTGCGCCCGCTCCAAGGCTTCCCCATTCTTAATCAGAATGCCCAGAGCCGCCCCGCGCCCGACCCCGACCATGATCGCAGTCGGGGTCGCCAGACCCAGGGCGCACGGGCAGGCGATGACCAGCACCGCCACGGCGGGGGTCAGTGCGGCGGCCAGGCTGACGTGAAGTGCGAAGTACCAGACCAGAAATGTCAGCAGGGCGACTCCCAGCACAGCAGGGACGAAAACGGCGGAGATCGTATCCGCCAGCTTCTGCACCGGGGCCTTGCTGCCCTGGGCCTCCTCGACCAGCCGGACCATCGAAGCCAGCATCGTTTGATCGCCGCTGGCCGTGACCCGGTAAAGCAGTGTCCCACTGCCGTTCAGCGTCCCGCCGATCACTGCGTCCCCCACTGCCTTCTCGATCGGCAGACTTTCCCCCGTCAGCAGAGCTTCATCGACCGCCGAGGCACCGTCTGTGACGATGCCGTCCGCGGCCAGCTTCTCGCCGGGACGGACCCGCAGCAGATCCCCGGGGTTCAGGCTGTCCAGCGGCACATCCACTTCGCCGCCACCCTCGGTGACCAGTCGGGCGGTTTTCGGCGACAGGGCGACCAGCGATTGGATCGTATCCGAGGCTCGCTGCTTCGCCCGCGCTTCTAGGTTGCGTCCGAGGAGAATCAGCGTGACGATAGTCGCCGCCGTCTCGAAATAGACCGACGGGTGCGGCTCCCAGATCAGCTCCGCCAAACTAAAGAAATACGAGACCCCCGTGCCGAGGGCGACCAGCGTATCCATGGTTGCCGCTCCGCCGTGCTTGAGAGCACTCCAGGCTCCCGCGAAGAACTGCCGCCCGAAGCCGAACACGACAAGAGTCGTCAAAGCGGCGAGGATCCACTCGATCCATACAGGCCGCATCATCCAGGTCATCGAGAGTGTCAGCACTGGCAGGGTCAGCACCGCCGCCCCGATCAGATTGAGCAGTGCAAAATCGCGCTCCGGCTTATTGACAAATGCTCGAACCTTCGGCGCAGGCACGGCTCCGTATCCCGCTTTCTCGACGGCGGCGATCAAGCTTTTAGAAACGGCAAGTGCCGGGTCGAAGACAACGCGGGCGCGATTTGTCGCCAAGTTCACGCTGGCATCAGAGACTCCCGCGACTTTCTTCAGCGACCGCTCAATCCGCGAGACGCAGGAGGCACAGTGCATCCCCTGAATGTCCAGCGTGGAGGTCTCCAGGGTGCTGGGTATTGGTTTGATCGGTGTTTCGATGGGCATGGCAATTTGTTTCAGTCGTGTTCGGCATCTGGGACCGGCATTTCAATGCCGGGTCCCTCTTGACGGTTCCAAGTGCTGCTGTATCAGTTTCGCAAAATCGCTTCGTACCCTTCGTCGGCGACGGCTTCCTGCATCTGCGCGGCCGTGACCACAGCAGAATCGTAAGTCACGATCGCTTGATGATCGTCTAAGCTAACCACAGCGGACTGCACTCCGTCCAGCCCCGTCAAAGCGCGGGTCACGTGGCCCACGCAGGCATCGCAGGACATTCCCGATATATCAAACGTCTCAATTTGCATTTAACTTTCCTTTGCTTACTTTAAGAAATTCGTCAAAACAACATTCACTTCGTCCATAAGCTGCTCTCGGCTCATTGGCTTCGCGTGATCATGCTCGGTCTCCGTGCCGTGACCAAGAACACAGGACTCCAAATGCGCACTCAGCAATTTGACCCCCAATGCGTCCAGAGCCGAGCGTGTGGCGGAGATCTGGTGCAGAATATCGACGCAGTATTTGTCCTCGTCGATCATCCGTCCGATCCCCGCAATCTGACCCGCCGCTCGGTTGACACGGGTTTTTAGGCCGCGCCGCATTTTTTCGTCCATTCTTGCTCACTCCCCCGCGCATTCTGTTTCTATTATACCCCACAGGGGTATATTTTAATCATTATTGAGAAAAGGAGCGACGCTATGGCAGAACAATGTACGCATCTCGGGTCAATCAAAGAGATCACGGCACGAACGCCGGAGGGCTGCGAGGAATGTCTCGAAATTGGGGACACATGGGTGCATCTAAGACTCTGTCCTAGGTGTGGACACGTCGGCTGCTGTGACCCATCGAAGAACAAGCACGCGACCAAGCACTTCGGAACCACCAACCACCCGATCATGCAGTCATTTCAGCCGGGCGAATCTGGACCTGAAAGAGAAAGAAGGCGTTGAGCGGGAAGCGACCGATGCCCGCCTGAAGGCCTCACAGGCGGGCCTGGCCCGTTTGGAGGAGATCGCGAAGTCGGAAACGCTGCCGGAGGAGATCGTGGCGGACCTGCGCGAACATTTGACGAACCGGACACAGCGGTTCGAAGCGCGGACGCAGGGAACTGTCCATGCCGGCTACGAGGCACGCGCCGCAGTCTACCGCCGCCTGCGGTGCGAGGTCGTGGACGCCGAGCGGCGGACCGTGGTCGGTTTGCGCGACGAGTCAGCGATCAGCGATGAGGTCATGCAGCAACTCCAGCGGACACTCGATTTGGAGGAGCAGCGATTGGAAACGGAAGAAGAGGATCTTTAGCAGAAGGGACGAGTGGTTGAAAACCACTCGCTAGGTGAGGCACCCTCCGGGTGTCGGAGTTCGGATCTGACCGTCCGCAGGACGCCTCACCTAGCGAGTAGTTTTCAACTGCTCGCGCGATGGGGGCGCAGCTTCCGGCAGCACGGCCAGCCGTGCGAACTCTTCCAGGGTCAAAGTCTCGCCGCGCCGTCCCGGATCAATCGAGGCGGCTTCCAGCGCGGCGGCAGCCTGCTCGCGCGACCAGCCCAGGGCCGGGTCGCCGCTGAGGGCATTGAGAAGGGCCTTGCGCCGCTGCCCAAACGCCGCACGGACGACGGCGAAAAACAGGGCTTCGTCGGCGACCATCACAATCGGAGTGGTATGGGGGGTCAAACGTACGATGGCACTGTCCACATCGGGCGGGGGGAAGAAGACGCGGCGGGAGACGATGCCGACCGTCTCGACTTTGGTATGAAACTGGGCGAACACCGACAACGCTCCGTAGTCAGAGGTCCCAGCTTTTGCCGCAAGACGCATCGCAACTTCTTTTTGCACCAGCAGAACGATGCAAACCAGCCGCTGCCGCTGTTCCAGCAGGGCGGCCAGCAGCGGAGTCGTGATATTATAGGGGATATTCGCGATCGCCCGCACAGGGGCCTCGCCGAACTGCGCGGTTAAAAATGCGGGCCAGTCCAATGCCATCGCATCGCCGGGGACGATTGTCACCTGGGTCAGCGGCCCGACTGTCTCTTCCAGGGCGGGAAGCATGTCTCCGTCGATCTCCAACGCGGTGACACGACCTGTCGGCGTCACTGCTTCGGCTAATGCGGCGGTCAGGACGCCCAGCCCGGCCCCGATTTCCAGCACGAAGTCCCCTGGCTGCACCTGCCCGGCGGCGACGATCTTCGCCAGGGTATTGCCATCCACCAAAAAGTTTTGTCCGAAGCGGCGGCGGGGGCGCAGGTCGTGGCGTTTCAGGAGTGCTGAGACGGCGGCGGGGCTGGAAAGATTCATAGAAAGAGTGTACCTCACACGAAAACGCCCCGGCGACTGCCAGGGCGTTTTGGGGTGCGTTTATCCGGCTTCTAATGGGAGGGCGAGAGCACCCAGACTGTGACGCGGCGGCGGCCGACATTGGAAGCCTCGCGGAACGTCGTATGGCCGAGGTCGATCCGGTTGCCTTTGATTGCGCCGCCGGTATCCCCGGCGAGAGCATAACCATAACCTTCGATATAGAGCTTGGAGCCGAGACGGATGATGCGCGGGTCCACGGCGACCACGCCGTAGCCGGCATGCATGCCGTTGGCACAGAGACCTTCGGAGCTGCCTTCATAGGGCGAGTAGCCGGTCGCGACCATATGGTAGCAGCGCGTGCGCTCGTAGCTGCCGGAGCGAGACGGCAGGGCACGGGCCTCACGAACACGGATGCCCGCGAGTGTCTCCTGGTCCTGCGGCTGGCGCGTAACGCGGGTGGAGATCAGATCGCGCACGGTGGTTTTTCCGTTCACTACACCGGTGCGGTAAGTGCGTGTCAGAATGCCGGTGACGCCAACATGCCCCTGCTTGATCTGACCGGGAGCAGCCTCGCGGCTCATTTTGAAGACGGTTTTGAAGGGGATCGCCTGGGTCTCGGTCCGTGTCTCGAACCGGACGCGCGTGACGACGATTTTCATGCCGGCGGAAACTGGGGTTTGTGGCCGAGGAACGATGCGGTCATCGCCGCCAATCGTGATCCCAGCCGTGGCGAGAGCCTCACCGACCGTTGCCTTGGTCGTGTCGAAGGTGTGTTCCGGGGCCTTGCCGTCAGTGACGGATACCGTGACCGTGTGGGTCAGCAGAGCATCAGAAAGCGGCGTCGGGGAAGCCGTGCCGAACATGACGTCGGGGGCTGCCAGGGACATAAACGGAAATGAGAGTGCTGCCACCGTCAAAAGTGTGGCGGCGGATACGTAGCCGATAGTGCGGGCTGTGTTTGAGTTTCGCAAATGGTCTCCTCCTCGAGGTTTGGTTGGCCGCGCCGAGGGATTGCAAATCTCGCCGCGCCCTGCCGGAACGCTTTTAGGCGAGCCGACCCTTGCTGATATTCAGGACGAGGAAGTATAGCCTATCTCCCATCCAGAGTCAACCCATGCGTTATTGTAAAAATCATTTATTCTAAATTAATGACAGAAGACACAAGTAAAAATAACGGCATTTTTTTCTTGACATTCGCGGAGAAGTAAGGTATAGTAAAGTGTTTACGAACAGACGTTTGCAGACATGGTGTGGAGAGGAAACAGTTTTGGATAAAGAAAAAGCTTTGGAAATGGCTCTGGCGCAGATCGATAAGCAGTTCGGCAAGGGTGCCATTATGCGGCTTGGGCAGGCCGAGCGCATGGCGACGGAGGCGATCTCGACTGGGTCAATCGCCCTCGATATTGCGCTGGGTGTCGGCGGCATTCCGAAAGGGCGTATCACCGAGATTTACGGACCGGAATCGTCGGGTAAGACGACCCTTGCTCTGCATCTGGTTGCCGAGGCGCAGCGGGCAGGCGGCATCTGCGCCTTCATCGACGCCGAGCACGCTTTGGACTCCGAGTATGCGCACAATCTGGGCGTGGATATCGACGGCCTGCTGGTCTCGCAGCCCTCGACCGGCGAAGAAGCTCTGGAGATCACCGATGGCCTGATCCGCTCCGGTGCCGTTGCGCTGATCGTCGTCGACTCGGTCGCCGCTTTGGTGCCGAAAGCCGAGATCGAAGGCGAGATGGGCGACAGTCATATGGGCCTGCAGGCGCGTATGATGTCCCAGGCGATGCGAAAGCTGTCCGGCAGCATCTCCAAGACCAACACCGTCGTGATATTCATCAATCAGCTCCGCGAAAAGATCGGGGTCATGTTCGGCAACCCCGAGACGCAGCCCGGCGGCAAAGCCCTGAAGTTCTACGCGTCGGTACGCCTGGACATCCGCCGCGTCGAGACCCTGAAGCAGGGTACGGACATGGTCGGCAACCGGGTCAAAGTCAAGGTGGTCAAGAACAAGGTCGCCCCGCCGTTCCGGCAGGCTGAGTTCGACATCATGTTCGGCAAGGGTATTTCACGCTCGGGCGGCGTTCTGGACATGGCGATCGAGCTGGGCTTCGCGAACAAGTCCGGCTCCTGGTTCACCTACGGCGATCAGCGAATCGGCCAGGGGCGTGAGAACGCCAAGCAGTTCCTGGAAGAGCATATCGATGTGATGGCTGAGATGGAGGCCAAGATCCGGCAGTCCGCCGCCGGCACGGTCGCGGTCCCGGAAGAGGCGGAGGAAGACGACGAAATGGCGATGGCAGCTTAGCCTGCCGCGCAAATCTGAGTGATATTAGAACTGGTTTAAGGAGAACTGAAAACAATGGCTTTCGACTTCAAGCGGCATTTGATCAAAGTGCAGGGCGGGCGGTCCTACCTGCCCGTCTCGGCCCGGATCGTCTGGTTCCGGCAGGAGCATCCCGATTGGGGCATCCACACGGAGCCGATCGAGATCAACCACGAAAAGCAGTACGCCGTCTTCCGGGCCATCATCTACAATGCCGAAGGCAAACTGATGGCGATGGGGACCAAAAAGGAAGACGTCAAGGGCTTCGGCGATTACATGGAGAAGGCAGAGACCGGAGCCGTAGGCCGCGCCCTGGCACTCTGCGGCTACGGCACTCAGTTTGCACCGGAGCTGGACGAAGCCACCGGCGGACGTTTCGCCGACAGCCCGCAGCCCATGGGCGGCGGCAGCCGGTACGGCGGGAACAGCGGCGGCGGTGGTGGGAACTACGGCGGCAATGGCGGCGGTTCGTACAACAACGCTCCGCCTCGGGAAAGCTACAGCTCCGCTCCGCCGCCCCCGCGTGATCGGCCTGCCCCGGTCCGCGAAGCGGCCCCCGCTCGCCCGGAAGCTTCTCGCCCGGCTCCGAGGCCCGATGATGGCGAGGACGACTTCGAGGCCCTGGTCAGCGGCGGTCTGCGCGATGCCACCGAGGAAGACCCCTTCGGCGATGAGGAAGAGGCTGCCGCCCCGGCGACTCGGCCCGCTGCCAAAGCAGAAGCGGCACCCGCGTCCGGCCCCGCCGGCACTCCTGCCTGCCTCGGCTGCGGCAAGGCCCTGACCAAAGCCCAGCAGGAACTGTCCATCCGCAACTACGGCGAGGCCCTGTGCCCCGGCTGCCAGAAAGACAAGAGCCGCCGTCCCGCGATGGCCGAGCGGTAGAAACTCAACACTGTAAAAGGCCCGGCTTCTCAATGAGAAGCCGGGCCTTTTCGTGTCTATTTCGTGTGTCTTGACGACAATCTAGCGGGAAGCAAGGCGTGTGCTGTGATAGTTGCGCTCGATCTGAGCGATTACGGTGGGGCTAGTCACGGGGATCAGAAGGTGCTGGCCAGGGAGCAAAGGAGCGGTACCGGAAAGATGGTTGGCACGCGCGATCTGTTCTTCACGGTCCAAAATGTAGGTGTTTGGGTCGCCGTACCGTGAGGCGAGGCGGCTGAGCGTGTCGCCATGTTTGACGGTTTTGGAGATCATCAGCAGCGTCGGAATGGAGGCCGGAACGTAACTTGATTGGACAGTGTGGAACAAAGAGACACCGAAGCCGATCACAAAGTAGAGCAGCACAGCGGCGGCGGCGGCGACCGCAAAGATATTTTCCAGACGGTGCAGCGGGTTGGGCCGTGTGCGCCGCTGGGGGGAAGCTTTCGAGATCAAGTCCTTGGAACTAAAGTCTTTCAGCACCAGGCGAGGCCGCAGGGGGGCAGCCGTGGGACGAACATCAATCACGTCTATTCTCAGTGGAACCATAGTCAAATCTCCTCACATCGCGCCTTGACGTACAGGCAAACATTAGTTTGCATCTCTGGTATTATACACAAGATACAGTTGGGTGTCAAGGCGATTCTGCCCATATATCAGAAAAAACAAACAATAGTTTGTGTAGGTTCCGGTAAACTGTGGTATAATCCTCAGAACGGCACTTATTCACGTTTATTCGCTTTTATTTCATTCTTATTCCAAAGGTTACTCCATGAACACACTCACTGAGAAACAGCGTCAGATTCTTCAAGTCATACGCACTCACATCGAACAGAACGGTCAGGCCCCGACGGTCCGCGAGATCGGGGTGGAAGTTAATCTCAGTTCCAGCTGCACCGTCAAAAAGCATTTAGACAGCTTAGAGGCAAAAGGTTTTCTGCGCCGGGACCGTTACAAGCGGGCTTTGCACCTGATGGAGGGAGGCGAACAAGTAGCCATGGGCCGCTCGGTCTGTGTCCCCCTGCTGGGACGGGTCGCAGGCGGCACGCCAATCCTTGCTGAGCAGTCCGCGAACCCGGAAATGCTGCCGCTCCCGGTCTCCCTGCTCCGGCGCAGTGACCAGTCAGGCCGCGATCTGTTTGCCCTGGAGGTCTACGGAGACTCGATGCGCAATGCGGGAATCGGCGACGGCGATATTGTCGTCGCCCGCCGCCAGAGCACGGCAATCGACGGCGATATCGTCGTCGCCCTCCTCGGCGAAGAAGCGACTGTGAAAACGTTTTATCTGGAAACCGACGGCAGCGTGCGCCTGCAGCCGGAGAACCCCGATTATGCTCCCCTCTTTTCGGATGATGTGACGATCATGGGCAAGGTCGCGATGGCGATCAAACGGTTTAATTAAGCTTATGCCGAAGCCCAGCGATATCCCTGCTCATAAACCGGTCTCCCCAGCGCGGCGGCGGTTCCTGCGAACCGCCGTCGTCGGTGCGCTTGCCCTCGGCGGGACCGCACTGTATGCCGGGGAAGCCGAGCCGGGCCACCTGGAAGTCGTTGAGAAAGACGTCAAGCTCCTCGGCTGGCCGGTTTCCGCCGCCGGTTTGAAGATCGGTCAGCTTTCCGACCTGCACTGCCAGAGTGAGCGTTCCGTGGTACGGGCGAAGCGAGCGGTCGCGCTCCTTCTTGAACAGAAGCCGGACATCGTATTTCTCACCGGCGACTTCGTTTCCAGCAGTTCCCACTACGTTCCAGCTTGCATGGAAGCAATCGCCCCGATTACGTCTGTCCCGCGCGGCGTTTTTGCCGTACTCGGGAACCACGACTGGGGCGGGCGGCACTCCGGGCAGCGTCCCGCGTATGTCACCCGGGAACTGGAGCGGATTGGCATCAGCGTGCTGAGAAATCGGTCGGTCGAGATGCCAGGCACTCCGGGGGTATGGCTGGTCGGGCTGGACACGTGCTCCATGGCCGCACAGGATCCTGAGACAGCACTCTGGCATGTCCCGGAAAAAGCGATCAAACTGCTGCTGGTGCATGAGCCGGATTTCGCCGACGAAGCCCTGCCCGGCTTCGCACTGCAATTCTCCGGCCATTCCCACGGTGGTCAAATCCGCCTGCCGGGCCTGCCCCCTCTGCACTGCCCGAGTTACGGCCAGCACTACCCCGAGGGCTTGCAGCAGGCCACCCATCACCTGGTTTACACGACGCGCGGGATCGGCATGATCGGCCCGCAGATGCGCTTTTGCTGCCCGCCGGAAGTCACAGTGCTGACCCTGTATCCCGCCTGAGATCGGACACCTCTCGTCATGCCCCAAACAATCCCCCAGGCCATTAGCATCACCACCGTCATCGGCAGTGTCGTTGCCCCGGTCGGCTTAATCACAACAACGGCAATCCTGCTTTCTGGGTATACCTCGAAATACAGCAGCATTTCCGACCAGATGCGCGGCCTGGCGACTGAGTATCGCACGGGAGCAAGCACCGCGGCCCGGCATAGAAACATTCAGGAGCAGCTTCGGCTGTATCACCGGCGTATTACGGCCATGTGGGTCGCCAGTACGCTGCTTTCACTGGCCCTGCTTTCGTTTGTCGCGACGGTACTTGTCGTGCTGTTTTCGACAAAAGCCACGCACCTGGGGCCGGCAGGCGTGGGAACACTACTCGGCGGGTTGGTATTTGTCGCAGCGGCTATTGGGCTGGAGCTGTATGAAATCAGCCTCGCCCGCCTGACCGTTGCCGGAGAGCTGTCGGATATTTTTGAGGGATCGGAAAAAGCGGGTAGTCAGAACCGGCATTGAAAAGGCGGCCTACCAGAGAAAGTGTCTTCGACACTGAAGAGGCAAAGGCTCTCGCACTGAAGAGGCAAAGACAAGACAAAAAGGGCGCGTGAAGTTAAGAGGGCGCGTGAAGTTAAGAGGGCGCGTGAAGTTAAGAGGGCGCGGCAAGCAGCGCCCCTACGGGTCAGATAATCCCAGTCACGGAGTGACTTTCTCCGGGTAGACTGGCATTTCAATGCCGGTTGCTTCTGCCGGGCACTAAACTAAAAAGGGAACAAACTATGGAAACAAAGACAGGGCGGGAGTTGGCGGGGCTGGCGGTGATGACACTCACCGGCGGAGAGCGGCTGGGGCGAATTGCCGACGTGGTTTTCCACTCTGCGACTGGGCGCGTCACCGGCTTCACAATCGATCCGGGCGGCCTGCTTGCCCGGCACAAGTTTTTGGCGGCGGAGGCGGTGCAGAGTGTCGGTGCCGATGCCGTGACCGTCAACTCCGCTGATGTCCTGCTGGATCATCCCCCGGCGACCAATCCTGCGGAGACGCCGTCCAAATCGCTGGACGGACGCCCAGTGCTCAATCAGACAGGAACGGCGATTGGCAAGGTCTCGGATGTTGTTGTCGACACCGCCGCACTGACAGTCATGTCTTTTCTCCTGGCGACAGGTGTACTGGACAATGCGCTGCATGGCCGCCCTGCCCTGCCGTTTTCTTTCGTTCAGGCCATCGGGACCGACAGCGTGATTGTCTCCAATGATTATAATCCGAAAAACCCTCCCGTTCAAATTTAAGCCGCTCGGCCTCTTACTGGGTGTCATAGCCTGCGGCTGCAGCCACCCGGCTCAGGAGACGGCGGCCCATAAGATCGCCGATGTCCTGCCAAGAGTGATCGGTCCGGCCTACCATTATGATGTCCAGGTGGACGGCGACCCATTTGCCCTCTCTCGGGGCCGGGCACGTGCCGTGCATATTCAGGGGCAGGCGGTTCAGATCGCCCCCAGCCTGACCCTGGATACGCTGAGTGCCGATGCCAGCGACATTTCGTTCAGCCGGGAAACACATCGCCTGGAACATATCGGGGCGACGGCCTTCACGGCGACTCTTGGGCAGACCAATCTTGCAACCTACCTCGCGCAGACCAAGCCGCTCCTGCCCGGCCTTGTCATGACCCTGGGAGAAAATGATGTATCGGCCCGTGTCCCCGTCGAATTTCTTGGGGTACGGACAATCGCCGCCCTCTCAGGCACATTGTCGCCCAGTACGACAGAGCCGGGAAAGCTGGATTTTCAGACGGACAGTGCCCATCTTGGAGCTGTCCCGCTGCCTCCTGCCCTGGTCAATCTGGTATTGGACCGTCTCAACCCTCTTGTCGACCTGACTCACCTGCGCGTCCCGCTGACCGTCTCTCGCGTCAGCGTCGCCCACAGCCGCTTGAGTCTAGGCGGTACGGCGGACCTGAATGGTTTGGTTCCTTTGAAATAGGGAACATACTCCTCAACACGCTTGGATCACCCGCATTCGCGGGAAACTGCTCCCAAGCGAGAGGGAAGAAACACATGGGAAGCATACTATATATCATCGGGGCTGTATTTGTGGTTCTGTGGCTGGTCGGGTTTTTGTTTGCACACGTTGCAAGCCCGCTTATCCATCTGCTGCTGGTCATCGCCGTCATCGTGTTCGTGTTTCAGTTCATCACGGGCCGCAAGTCAATTTAACACAAAGGCACTGCACATAAGAAAAGCCCCCGATGGAAACATCGGGGGCTTATTTGCCGAAAGGATTTGAATTAACCCGCAGCCACAGGCAGCTGGGCCAGATACTGGTGAACAAAAGCAATTGCCATGCTGCCTTCGCCTACACCGGCGGCGACCCGCTTGATCGATCCATGCCGTACATCCCCTGCTGCGAAGATGCCAGGCACGCTGGTTTCCAGCAGGTATGGATCGCGGCCCGTATCCCATTTCCCGAGAGCTCATGCCTCGAGGCCGGTCACGAGATAGCCGCGCTCATCATAGGCGATGGCCTCCGGCAGCCAGTCCGTCTTCGCATCCGCCCCGATGAAGACAAACAGCGAGTCTGTCGTGCGACGCTCGGTTTCGGTGTGGTCCGGGCCGGTTTGCCGGCAGAGCGTAATCGCTTCCAGATGTTCCTCTCCCTGCACCTCGTCGACGAAGGCATTCAGCTCAACCCGAATGTTCGTCTTAGTCGCAAGCTGTGCAATGAAGTACTGTGACATCCCCTTTTTTAATGGATGATGCCTGGATGACCAGGGTCACACACTGGACATAATCGGCGAAGAACAGCGCGGCTTGCCCTGCCGAGTTGCCGCCGCCCACCGGGTAACAACGACTTCCGTGCCGAAGCGGCGTGCCTGCTGCAGTGCGCATGCCGCCAGCTGCCCGCCGGGAACTCCCCGCTCCACCAGCAAGGTTTTCAGTCCCTAAGAGGCTCCGTAGACGGCGGCGGTCAGCCCGGCAGACCCGCCGCCTGTGATTACGACATCGTATACGGACCGCTCCGGCGCGGTCTGCAGGCCGAGACGGTCCGCTATCGCCCGGGTCGAGCCGGCGGAAATCAAAGCGATGCCCGGACAAAAACTGGCGCAAATCGTAGCAGGCAAGATCAGCAGAATGCCTGATCATGAGTATCGTTTGCTGGGGAGTCTTCACAGAGAGACGCTGTAAATTCGAGGATGATCATGGAAAGTCTCCAGCACTGCTTTTTACAAAACTTTCAGAAGTACGGCATAGGCCTTCGGTCCCAGGGAGCGAACATCCGGAAACTCGAAGCGGTTGCCGTCGGTGTCCGTCATCATCACACGGTTCGGGCCGAGCGGGAAGGCATTGTCGCGCAGGTTGCGGACCAGAAAGCGGCGCAGGCCCCGGTTGGTTTCGACTTCCCAGGTGACGACGCCGAACTGCTCCTCCACGGTCACGACCCGCTGCACTTTCGGCGTGAAGTAACGCCGCTCCAGTTCTTCCTGCACAATCACCCGCGAGTCTTCGTCGAGGCCATCCAGTGTCGTCATCATTCCAATGTCTTTGTCGTCACTGTCCCGCAGCCCGATATAGTGGCTTGGGTCGGAAAAGGGAAACGCACACGCGATCCGCACATCCCGCCAGGAACGGTCCCCAGTGAGTGTCAGGCGGACCTGGGAGTCTGAAGGGTCACTCCGAAACAGCGTCAATTGCTTTGGGTCGAGAAAGCGGACCGCGAATGGATTTTCTTCCGGCACCGCACTGGTATTCGACGCAGCATTGTTAATCGACATAGTTATCCTTCAGCTTGTTGACTTCCTGCTGCATATCCACCAGCCGCCGGAAGACGCCTTCGGGCTTTGAGAGAAGCTCGTCATGCGTTCCCAGCTCGACCAGCTTGCCACGCTCCATGACCATCAGGCGGCTGGCATTGCGGAGCGTGGACAGGCGGTGGGCGATCGCGAAGGTCGTTCGGCCCTGGATCAACCGGGCCATGGCTTCCTGGATCTGCTTCTCCGTCTCGGTATCCACTGAGGCTGTTGCTTCATCGAGAATCAGGATACGCGGGTCATGCAAAATAGCCCGGGCGATCGACAGCCGCTGCCGCTCCCCACCCGAGAGACGTGCTCCGCGCTCTCCGACATACGTATCGTAGCCGTCCGGGAAGCGCATCACAAAATCGTGCGCATTGGCGGCTTTCGCGGCCTGCATGATCTCTTCCGGCGCAGCGTCGGGCTTGGCGTAGGCAATATTGTCCGAGATGGTGCCGGGAAACAGGAACGGCTCCTGCAAAACGACCCCGATCTGGCGGCGCAGGTCCGAGATCTTGATCTGGCGGATGTCGATACCGTCAATTAAGATCGCCCCGTCTTTGACATCATAAAAGCGCGAAAGCAGGTTGATGATAGTTGACTTGCCCGCCCCCGAGTGCCCGACCAGACCGATCATCTCACCCGGCTCCACCGCTAC
>JANXNV010000254.1 GCA_025353925.1 Armatimonadota bacterium
TCCTAGGGGCCGCGCTCTGATGATTTGAATTGGGAAGCGAAACGGGTAAACTTCTCCCGGGCGGTTGCTCTCCCAGATAGGCGTGCTGTCTTCAAAGTAGGTGCCGGTGACTTCCGCGACTCCCCCAATGGACTTGACGACGGTCAGGTAAAATAGAACCCGGTCACCAGGTGCGACCCGCTCCGCTTTCTTCCGGTGCCGGCTCTTCATGCCGGCCAGGTCGAAGCCGCGTGCGCGGGAGGTTTCAAAGTTATCAGCGGAGGAAACTAGCAGCCAGTTTGTCATAGACGCTTATTCGCCATCCGGGGGGCGAATTCCTATCGCCGGAACGAACGGCTTCGCAAGCACGTTATAATAGTGTGGAGACAAAATTAAATGAATAACTTTGGAGCCAACTCAAATAATCCTTATTACGCCGGGGGGCAGTCTGTCGCCGCGGCGAATTCACTGATTTCGCGGGTCTCGTATTTGCTTTGCACCGCTCTTTTGGTGACGGCGGCGGCAGCCTGGTGGGCGGCGCAGGCGCGTCTTAGCCCGGCTCTGTTTTTGCCGCTGATGATTGGGACGTTCGCCTGCGTCATCGGCTTGAACTTTACGCGCACAAAGCCCGGCCTCAGCCTTGCTCTGCTCTATGCGCTAAGCGTGATGGAAGGTCTTCTGATGGGGCCGCTGCTGAACGTCATCGCGCGGGGCTATGGCAACGGTGCGGCGGTGATTGGGGAGGCGGCGACGCTTTCCGCCGTGATCGTCGCAGGCTTAGGAGCTTACGTCTGGATCTCCGGCAAGGACTTCGGCGGCATCGGCAAGTTCCTGTTCTGGGCTTTGCTCGGCCTGATCGTGTTAGGCCTGCTGCGCTTCTTCGTAGCATTCAGCCCGGGCGTCAACTTGATTTACTCGATCGGCGGGGCCGCGATCTTCGCCGGGTTCACGCTGTACGATTTCTCGAACATCAAGTTCCGCTACGGGCCAAACGATTACGTGATCGCGACGGTGGCCCTATATTTGGACTTCCTGAACCTGTTCTGGTTCCTGGTGCAGATCCTGCTGTCGCTGGGCGGCGGGTCGCGGCGCAATTAATATGAACACGCAAAGTCAAATATTAGTCGCTCTCGATGTGGACACGGCGGAAAAAGCGCTTGCCCTGGCAAAACAGTTGTCGGGGCAGGTTGCCGGGTACAAAGTCGGTTTGGAGCTGATCAACTCAGCGGGCTTCAGCCTGTTGGACGCGCTGCGCGAAGCCGCCGGGCCGAATGCCAAAATCTTTTACGACTGCAAGTTTCACGACATTCCAAACACAGTTTTGGGGGCGTCGAAAGCAGCGGCAAGGCGCGGGGTCTGGATGTTCAATGTTCATGCCTCCGGCGGAAGTGCCATGATGAAAGCGGCGGTTTTGGGGGCGGAGTCCGGGGCCACTGAGGCAGGTGTTCCGAAGCCGCTGGTGATCGCCGTCTCCGTGCTGACCAGCACCAGCTCGGAGGTTTTGCAAGGCGAGATGGGCGTGACCCGCCCGCTGACGGAGCAGGTGGTCGCGCTGGCTAAGATGGCCCAGGACAGCGGCTGCGACGGCCTGGTGGCCTCCCCGCTGGAGATTGCCGCCATCCGCGCCGCCTGCGGCCCGGACTTCCTGCTGGTCATCCCGGGTGTCCGCCCTGCCGGGGCAGATATTGGCGACCAAAAGCGCGTGATGACCCCCGGCGAAGCGGTGCGGGCCGGGGCGGATTACATCGTCGTAGGCCGTCCGATCACGGCGGATGCCGATCCCGCCGCCGCCGCACGCCGAATCAACGCCGAGACCGCCGGGAACACGGCGTAGCGGCCAATCGTCCTGTATGCAAACACGTTCAGGAGACCTCCATGCGAATTACCAGGCTGTTTCTCACGGCATTGCTGCTGC
>JANXNV010000262.1 GCA_025353925.1 Armatimonadota bacterium
GGCCGCGAGCGGCGGAATGGTCCAGATCCCACATATTCATCAGAGCCGTCCAGAAGAGTTCCAGATCGGCGGAAGTCACGCCGGTTTGCTTGGCGAACGGCGCGGAATAAAAGCCGTGACCGACGTAGAGGCCGTAGGGAATCAGAGTCTTGCGGCCCATCGTGCGGTTGTCGCCGCCTTGATCTTCCGCTTCTTTCTCGGTCGCGACGGCCATACGGGTGATGGACACGTCGAGCGGCGTGATGGGCGACGCCGAGCGGGAGAAGGTGAGCTGCATCGGACCGCGCACCTGCCCGGCGTTTGCGCCGGTGGACATGACGGCCCCGAACATGCGGACATCGTATTTGGTACGGCAAAGCTGCTGTCGTGCGCTCTCGACTTCAGAGCCTTGCCCTTTGTTGTTTGCCTTGCGGGCCTTGCCATCCGCCGCGTTGGCCGGAGCGGCGAGCAGATCGATGTTCAGCTCTTTGTAGGCGGTCTCGATCTGACGGTTCAGAACGCCTTTTTCCTCGACGAAAATACAGTAGCCCTCCGCGTCTCCTTTTGTCAGGGCAACGTAGTTACGGACTTTGCGTTTGAGGCAGACATCGGTGACGAGGCCGTGCATCGTTTCCGGGTCGACACGGGGCATGTTGCCGGCATCGGGGTCGCCGTTTGGATTGCCGTTCGTGACTTCGAAGAGCAGAATGAAGTCATGGCGGCGATTGGGATCAAGGCAGGGCTGAAATTCAGGCTTCGTAAAATCAATCATAATTCGTCTCCGTTTTTCTCGATGTCATTCGTTTTTCTCGAGTCATTCGTTATCGTTGGTGTCGGCGGTCCCGGCGGCATCCGGGCCTTCAGGCAATTCCGCCAGAGCGGCGTTCTTCTGGGCCTTGGCTTCCGCAGCGGCTTTGCGGTCGGCGGCACGCTGATGATAGAAACCCAGAGCAAACAGGCCCTGGTCTTGCAGCGTCAGCGTCGCCGGGAAGTTCTGCAGCCCCAGAGGCTGGTCCGGCGTCGGGGCGATGATCTCTTCGATCCGCTTTTGCAGGGCCTGATAGATACCAGGCTTGGACTTGCGCAGCTTAGGCAGATGCGCTTTGTTGGCATTGACCAGCAGCAGGCCGAATACCGTGGCAGGGGCGGTGGAAGCCGCGCCAAAGTAGCGATCCACGAGGGTCGCATTGAGTTTGCCGAGAGCGGCGTACTGAATATAATCCAGCTCCGCCAAAAGCCGTCCGCACAGATAGGCAGGGTCGTTGTGCGTGGTATCAAGTTGAGACATGCGCTGATAGTGCTCCTGTTCTTGTGTCGTAAAAGTGGGGTCGGTCATAAGACTTACTTTGATGATAATCGCCCGGTTGCGGGTGACGCCCTGCTCGGCGCGGCAGCGCAGAACGGCTTTGTCCCGCAGGCTGCGCGGGACAGGTTCGGCGTACAGTGCGGAGCGGATCAGGGCCTGCGGCACGGAATTCTCCATTTCCTTCCGTGCGTCCCGGTACACGGAGCCGGCCAGGCGATAGACTCCGAGAGGCAGCCCCTCCGACCCGTCCGGCAGGACCATTCTCTGCGCCTCGAACCACTTTTCCAGATTGCCGTAGGCGTGGCCGACGGTGGTCGTGAGCCAGTCGCGCACCACGGCCCGTCCGCCGCTGGCCGAGAGTGCCAGGCCGTAAAAAGCGTCGGTCTTCAGCAAATGGCTTTGCTTCCCCGTCAAAACTGCCTTGAGGGCATCTCGGACCTGAGTATCTTCCGGCTTGTCCAGGGCCATCGCCATTAACTCATCGCCGCCCTGGTCAGTCCAGAAAACATAAACCAGGCTACCGACAGTGATATGGGTTCGTTCGTTCTCGATGAGTCGATTCAGGGCTTTCGTAAAGCGTTCCGCCGCTTCGCGCGAGATCGGCGACGTCTGCGCCCGCTCCCAGCCGTAGGATTCGAATGCCGCGCAGTTTGCCGAGATCAATGCCACGCCGGACGTTTGCCCGCCGGGAATACGCTTGAGAAGCCCCGGCAGACTCGACTCAATGGGACCGACCAATCCCGTCACTAGGCATTCCGCCAGCTTCGCGCCCTTTTCCGGCTCGGGCCGGGCGGTCTTGGCCCAGAACGCCTGGACATCCAGATTATCCGTCGGGTAGCTGCCGCCAACGCGGAAGGTAACGAGATCGGCGGCAGTCATTGGCGCCGCCTCGTCAGGCAGCGGCAGACTGGGGTCATGCTGTGAAAGGAATAGGTTTATGGCCGCCACATCAAGATCACCGGTTTCCAAAGCGCATCTTTTGATGAGTGCCTTGTATGCCGAGTGCTTGGCGACGACCCGATGATCATCGGGAGCGATCCCCAGGACGTAGGCCACAGTATCGGCAATCAAGGAGGGCCGGATGACACTGCCCGCGCGAGGGCCGGGATACGGAACGGTCTGCGGCCGGCCGCGCTTATCGTCTTTTGTCCCCCCCAGCGACTGGATGCCCAGGCACCGCCCGTCGCGCTCCAATCGTACGACCCACCGGACGGGCTTACGATCATACATCGGCGGAGCCAGGTTTTCTCCTAGAATCGCTCCGGCATCTGAGTAAAGCTGCTGCAGGATCATGCAGGACCTCCGGTCTCGTAAAGTGACGGCGGCACATGGAGAACGCCATTTTCCAGACGTGCCTCGAAATACTGCGCCTGATTGCCCTGCACCGCATACTCGATATCGAACAGCATTCGGCCCAGATCCGCGCTGACGTCGATCGGCGTCTCCGCCCCGTCGGGAGGACCAAAATCGGCGGCGAATTCCCGGCAGCCGAGATAGGGCCGCTGGAAGCATTTCCCCTTCGCCACGCGCCGCTGGAACTGGTCGCGGTATTTCGCCTCGTTAACCGGCTGCCCCTCGCGGTCGGTCGCACCTGGTGGCAGCCAAACGTCAGCCCGAATGATATAGGCGACGTCTTTCAGCCCGAGCGTGTGCCGCTGCGTTCGGTCATCGGTGATCGACAGCTCGCCGCCGCGCCCGGCCTTGCTCTTGACCTCATTACGCAAAATGGAGAAGTGCCGAATTTTGTTCAGCACGACAATCTCCCGCACCCGCCACCGCATAGGCTTGTGCCAGAAGATGGCCTCCAGAATGCCCCGCGCCGCGCTCGGCGTCAAAACCTCATAGCTGACCCTTTCCACATGGGCCTCGGGCCGGGTCAGGCAGGCATAGGGTGCCCAAACTTTAACTTCCACAGGGGGATACTGCATAGGTGCTCCTTTCCGTACTCTGAAAATACATTTGGCGATGGATTGAAAAAGGCGGATCCAGGAGCATAGCTCCCGGACCCTGAAGTTCAGAAGGTCCACAATTGGACATTCGTCGCGATCCCGCAAACTCGGTTCAGCAGAACTTTCGCCGCCGCTTCGTCGGATTTATTGACGACTGCGACGAACCAGCCACCAACGCGGTTGGCGTGGCTGTGAAACGTCTTCCACTGGGCCTCTGTGTGGGCTTCTGTTAAACCTTCTCGAGATTCGGCTTCGGCAATTACCGGTGCGATTCCACTCAATGCAGTTGTATCGGGAATATAGTCGCCGATCTGGTCACAGGCCATGTAGCGATCGCCATGACAGCTGCGGACGCGGGTGAAGCCCTGGTTCACCATGCGGGAAGCGGTCATTTCCACGAGTTTATCGTGGTCATGAGAAGAAGTAGCAGTCAATTCGGTCTCCTTTGCCTTGTTTGGGCGTAAAGGAGCCGTCTTAGGGGGTACAATATGTTGTGCAAAACACATGCGGCCCGGACGGCTCCCACTGTTTGGGTTCGCACTGGGCTGAGGGGTTGCCGCCCCTCAGTCCTTCGCTTGCTCATTTCTCCAGAACACTGGATATTAAATGCAGCATATTTCAATCCTCACCGACGCACTTACTCGGTGCTTATACGACGCTTTCCATTCATGCTACATTAATATAAGTGTCTATATATATGTTAGAAAAATAGTTGAGCGTATGAAGTTAGTATAACGGTTATTTCTACGTATGTCAATGACTATAGCCAGCAGACAGAATTAATTTTTTTGTTAAAAATGCTTGGTTGGTTTTCCGTAGTGCCAATTCAAAGTGAGCCTACAATCAAATCACTGCTGTCCCAATCTACGCTGTCGCCAATTCCAACGACTGGATCGTAAATTCCGTGCCAAAGATAAAGCGACTCCGGTGCTTCCGCGTTGTAAGCTGGGGAGATGGGCAGGCTTGCAAGACTCTGGGTGCGGACGGCGACTGTCAGCGACTGGATCTCATTCCAGAGGCCGCGCCCCAGTCCTTTGCCCTGCAACTGCCGGTTTTCGATGCGGGCGATCAGAGCGTCGTACTCGTCTTTAGAGTGTCTGGCCGACGCAAATTTGCCCTGGTGATAGGGCACCAGTACCGACGACGTATCATCGGCGATCAGGCGCATCTTACGGGCCACCAATGGGAAGTCGAGATGCCGACGCGACTCTTGAACAGGCTCCGTGCTTTTACTGCCATCAACAGTCACGGGCAGGGGATGATCCAGCCCCTCGGCGCCGAGCGCACCGTAAAAGCGAGAGAAGAATTCGGTGGCGAGGGCGGGGTCGTCGAAATCCACCGTGCCGCTTTGGATCATCATCCAGGCTTCCTGCACGGCAGTGACATAATCCCCGGGCGGCAGTTTGCCCTCCGAAGGATTGAAAATGAGAACGTCCCCTAAAACGCCCGGCTTGCCTTCCCGGTTGCAGCGGCCCGCTGCCTGGATAATGCGGTCGAGAGGACCACGCGACCTCAGTACCCGAGGGAAGTCAATGTCGCAGCCCGCCTCAATTACCTGCGTGGTAATCAGGCGGATGGCCGGACCTTTGCCTTCTCGCGCGGCTTTTAGTGCCTCTTTGGAGGCGTTGAGCACCTGACGGCGGTGTTCGCCACATAGCAGCGTGGACAGGTGGCGTGCGCTTGGATCACCCAGCACCTTCAGAAGTGCCAGAGCATCGTTTTTTGTGTTCAAGATTACCAGGCAGGAAAGCGGTGAAGTGTCGATCTCCTTCGCAACTCGGACCCAGTCCCACGGCTCAGTTTCCACACGGTATGTCACCCGCTTCAAGTCCCGGAAATGCGCCTCCATTTGCAGCTTGGGCATAATCGTCGTGGGAGTGCCGAGGCCCTTGCTTGCGTCCGTAAATGGTGTATTCCCGGCAATGGCCGGCTGCGTCGCCGTGCAGAGGACGACCGTGACACCATAGTGTGCGATCAGTATTTTTAGGCTGTCAAGCAGCGGATAGAGCAAATGCGCGGGCAGCATCTGGACTTCGTCCAACACAATGACGCTCCGCGCGATATGATGCACTTTCCGGCAGCGGCTCGTTTGGTTGGAGAAAAGGCTCTCGAAGAGCTGAACTGTGGTCGTGACGATCAGCGGAGCGTTCCAATTCTCCGCATCCAGTTTCCGCTGCTGATCACGGGCGTTTTCCGCCTGCATCGCGGCCTCTTCGAATGCACTCGTCGTCCGGTCCCGGCGATCTGTCCGGTTCTCCATGGCAGAGTGGTGTTCCAGCACGGCGTTTTCCCCGAGCACTTTGCGGAACTCGGCGGCGGTTTGGTCAATGATGCTCGTGTAGGGAATAGCGTAGATAATCCGAGATCGGTCCCAGGACAGCGCATGTTTCAGAGCAAAAGCCAGCGACGACCGAGTCTTGCCTCCACCTGTCGGGACCGTCAGCGAAAAGAGGCCAGGCGGTCGTTGGGAAGCCGTCCGGCAGGCATCGTACACTTCGCGCCGCACTTCGTTGACACGACTCGCTCCCACACTCTTTTGCAGCTGCGCCTGGCTGTCGGTGAGCTTCTCCAGCCATCCCGGCCCAATCTCGGCCAGCGTTGTCGTCTGCCGCAAATCCGCCGTCTCCGGCGAGAAGTGCCGCTCGGTATCCAGCCCATCGGCATCCACCAGGCAGGAAAAGAGGAAGCGAATAAACATCTCCCATACCAAAATTGTCGTACCCGATGCTGCTGGCATTTGCGCTGGCGGTGCTTCATTTAAGGGAATAAAATTTGCTCGGGCTTGAGCGATGGTCTTGTCCTGCATAGCGGACTTGTCAGGGGTCGCCTCCACGCACTCCATGATTTTGCGAGGCGCAGTCAAACCTCCATGATGCCCAATCACGCAGGCAGCGATCGTTTTGCCCATAATTGGCGGCAAAAGCTCCAAAGCCAGCCGGGTTCCCGCCACCTTGTGCTCGGCACTGCCGGGCTTTGGAGCTTTGCCGATTCCGTGTTTTGCCGCGTCGCATTCACGCAGGTACTTTTGGAAGTCGTCGCTGTACTTCCCTACATCGTGCAGCCA
>JANXNV010000266.1 GCA_025353925.1 Armatimonadota bacterium
GGCCGCGAGCGGCGGAATGGTCCAGATCCCACATATTCATCAGAGCCGTCCAGAAGAGTTCCAGATCGGCGGAAGTCACGCCGGTTTGCTTGGCGAACGGCGCGGAATAAAAGCCGTGACCGACGTAGAGGCCGTAGGGAACAATGGCTTTACGGCCAAAGGTACCGGTGCTACCATAACGCTGCGTCTCAGTTTCGTCCTCTGCATTAGATCCCGCCGAGTCGCGCTCCGCCTTCTTTTTTTCACTTTCATTGGTCAAAGCGACACGACTAATTGTGACTTCCATTGGCAAGATAGGACTCACTGAGCGTGCAAATGTCATCTGTACTGGTCCGCGCACCTGGCCGGCATTGACACCTGTGCTCATGACGGCTCCAAACATTCGAACGTCGAAGAAATTGGCACACATCCAATCGCGTGCCTTGTTACGCATATCGCGATCCGGGTCTTTTGCCATTTTTGCTGGAATTCCCACTGCTGCATGCGACTCTCCGTTCAACTGGTTGAGGTAGATGCCTTTGTCTTGAACGTAGATACGATTGGGTGCGGCAGACTCCTGTGTAAGACCAACATAGTTGCGGACTTTGCGTTTGAGACACACATCCGTGACTAGTCCTTGATTTGTCTCTTGATCCTGGCGCGGCTGGTTATCGGCGTCCGGATCGCCATTCGGGTTGCCGTCGGTCACGTCAAACACCAAAATAAAGTCATGGCGGCGACTCGGGTCCCCGCATTGTGTAAAGTCAGTCATTCTTTGTTGTTTCCTTCCAAGTCTTGGTTTTCGGATGGTTCGCTTTCGGAAGCTTCGGTTTTTTTCGCCCGTGCCGCGCGCTGGAGGTAGTAGCCAAGCAGAAAACGCGATTGTTCTTCCAGGCTCAATGCCGGGGGATAGGAGGTGGCGGGCAATAGCTCGTGGAGACGTCCCAATCGGTTTTTGATGCCGTTGTAGATCATCCAGCCGCGCGGTCCATTCTTCCGGCGTATTTTAGGCAAGTGGGCCTTTTCCGCATTACGAAGCAGGATAGGAAGTATAAGGCCGGGCGTTGCCGTGGCCGCGCTGAAAAAACGGTCGATAATCGTGTTGTTCAGTTTGCCCTGCGCCTGGTATTGTATGTCTTCCAGAACGGCCAAAAGACGCCCGGCGACATACGCGGAATCTGTGTTGGTTTCGTCAAGTGCGGACATGGATGATGCCTCCTCTTCGTTGGTAATGGTTAGGGCCAGTTTCAGCAGTGCGGCCTGCTCATGCCGAACCCGGTGCTCGATACGGCAGCGCCCGACCGCCTGTGCGAGGAGGCGACGAGGCGGGGGTGATCCGCGCAGGGCGGCGGAGATAAGTGCTGGGACATCGGCCTTCCGGAATTTGCGGTCTCGGTACAGTGCTGCCGCCAACTTATAGACCGTGAAACAGCCTTCTGCATCGCCGACCGGGCTGATAATCTTCTGTGCCTGCACCCAGCGATGCAGATTATCTTCTACCTGCCATTTGGGAAGTGCCAGCCAATCCCGAAAAACTACGCGCGTTTTGTTGCCGGTCAAGGCTGCGGCGAAAAAGTCAACCGGGATTTGGCGCGTCTCACGCGAGGCAGGACGGGATTTTATATCGCGTGGCGTGTTGAGCAGGCGCTTGACTTGTTCAGGATCACTTTGGTCCAGCACGGCCGCAATATCCTCGTCCGGTCCCTGCCGGTTCCAGAAAACATAGGTCATGTCGCCGACGTTCAAGTGCGTGTTGTTTCGGCGCATCAGAGCGTTTAGTGCTTTGGTGAAGCCCTCGGCGGCGTCTCGAGAGACAGCACCGTTGAGTGCCTGCTCAAATCCATAAGAGCATCCAGCTGCTTCATTCACAGAGATCAGAGGCGCACTTTCACGCAGAATACGTATTTCACAGGGGAGTATGGATTCCACGAAACCGTGTTGGCCAGTGATCAGGCAATTTCCCTGCGCTTTCTTTTTTCCTTTGCATTCACGTGCCGTCAAATCATCCCAGAACTGTCTTACTTTTTCTCCTTCCGAGGGCATCCGACCACCCACAGTAAACATGACTCGGTGTTTTGCTTCCATGTCACGGGGTAAATGTTCGGGTGGCACCCCTCCGCCTTTTAGAAATTTCTCGACAGCCTGAACCTGTATGTCACCGGTTGCAGCGGCACATTCTGCGACGAGCTTCCTGAACGCCATATGCTTTTTCGAAGCGTTCTTATCCAGAATGCCCAGAGCATAATCAGCCGTGTCCACCAGAAGATTGGGCACAATATCAACAGAGCGTCCATAGTTGTAGGGAACGAGCTTCCGCAAGCCACCCTTTTCGCCTAAATTGATGCAGCCAGAAAATCGGCCTTCTGCGGTCAGCTGCACCTCCCATTGGACCAGAACGGAGTCATACATAGGCGGCGGAACTTTGCCGTCAACAGTACAGGCCTTGAGGATCGCTTCCGAGTCTGCGTAGAGCTGCTGCAAGATCATACGTGATTCTCCCTCTCGTAGAAATCTTGTGGCACACGCAGCACCCCATCTTTCAACTGTGCCTCAAAGAACTCCGGTTTGTTTTCTTTCGAGCCGAATGCAATGTCTAGCAGCATACGTCCCAAATGGTCGGTCAGCATGATTGGCGTCTCCGTTCCGTCCGGGACCGCGAAATTTGCGGCGAACTCCCGACATCCGAAATAAGGACGGTGAAAGGATTTGCCTTGAGAGACACGCCGACGGAACTGAGCGCGATATTTCTCGACAGTCACCGGAATGCCGTCCCGGTCTACCGCCCCCGGCGGCAGCCAGATATCTGCTCGTATAATATACGATACATCCCGCAGACCCAGCGTGTGCCGCTGGGAACGATCGTCTGTGATGCTCAAACCATCGCTGCGCTCACTCATTCGCGACTTGACTTCGTTTCGGAGAATGGAAAAGTGCCGGATCGGTTTCAGCACGACAATTTCGCGGATACGCCACTGCATCGGCCTGTGCCAAAAAATGGCCTCCAAAATTCCACGGGCAGCCGAGGGTGTCGGCACTTCGTAGGAGACGCGCTCGATTTTCTGCTCGGGCCGCGTAAACAGCGCGAAGTCACCCCAGACTTTCACCTCGACCGGCGGGTATTGCATAGTCATTCCTTTCGTCCGATTTTCGTGTCGCCCATTTTCCTGACAGCCCTGTAAACGAGGCTGTTTCAATCCATCACTTGCTCAATAATTTGGGCAAGAGCTATTTTTGTTCAGCTTAGTTTATAGAGAGAACCTACGCACAATACCGAACGGCGGAATGAATGTCAAGCTGCTTGCGAAATAATTTCAGCTCATCAAACTTGATACACTGTAGAGATTGCTGATGCCGCACTGGACGCTGTTACCGATACCGGTCAGTTGGTCGTAATTCCCTCGCCAGAGATAAAGCTGTTCGGGGACCAGCTCTTCGAGAGTTGTTTGTTTGAGCCGAGCTACTTCAGTTTGAAAGATCGCCACAGTGAGCGGCTGAATACGCTGCCACAAATCTCGCGTCATAATACTTCCACGTCCCTGTCCAAATCGCGCAGCATCGGCACGATCACGAAGTTCTTGAACTAGAACCTCGAATTCCTTTTTGCTCCAATCCGCTTCTTGTACAGAATCTTGATGATATGGAACCAGTACCGGTACGGTATCATCCTCGATCAGACGCATCTTCCGCGCAACCTCGGGGTAGTCCCATCGTCTCCGGTCATACTGCACTTCTTTCTTATCGCGACCACTCTCGCCCAGAATGCCGTAAAGTCGGGCAAAATAATCCGTCGCAACCTGGGGAGAGTGAAAATCGAGAAGTCCATTCGCCTCTAGAATCATAGCATTCGTCACATCCATCCCTGTTCGATAGTTTCCGGGCGGAGCGGCATTGGCTTCAGTGCGGAAGATGACGACTTCACTTTCTTCCACAGGACGCTTCCCCTCGCGGTTGCAGCGACCAGCCGCCTGGATCACGCGGTCGAGTGGCCCGCAGGCACGCAAAACGCGCGGAGCATCCATGTCAACGCCGCACTCGACAACCTGAGTAGAGACGACAAAAACAGGCGAGCCGCCCGCAGCCTCTGCGATAAAAGCCGCTTTGACTTGGCTGAGGACCTGGCGACGGTGGGCACCGCAGAGCAAAGTCGAGAGGTGAAAAATCGGTCGGGTGTCTTCTTTTAATTCATCAAGCAGTGCCATTGCATCCTTTTTGGTGTTCAAAATAGTCAGGCAAGAAGAGGGCAGTCGCCGCATTTCCGCCGCAACTTGTTTCCACTCCCAAATTTCCGGCACAACCCGATATTGGACCCTGACAAGTGCCTCGAAGTGAGCGGAAGGATCAGCAACAATGGGAGTTATGGAAGGCAGTCCGCGTGAATAGAGAGTTTCGCCTTCGAACGCAGGCTGGGTAGCCGTGCTTAAGAGGAGGGTAACATCGAATTGCTCAACCAGTGCTCGAAGGCCACAAAGTAGGGGAGTCAAAAGGTGCGGCGGCAATGTTTGAGCTTCGTCGAGGATGATAACGCTTCCCGCAATATTGTGCAGTTTGCGGCAGCGCGTTGTGCGATTTGAGAACAGGCTTTCCAAAAGCTGAACCGTGGTTGTCACGATAAGCGGTGCATCCCAATTTTCTGCCGATAGCCGCCGCCGCTGCTCAAAAGCACTCTCCGCTTGGTCACCTTCTTCATCACGATCCGCCATACGTGGCTCCACAGCAGAATGGTGTTCCAGAACGGCATCCGGTCCCAATATTTCTCGAAATGCATCGGCAGTCTGGTCAATGATGCTCGTGTAAGGCGCGGCATAGATTATCCGTGTGGAACCGTGTTCGGCCGCATGCGATAATGCAAACGCGAGACCGGAGCGTGTCTTTCCACCTCCTGTGGGTACGGTTAAAGAGAATACGCCGGAAGGCTGCTTACCTACTTCCAAGCAGGCTGCATAAACTTCGCGCCGCACTCTACTCACTATTTTTGATTTTGGTGTCAGAGCCGCTTTTTCTGCGCCTTCTTGCAGCACTGTTTGTTGCCTCTGCAAGATTTCCAGCCACTCTCGGGCGACGTCTTGCAGAGCTGTACGCAAACGCAGCTCTTTTTTTTCCTCAGAGAAATGTGTTTCCGTGTCTAGGCTATCAGCGTCCACCAGGCAGGAGAAGACAAATCGTGTCAGCATCTCCAAATGCATACGTGCAGCATTGCGCTCAGAAGGCATTGTAGAAATCGCCGGGATGGCTCCCTGGTCGGGTGAAGCAGTCGTCAACTGGGGGAAGTCAATCAAAGCACATTCTATAGACTTGGCAAGGCTTTGGCTGCTTTTTGCGCCCTCTTCCGCTCTGCCGACAGCCGATTCCGTTTCCGGTTTTGCATTCAGTCCTCCATGATGACCGAGAACACAGGGAGCGATGATGTGTTTGACTACGGCCGGCAAAATCTCCAAAGCCAGCCGGGTTCCCGCCACCTTGTGCTCGGCACTGCCGGGCTTTGGAGCTTTGCCGATTCCGTGTTTTGCCGCGTCGCATTCACGCAGGTACTTTTGGAAGTCGTCGCTGTACTTCCCTACATCGTGCAGCCA
>JANXNV010000125.1 GCA_025353925.1 Armatimonadota bacterium
GACATCGTCCGGTACGCCGTCCAGCGCATCACCCAGACGGTCCTTGTCGTTCACGGGGTCGTCGACGCCGACAAGAGCGATCCGAGCGTCGCCTCGGGTGAGCAGAACGTGCCGGTTCATCAAAGTCGGAATACCGTTGTCTAAAAGCGTCTGGGAGAACGCAAAGGGGCGAACCCCGTTCTTATGCTCGGAGTTTCCAAAGATGGCGTACGCCCCATCGGCGGCGTGGAACGACTGCGCCAGTTTTAAAAACGGCTCGATTCCTGCGGACGTATGGATCATGTCGCCCGTCACTGCTACCAGATCGGACGGCGGCAGAGCGGCAAGCAGCTTTTGGACGATCCTCTCGCGCCGCCCCATCTGCCGCATATGCAGATCGGAGACCTGAGTGATCGTGTAGCCCTCGAACTCGGGCGGCAGACGCGGCGTGAACATCTCCAGATGCACGGTCTCCACCGCATAAGGCTCCACCCCGACGGAATAAGCCAGCAGACCGCCTGCCGCGACTCCAGCCATCCCCCACCCCCAGCGTCTGGCGTTTGTCATCGGACTTCGCCTCCCTTGCGGGCGACGCTGACCACTGTGACTCCAAACGGTAAGTTCAGCCGATGCACCAGCTTCGTTTCCAGCTTTGAGAGTGTCAGCAAAGCCGAATTGACCGGGCCGGAGACGTTTACCAGATTGGCTTTTTTCTCGCCCGCTTCCCGTTTTTTCGGCAGCCAGTTACTCAGCATCCGGTACAGCAGGATCGGTGGGAAGAGTGCTGTGACGGTATACGAGATCTTGTCCACGTCCAGTCCAACGCGCTGGAACAAGTCTTTTAAATGCGGGACCGTGTAACGACGATAATGGTGCAGTGCTTCATCATGTTCGCTCCAGAGTGCCGCAAAGGCCGGGACCGTCACAAACAGACGCCCCCCTGGCTTCAGCACCCGGAAAATCTCTGCTGAGGCCGCCTTGTCATCATCGATATGCTCGATGATGTCCATTGCCGTTACTACATCGAACGAATTATCGGCAAACGGCAGCCGCCGGACATCCGCCCGCGCCAGCGGCGACTCGACCCCACGCGTCACGCAAAACTGCAGTGCTTCCGGTGAGAAATCGGCACCCACAACATCCCCGAACGGTTTTAAATCGTCCAGCATCGCACCAGTGCCGCACCCGATGTCCAGTATTTGCAGCTGACCGTCGCGGGCATAGTGCGTTTCCAGAAGGCTGGTGATCAAGTGGCGGCGGGCGATAAACCACCAGTAGCTGTCTTCGAAGCGGTACATCCGCTCATATTCTTCGTGTTTCATGCTTTGGGATGGAGCGAGGAGGTCGGTCGGGCTTTCTCTTCGGTTTTCTGAAGCGTCCGGTGCATCCAGCGGATTGTGGTCAGGTCACGCAGCATCTGCAGGCCGTCGCGCACCATGCTCACTTTCGAGCCGTCTTTGTGCGACCAGCGAATTGGAACTTCGGCGATGATGTAGCCGAGACGCCGGGCGATATACAATGCTTCACTGTCAAAAGCAAACCCATCGATCCGGCAGCGGGAAAATACGTCCTGCGCCGCCGCCGCCGTAAAGAGCTTGAAGCCGCACTGCGTGTCCGCGATCCCCGGAACCGCCAGAAGCTGCACGGCCTTGTTGAAGCCCCGCCCCATCCATTCCCGAACCCACGGCTGATGCACTAGTAGGTGCGAGTTTCGCAGGGGCCGGGAGCCGATCCCGATCTCCGCACCAGCCTGTGTCATCGCGGTCAGTACAACTTCGTATTCTTCGGCAGGCGTCGCCAGATCCGCATCGCAGAAGAGTCGCAGATCGCCACCCGCCCGCAGCATCCCGTGGCGTACGGCAAAACCCTTGCCCCGATTGCCGCCATAGCTCAGGCATTGCACCGAAGTGTCTGGGTGCAGCGCGGCGAACTCCGCGACGACGGCTGCCATGCCGTCCGTGCTGCCGTCATCCACGACCAAAATCTCGAACGTTTCCGGGCGCAGATGGAAATAGTCTGCGGTCGCGGCCAGGGTCGAAGGCAGACGCGCGGCTTCGTTGTATGCGGGTATAATCACGGAAACGTGCATTCTGCATATTATGCGCCGGGACCGGCTTGAAAGTCAAGGGAAATGTCATGCCCAGTGCCGCTTTGCTCGCACTCGCAGAGAATGATGGCGTCAAACAGATCATGCTGCGCTACGGCTTCTCGAAAGGTCTAGTGCAGCGGTTTATCGCTGGTGACACTCTGGAAACCGCGCTCGTCGCCGCTCGCCGTCTTCAAGAAAACGGCATTTCAATCGCGCTTGACGAGCTGGGCGAAAATATCTCTTCGGAACGCGAAGCGGAAGCTGCTGCGCTTTCCTACCGACACGGCCTACACGCGCTGGATGCGGCCCACTTGTCGCCGCCTTATCTCAGTGTCAAGCTGACCGCCCTGGGCCTGGATCTGGGCACGGATGTGGCTGCACAGAATCTTGACTGCCTCCTGGCACACGCCTCCGCAATTCCCGATGCATTTGTCTGCGTTGATATGGAAGGCTCGGCGTACACGCAGCGGACACTGGATATCGTGCGCTCGGCGTATGCTGAGCACGGGAATATCGGAACCGTGCTGCAATCCTGCCTGCGGCGCACGGACGAAGATTTGAAGTCACTTCTAGCCGAGGGCATCCGGGTCCGTTTAGTCAAAGGAGCCTATGCGGAACCACCCGACCGGGCCTACCCGGACAAAACTGAGGTAGATTGTGCTTACGTTCGGCAGATGCATGAGCTGCTGCGTCACGGCACTAAGCCTGCCATTGCCACTCACGATGAAGTCATCTTGCGCGAAGCGAAACATCAAATCCGCGAAGAGAAGCTGTCCAATTCCAACTCCGAGTTCCAGTTGCTGTATGGTATCCGGCGGGACTTGCAAGAATCTCTCGCCGCCGAGGGCTACCTGGTCCGGGCGTACCTGCCCTACGGCTCGGCCTGGTACTCTTACTTCATGCGCCGCCTCGCCGAGCGGCCCGCCAACATCGGCTTTGTCCTGCGGAACCTACTCAAATGATCTCTGACTACACCGACAACTGGGACACCTTGCCTCTTGCTATCCAGCAGCGATTGACCCCCATCATCGCACTCTTCGACGAAGCCGCCGACCTTCTTTTTGACCGCCGGTTGAACCTTTCGTTTGAAGCCGCCGTGAAGGAGCTTTCCATCCCCGGCATCGTTGCTCTGACTAACGGCCTGCGTGCGCTCCACATTTTTTTAAGTGACCCGTCCTGGGAAATCGACACGGCAGAGATGCGAGTGTCACTCGGCGGCTCCCACTTGACCGTTTACGATCTGCCCCTCTATATGCCCTGCGTTTACCTATCCCAATTGGCGCAGTATATGGACGGCCAGAATGTGCGCGTTTGGAAAGAAGCGACGGCAGAGGAGATCGTGGGCATATTGCTCCTCATGGCACGGTTCGTTCCGCTTCAAACCGAGACGGCGCGAATCGTGACCGCCGCCCTGCACGATATGCTCTATCTCTACCCCGCAACTCAGGAGCTGGCGGCGGCTGCCCCCGTGTCCCAGCGCGACAGCCCTTCCGCCCTGACAATCGCCGAGATCGCCCTGGCACTGGCCCGTAAGTCCAGTTCGCGCTGAGAAAACGGAAGGCTGCTGTGCTATACTAGAACCAATGAAAAAAATCCGTTACATTGACCTGTTTTGCGGCATCGGCGGCTTTCATCTCGGTGCAGAACGAGCACTTGCAAATCGCGGATTGGAAGGCGAATGCGTCTTTGCAAGCGATATTGACCCCGAAGCACGACGGATGTACGAAGCCAATTTTGGGCTTTCTCCCGCAGGCGATATTACAAAGGTGAATGCCAGCACAATTCCCGACCACGACATCCTATTTGCCGGTTTTCCCTGTCAGCCATTCAGTATTATCGGTTCCTCCAAAGGTTTTGAGGACACACGCGGCACTCTCTTTTTCGATATTGCACGAATACTCGATAGCAAACGTCCGGCAGCGTTTGTCCTGGAGAATGTTAAGCGACTCGCGAGCCATGATACTGGCCGCACCCTCAGCCGTATTCTCGAAACGCTGGATACACTCGGCTACAGCCATTCCCACCGCATTCTGAACGCGCTGGATTTCGGTTTGCCGCAGAAGCGGGAACGGATACTGATTGTCGGGTTTCGAGATAAACAGTCTATTTCCTGGCCTCTTGCTCCTGTTCCAATGGTCCCCCTCTCCGAGATTTTGGAACGCGAAGTAGACCCGAAGCATCTTGCTTCCGACCATATCCGGCTGCGCCGTCTTGAGCAGTGCAGCCCCGGCACGGAGCCGACCATCTGGCACGAAAACAAAGCTGGGCATATCAGCTCCTACCCCTACAGCTGCGCTTTACGCGCCGGGGCAAGTTACAATTATCTCCTGGTCGATGGCTTGCGGCGACTCACACCGCGCGAAATGCTCCGGCTACAAGGCTTCCCGGATACTTACCAAACGGTTTGTAACGACGGTCAAATTCGCAAACAAGCGGGCAATGCCGTGGCCGTCCCCGTCGTGGCCGCTGTGATGGAGCGAGTGATAGACGCAATGAATTGGAGCGGAGTCTACTCGGCAAACATCGACCGTCCTCGCCAGCAATATTCGATGGTAATAGAAAATGAACAGACATGTCAGAACCCCGTCTCCGAACAGCAGATAAAGTACCCGCGCCTTACCCGCTCGGCAAATTCCCGCAAAAAACTATCTACCGGATAGCGGCCGAGATAGTTTATCACTTGCATACGCGCGGCGAAGCGCGGCTGGAAGGTTCGGATTGGGAGCGCATATTTGCCGAAGGAATTAACGCGGAGTGGAAACCGTCCAACATCGGGCTGGACGACGTTCGTCTGGACAGCTGCTGCTGGGGAGCGAAGACCGTCAAAAACAGCAAGCCCGCGACGGCGCAGCGAATTCGCTTGATCTCAGGCCGTAACTCTTTAGATTACTCTTACAAGCAAAGCGATTCACGCGGCCTTACCCCGAGCGAAATCGGCAAATATGTCCTTGACATTTGGAACGCGCGTGTGTCTTCCGTGCGCCAGCGTTTCGCACATTGCCGCACTGTAGTACTCGTCAAATCCGACGATTTAAGCGAATGTGTTCTGTTCGAGTTTGAGACGCTCAGATTTGAGACGGAACGCTACGCATGGGAATGGAACAAGCACGGAAATCTTGAAGGGAAAGACGGCTCCGGCAATCACAAATTTACTTGGCAGCCGCACGGCGCACAGTTCACAATCATTGAAGACGTGCCGGATACCAGACTTGCCTTCAAGCTGCGCCTCCCGGAGAAATTGCCGCGAGATGCAGCCCTTCGAGCATTGGGCTTTGACGAGTCGTGGGTCGAGATTATTTAGGCGCGGTGGAAATTCCATCCTGATACTTGATCTCCGTATGCGTCCCATCACAAAACGGCTTGTTGCTCGAATGCCCACATCGGCACAGAGTCACACGGTTTCGTACTTCGTAAGCTTCGCCGTCCTGAGAGACGACCGGAATGCCGCCGCGCACCCAGAGCGGACCGCTGCAGGCTTCCGGCTGATCTTCCACAATCCCGATCGAGGCCTCGAGTGTTGGCTCGAAGACTTCCCCGCTGACTGTATTTCGCACGACCAGACGCCCCGACGGGCAGCGCGTCGCCTGGTGGATTACCCGTGCCCGGGCTTCGGGGTCCGCTGTTTCGGGGATAGAGTCCCAGGTGTTCTGCACGGCGTCACAGAAGCGGGCTGCCGCGCAGAAAGGGCGAGCGTCATCGAGTGTCAGTGTCGGCCCTGCCAGTACGGTCTTCTGCTGTTCAAATGTCTCCCGCGTCGCGGTCTCCGTACCGTCCCAACCGATCTTGGTGTGGGTGCCGTCGCAGTATGGGGCCGAGCCGGATTTCCCGCAGCGGCAGAGGGCATATAGGGCCTTCGCTTCGAGCTTCTGGCCTTCCACCCACTCCCAGGACTCCCCTGCCCCGTTGGGCTGAATTGTCTGAATTGACAGCGGCACGGTGCCGCTCACAACATAAGATCCATTTTTAGTGACGATAATTTGGTTTGCTTGCGGCTCAGGCATTGTCATCTCCAATCAAAAAAAGCCCCCAGGACTTACAAGTAAGTACTGGGGGCAGATCAGAAGTTAGCGACCGCGACGGGCGGGCATGGTGCGTCGGCCATTGGCCTTCGCGCCGCCGTCCCAGCCGCCGCCGTAGGTCCGGCCGGAGCCGTTCGAGCGACGCACCTGCTGACGGGCACCCATCCGGTTCTCGTCGGCGGAGGGCGGGTTCGGGTCAAGACGCTTGCCGACCAGCTTCTCGATGGCGCGAAGCTGCGGCGTGTCACCGTTGGTCACGAATGTCAGGGCGATCCCGGAACGGCCCGCACGGCCCGTTCGGCCAATCCGGTGGATGTAGTCTTCGGCATTCACCGGGACATCATAGTTGATGACATGCGTGATATGCGGAACGTCGATTCCGCGAGCGGCCACGTCGGTCGCCACCAGAACATCGATGCGCTTGCTGCGGAACAGCCCCAGCACCCGCTCACGCTGGTTCTGCGAGATGTCTCCGTGGATGCAGCCGGAGCGCAGTCCCGCGAGGGAGAGAGTCTTTTCCAAACGATCCGCCCCGTGCCGGGTGCGGGCGAAGACCAGTGCGCCGCCGCCGCCTTCGCGGGCTTCATGCAGCAGGGAAAGGAGAAGATCGCCCTTCTCGGCGGGTGTCACGCGGTGGACGATCTGTTCGATCTGTGCGACCACGGTCGAGCGCGGCCCGGCATTGATGATTTCCGGCTCCGACAGGTACGCGCGGGCCAGTCCTTCGACATCGCCGTCCATTGTTGCCGAGAACAGCATGGTCTGACGGGCCGAAGTCGGCAGGTGCTTGGCGATCCGCTGCACCTGGGGCAAAAAGCCCATGTCCAGCAGACGGTCAGCTTCGTCGAGAACAAAGACTTCGATCTCGGACAGGTCAACATAACCCTGTTCCAGATGGTCGAAGAGGCGGCCCGGAGTGGCGACGATAATATCGACGCCGCGCCGCAGCCGCATGATCTGCTGGGGCATACCCGCCCCGCCGTAAATAGCGACACCGCGCAGGCCCGTGCCCTTGCCGTAGAGGCCGAAGTTCGCCTCGACCTGGACCGCCAGCTCGCGGGTCGGAACGAGGATTAGGGCACGCGGGTTGCGGCCCTCTTTGTGATCGAGCTTGTTAAGAATGGGAATCGCGTAGACGGCAGTTTTGCCGCCACCGGTCTGGGCGCACGCGATGAGGTCCTTACCGGCCAGGGCTGCCGGAAGGGCAAGTTCCTGAATTTCGGTTAGGTTGATGTGCTCTGCATTCGCCAGGTTCCGCTGAATCGCGTCCCGCAAAGGGAGTTCTGTGAAAGTCTGCAAAATTCGGTGCCTTTCGACCTCCGCAGCGTGTGAGGAGGGTTGCCGCCCGTCAAGTAAAAATTCATTCCCGAAGGAATCTTACAGGCGGCGCAATCCAAGTCTCCACTCAAGCGCGGAGGCGTCCCCGGCGAGCCGGGGAGGCCACTTCGCATTCTCTCAATGTAGATAAGGTGAGCCTCGGCAGCTCTCCCAGGAGTAATCAGGGGAAAAGAGTAGGCTCTTAAAAAAGAGAAGGAGCGGAAAGTTAAACTGTTGACATCATCTTACCACATATTTATATAAAATCGGCGATATTTCAGTGGTTCGCAAATAATACTGGATTTAATAATCCCGTGCCAGCTGACTCATCGTCACAAACACATACCCGCGCCGATGCGCCTCCGCGATCAGTGCCGGCAGGATCTGCATCGTTTGCGGGATCCCGTCGTGCATCAAAATAATCGCGCCGTTCTCCAGATGGTCCAAAGTACGCTTGAGAATCACATCCGCAGGCGGCTTAGAGAAGTCACCTGGATCATTTGTCCAGAGCGTCGTGATATAGCCGCGCTTGGAAGCCTCCCGAACCACGTCGCCGTTATAATCTCCGCCAGGAGGGCGAAAGAAGCGGGCCGAGGAGCCGGTGACTTTCTTGAGTGCCGCATCGCATTGATCCAGCTCATAACCGATGAGCACCGGGGGAATCAGCGTCAGGTTGACATGGTCGTAGGTATGGTTGCCGATCTCATGCCCCTCCGCGACTTCGAGCTGGACCAGCGTCGGGTTCTTTTCCACCTGTCTGCCTACGACAAAGAAAGTTGCCGGGGTGTGGGTACGGCGCAGTATGTCGAGAAGCTGAAGCGTGTACATCGGGTGCGGGCCATCGTCGAAGGTCAGCGCGATCCGCTGCTTCCGAATGTCGCCCCGGATAATCTTGTTGAACTTCAGGCCGCGCTCCTGCTCGTACTGGTCCTTTGCCAGCAGCGTGACATACGGCTTATAATATTCCGGGAAGCTGGGCGAATTGTAGAACGCCGACGGCAAGATTTGTTTCACCGCCGCCGCTTGTGCTTTAGCGGCAGTCGTCTTTTGCTTTTGCACCGGCAGCTTCGGCTGTCCTGCGATAGCTCCGCTCGAAAAAATCATGGCACCGGCGGCACACGCCGCTCCCCGTGCGAGAACTTTACTTCGCATCGAGCTGCCCTGCTTCCGCCGAGATGTCCGTCCGAAGATCGCGCAGGACCAGACCCGAGAGGAGCTTGGGAAAGAAGAACGTCGACTTCTGAGGCATCACATCCCCGGCCAGTGACACATCTTTGATCTCCGCCACCGTGGGCCGCCCGAGCAGGAAAGCTGCCTGCGCGGAGCCGTCTTGGACGGACGATACGGCCTCGGCGATGTCACGGGTGTAGGAGACATGGCCCCCGGCGGCGACTGCCGCCGCGTCGATCCCGAGGGCTTGATCCAATATCAACGTGCCCAGCAGCGTGACCGGAAGACTCTTGACCGCCTCGGAGCCTGACCCGGGAACGAGACTCGGCAGGTCGGCAGCCGAAGCATTCAGCACCGCGAGATGCACGGTGCCCGGCGGCAGAACGATCCCAAACGCGACCTTCCCCGAGGCACCCTGCTGGGCGATCGCGGCTTCGATATTTTCGGCAGAACTCACCGTCAGTGTGAACCGTGCTGAGAGTGCATCGGCCAGGCCGGTTATCTTTTCTGGGGATACATTGCGCACGAGCCGGTGTGTCGGCAGCACCAGCAAGCCCTCATCTTCGAAGGCAGTCAGCGTGATGAGGATATAATCGGCGGGGATCGGTGTGCCCTCCGACAGGCTCGCCGCGGCGGCTCGGGTCTCTCGCCGGTAATTGAGCGCAGTCTCATAACGATGATGTCCGTCTGCAATAAATATCTGCTTGTCGGCCAGCATCTCGCGCAGAACAGCCTGGGCGTCGGGGTCGGAGATACGCTCGATCTTGTGTGTCGAGCCGATCGCATTGCCGACTTCTTCGATCACGACCTCGCGGTCATCATACTCACGAAGAAAGCTCTGCACCGAACAATCCGGGTCACTGTACAAGCCGTAAATGGATTCGAACTGCGCTTCCGTCGCCCGCAGCAGCTCCAGGCGGTCGGTCTTCGGCCCGGTCAGCGTCTTCTCATGCGGCAGCACTTTGCCCGCGCTATATTCTTCCAGCTTCAAGAGGCAGATCAGGCCGATCCGGTCAGGAGCTTTTTCACCCGTGGCGGGATCGTCAAAAGTTTGATGGTACACATAGAGTGAAGGCTCATCCTCCGCCTTCAGGATGCCTGAAGCCAGCCACTCTCGGAAGAGCTTACCCGCCGATGTGTACTTGTCTTCTTCGCGGCCTAAAATGAGCCGGACGACATTGTCCGGGTGCTTGGCGTACAGCGCGTTTTGCTCAGAGGGGGAAATGACATCGTAGGGCGGTGCGACGAGATCGGAGAGGCTCCCGCCAGCAGCGGCGGAGTCGTAACGGATGCCGCGAAACGGCAAAATATCAATCATGCAAAATGCTCCTCAAAAATTGTCTTCTAATGTATGATACCACACCGGGAACCATCGCCGCCTGCCTGGCATTTTGTCAGGGAACGTGTCACACGATTTTTGGGTATAATTCTTAAAACTTTCTGCCCCTGGAGAACTTTGCATGCCTTCGCTGACCGCCGCTGATCCTTCCGTACGCGCCGTACTGGAAACCCTGAAAGACCGATCCCCGGACGTGCCGTTTCTGGCCCTGGGTCAGACCGTTTTTTGGGACGAGCCGGACAAGGCCGTCTGGCGGCGTCTGCTGGACTTAAATATGCCCGAGGCTCGGCTGATTGCCGGAGTCCACGACACGGATTACTTTGCGAAAACGTCGGCGCATGTCGGCACGGACCAGAAGTTTGTTGCCCTCCCCCACGACGACGGCAAGACGCGCGACCTCTGGAGCGCGGCTGGTGAGATGTCTTGCCTCTTCGGCAGCGAGAGCGTTCCGACCCGGGCCATGTACCTGTCTCACAACGTCCCGTTCGACTGGCTGGGCAAGAACCATCCCGGCGGCAAAAATGCTCTTTACGCCGACAAGACTCAGGCTTGGGGCTGGCGCGGAATCGTCCATACCGAGTCGCATAGTGTTATCGCCAACGATATTCCGATACGCGACATCGAAGCCGCCCTGCTGGAACAGCTGGATTGGAGCTTCGCGGAAAGCCTCGCGTGTCTGGTCGATCAAGTATCACGCGATCAAGCGGCCAAGATCGCCGCCACGGTTCGCGGCTGGATTCTGGAGTATCTGGAAACATGCAGTGATACCTGTCGGCTCTCAGACTTGTACGAAACCCTTCTTCCACGCTTTTACCATCTCCTGCTTGGGGCCTACCCTACCCATTTCCAGACTACTTCCTCACTTTCACTCTTCCGCTTTAACCGGGAAACCTTTGCCAAGCCCCGATTTGGCCTCATCGGTCACTTCTTGGACCCGGCGACGCGTCCTGTTGCCCGTGCCGCCTACGATAAAGCCGTCGGCGGATCGGGGTCGGGTATCTACACGCTGGACGCCTTCGGACCGGGCGCGATTCCTTTTGACCTGGTCCTGCCCGGTGTCGGACGCGGCACGATCCGCCTCGCCCCCGCCGCCTTGATCGTCGAGACGACCCCCGCGGAGACATTTGTTCCCCTGGCAGCCCGGATCACGACATTGGAACAGCTCGCGGCGGTTGTGGAAGACCGGTTTGGCCCGGAGGCCGCGCTGGTCGGCAAAGCCGTCACGCTGGCGGATATGATCGCTGCCGAATTCCTGGTCGTTTTTCACGAAACTGCCTCTGGCTACACATCGCTGACACAGGCCATGAACGCACACATGGCAAAAAACGGTGTGCCGCTTGCACTAAACCCTATTGTGCGCCTTTCCTACCCGACCTGGGACGCGCTCGCTGCCGTCCTGCCGGAAACTCTGCTCCGATTGCCCGCGCATCTGGCCGCCACTTTCGGCACTGAAACGATCACCGCACGCGATTTCTCGCGCCGATGGCGGGATGTCGTCGCCGGATCTCAGCTTTTGCTGAAACAGAGCCGCACTCTCCCCAGCCTCCGCGCCTTGCTAAGTTACCTGGAAGGCCGGGACGCGCTTTGCTGGTGCGACCGACTGGGCGAATATGAAGCAGCCCTGAAAGTGCTGTCCGAGACCGCACGGCACAGCGAGACCCTGCGCGGGCGTATCGAAGAACACCGCGAAGAGATGCGTGTCTGGCAGATCGAGCGCGAGGAGCTGGAGCGGCGAAAGGGGGAAGATTGGCGGAAACACCTGAAGCCGCTGATCGCGCTGCGTGAGGACGCAGCCACTCGAAGCGAGGCAGATGAGTATCAGCGGGCGATCGACCGTCAAGCCGCCATCCGGGCCACGGCCTTCGATGAGCGGATCGACATTTGCCGCGAGCGTATCGCGGCGACCCGCTTTCTCATCACTGAATTCCAGCGGCATCGGCGCGAAATGGAGCGCAGCTCCGAAGCCCTGGCGGCCCGCACACAAATACTCGAGATCACACGCGAAGCGCAAATGGCCCGGCTTGAGCTGGTGCGGAGTGCCTTTCTGACGATCGAGAGCCTGGAACACACACAGCTTCGCCCAACTTCCTGGTGGCTGCCGCTGGTCGATTCGACCGGGGCCTGGTTCGAAGCCATGGCCGCGGGCACAAAAGCGCGGTTGGAAGAGCTTTAGCTTAGAGGATAATCCGGAAAATCTCTTCCGCCAGACGGGCCGGATCGTGCCGGACAATATCCGTTTGCGAGATGAGGTTGACCGCGACCGGAGTGTAACCCTGGGCGCGTATTGCTTCCACATCCGGGACGACGAACCGCTGCCCGTATTTCTCGTACCGCTCCAATATCGTCCCCCCCGGCGGCTCTTTATTGACCAGTGCATAGTCGAAGAGCCGCTTGCCTGGCGCATGCTCGGCGATCACCCGGAGGTGGTCCGCCGCTGTGTAGTTGTCCGTCTCCCCCGGCTGCGTCATCACATTGCAGACATAAATCTTGACGGCCCGGCTGCGCTCCACGGCATCCGCAATTCCGTCCACCAGCAGATTCGGGATAATACTTGTGTAAACACTTCCCGGGCCGAATATGATCGCATCTGCCAGCCGAATGGCTTCAACCGCTTCGTCGAGCGGCTGGGCATTCTCGGGCCGTAGGTACATCCGCTTGATCGGCAGGGCATGGCCCACGATCTGAGTTTCGCCCTCCACAATCGTGCCGTCTTCCATCTCGCCGAGCAGTGTCACATCCTGCACAGTCGACGGATAAACTTTGCCCCGGATCGCCAGCACCTTGGAAGTTGCCGCGATCGCCTGCTCATAGTTCCCTTTATAAATCTCCGTCATCGCTGCGATAAAGAGGTTGCCGAACGAGTGCCCGGCGAGACCCTCATGGTCATCCTCGAAGCGGAACTGAAACAGACTTGCCAGAGTTGGCTCGGCATCGGCGAGTGCTACTAAGCAGTTTCGCAGGTCTCCTGGGGGCAGAACACCCATCTGCTGTGATAATCGACCGGAAGAGCCGCCATTATCGGTCACGGTGACGATTGCGACAATGTTGCTGGTGTATTCCTTCAGGCCGCGCAGCATTGTCGACAAGCCAGTTCCGCCACCGATCACCACGATCCGCTGCCCCTGCGCCAAGCTGCGACGCTGAAAAATGCGATCCGCCAGGTCCTCACGGGCATCCGGCGCGACCGAGGCCAGCACGGAGCGGTTGAACTGGAAGTAGGAAACGAAGATTAGCAGCAGGCCGAGCGTAATCAGCGCAAAGCCCATCGGCAGGTAGACTTTCGGCTCGCTGATATTCATGCCGAACGCCCGAAAGATCGCCACCCCGGCATCGTCGAGGTACTGAAGATAATCGCCCCAAGTAACATTGACCGCCAGAACGATGCCGGCCACGACCAGGACGATGCCCAGCAGTGTCAGAGACATCCAGCGCTTGACGCGCATCCCCGGATACAGCCATTTCAGCCAGGACAGCAGGCGTTTCATTCCGGCCTCATCTCGATCATCACGGCCTCATCTCAGTATCTTGCCCACATCACGATGCTGCACCAGCACCCGGTAGCCAAGCCCGCGCAAATGCTCCCCAAGCTTTTCGGAGACCACAACCGACCGGTGCCGACCGCCCGTGCAGCCGATAGCAACCGTCAGATAAGCTTTCCCCTCCGCGACGTAGCGCGGCACGCTCCAATCAATCAAATCGTAAAGCTTCTGCAGAAATAGGCCGCTGTCCGGATCACGCATCACATACTCTTCGACCAGTTGATTTCGCCCGTCGTATGGCCGCAGATCATCGACATAATGCGGGTTGACCAAGAAGCGCACATCAAAAACCAGATCAGCATCCAGGGGCAGACCGTACTTGAAGCCGAACGAGTTGATGGTCACAATCAATCCCTGGTTCTTGTCTTGTGTCAGCGAAAACTCATTCAGCAGCAGATTGCGCAGCTCATGCGCATCCATATCTCCGGTATCGACGACTTTGTCCGCGCCCTCTTTGACGTCCTCCAGCACTGATCGCTCGGCCTGGATGCTCCCAAGAATTCCGCCCTGGTCCTCAAACAGCGGGTGCTTGCGGCGGGTCTCTTTGAACCGCTGAACCAGAACCCCATCCGAAGCATCCAGAAACAGCAGCACTGGCTTAACCCCGGTCTGGCGCACCAGTGCCAGCGTCGGCAGCAGATCGTGGAAGAATGCCCCGGAGCGGGCATCGATAACCACAGCCAGCCGCTCCCCCGGCGCATGGTCGCCGACTGTCAGGCACTTCTCGACCAGCTCCGGCAGCAGTATCGGCGGCAGGTTATCCACTACCGTATACGCCATATCCTCGAAGACTTTGGCCGCCGTTGCCTTGCCCGCCCCCGACATTCCCGTGATAACGACTAACTGCATCAGCGATTGCGCTCCCGTTCGCGGTGAGAAACCAACAGGTTATTGACCAGGCCCCCCACGAGGCTCATGACGATTGACCCAAACAGCGGTGCCTGCCAGCCGCTGACATGAAAGCCCGGCGTGTACTGCCCGACCAGCCAGAACAAAAAGGCATTGATGACAAATGAAAACAGCCCGAGGGTCAGGCACGACAGCGGCAGAGCCATTGCCTTCAGAATCGGACGCAGCACGGCATTTGCCACGCCCAGCAGCAGCACGAACAGCAGCGCCCCTTCGACACCTTTAGGAAATGCGTCTAAATGAAAACTTTGGATATTAAGTGCTTTGCCGATTAATACAGTCGCATAAAGCGCGACGGCACTCAGCAGCCAGCGCAGGAGTAGATGCATAAAATCACGGCCTTTACGAGTGCGTGTTAGGATTATCCAC
>JANXNV010000040.1 GCA_025353925.1 Armatimonadota bacterium
ATCATCGACCGGGCTTTCAAGTCCAAATAGTGATTGATCAGATCGGCACTCAACTCTTCGGGCGGACTGTCGATGGTCCAGACGCCGCGTCGTTTGAGAATGGAAATGGCGGCGCGGCGCTCCTGAAGGACCTGCTGGGCGACGGCCTTCTGGTATACACCCGCGCTGTTTTCCGGGATGCTCTTGGCGGCGGCGAGGATGTTCGGGTCGCTGACTGTCACGCACACCAGGCGGTGCATATCCGAGAGCATCGGGACGGCGTTTAAAATCTGGGCGGACGAGTCGGGATCGACTAGGTCGCTGAAGAGGACGACCAGAGAGCGGCGCCGCCAGCGGGTCGCGAGGCTCTGGAAGGCGGCTTTGTAATCCGTCTCCACCATGCGGGCTTCGAGGTTGTACAGACTTTCCAGAATGCCGTAAACCTGCGCTTTAGATTTGGCGGGGGGCAGGTAGGCGCGGATTTCGGCGTCGAAGGCCATCAGGCCCACTTTGTCGTCGGAGGCCGCCGCGACATAAGCCAGCATCAGCGCGGTATTGACCACGAAGTCCAGCTTCGCCATCTTCTGCACCGGCTGCAGCATGGTCCGGCCCGTATCCAGCAGCAGCACGATGTTCTGAGACCGTTCTGCCTCATACTGACGCGTGATCAGCTTGCCCCGGCGGGCGGTCGCGCTCCAATCGATCTTCTTGTACTCATCCCCCAACACGTATTCCCGCAGCGACTCGAATTCGGATCCGCCGCCGCGCACTTTTGCCGCACGGATGCCGAGCTGCATCAGGCGGCCGCGCCGGGCCAGCAGCTCGTATTTGGCGGTCTCAACCAGATTTGGATAGACCTTGATCGAACGTTCCGCAAGGATCCGGCCCTGCCGCAGAATAAGGCCCAGGCGGCCAGGATACTGAACATAAATATCCCCAAACTTGAAGTCGCCTTTAGCGGGCGGAGTCACCAAGTAGGTGTACTGAATCGGACGCGGGTCAGGAGGCAGAAGAAGAATGCCCTCAGCGGGTTTATCCAGCTCGAACGGCGGCGGAGGCAGGTCGCGGAAAGAAAGGCGGAGCGGCTGACCCGATTCGTTGCGGGCTTCCAAAGTCACCGGGTTCGACGTTCCCAAAGAGAGCTTTTCGTCAACCCGCCGCTCCAGGGTCAAAGCCTTTTCCAGCCTGGGCGAGGCCAGAAAATCAGCGACGGCGCAGGCGGCCAGCAGCCCATTGTAGATCAGAACGGCAGAGAGCAGCCAGGGAGCTGCCCCGACGAACAGCAGCGGAACGGCTCCTGCGGCCAGCAGGATGATGAAACGGGTGGTCAAGCGCATGGCGTATTATAGCCGAATTTCCGCCCTTATGGCGCAGCCGCTTCACCGGCGAGGAAGCTGGCGAGAACGCGCTGAAATGCCGGTTTCAGCTCCGGCCAGTCCGATTCGAGGCATTGACAGACTACCTCGGCGGTCTTGCCGCCCCCGGCGAGTGATGCCCGGTAGCCGTGCATCGCCCCGCCGAAGCCCAGGGCGTTCCCGCGTGCGGTCCATTCCGAGAGGCGGGCATCGCCCATGGGACTCTCAAAGTCGGCGACCTTTGTCTCGGCGTAGCCTTTATGCTCGGCGGCGGTCTTGGCCCGCCACTGCTTATGCAGGACGCCCGCTTTGGAGCCGGTCAGCGACTGCGGATCGGCATTGTTGTTCATCACGTCATAAGCGACAAGCGTGGCGTAGTTGTCCGTCGTGATATCGATTTTGGCATTGTTTTGCTCGAACAGCACGCCGCCGACTGTCGACGTGCTGCCGTCGGACATCTTCCCGGCGGCGGCACCGGTCGTGGTCCACCCCGCCGGGGCGGCACAGGTGAACGATTTGTCCGGGGCGGCGTAAGTCGTGAACGATTCCGGGGCGGGTGTGTGCTTGGGATTCAGGGCACCGACCACGGCGTAGCCAATGATAAAAGAAACCACGCCGACGATCAGGCGCAGCCAAAGCTTCGTGCCGCCGCTCGGCGATGCCTGCGGCGCGGGCCGCGCTTGAGTGGAGGTGACCCCTGGCGGGGTCGCCATCGGCGGCGGGTAATACGGTCCGCCCGAGAAATTATTCGTGCTGGCTGGCGATGCAGAGGGCAAAGTGGGCAGTGGGTTACCCGCCAGATCAAGCCGGGGACCAAGGTCCGAATTATTATCAGGCATAGTGATGTCTCCTGCCCTCTATTATAAAGGCTGAGAGCCATTCTGTCAAGCTGAGCAATAAATTGATTTATTTAATATAATACTTGACATAATTAATTATCTATGCTACTATACTCATGGAAATCAAAAATATGACTCAGCCACTTCCTAACCAATGTCCGCTTTGCAGCGGCGCACTCGAAATCACCGAGACTGCCTGCCTAAGCTGCGGCGTTCAAATGCACGGGCATTTCTCGCTGGCACCGTTCAAAGCCCTGAACAACGAGCAGATGCGCTTTCTCGAAACGTTCCTG
>JANXNV010000047.1 GCA_025353925.1 Armatimonadota bacterium
AACGGCATCCGACTGCTGGACCAGTGCCAGCGTTTCCGGCGGTAACGGGTGACCGGTCGCGTCGTAGGCGGCCCCGCCGACCAGAGCCTCCGTGAATTCCAGAGTCAGGCTGTGCTTCGCCGCCGCTGCGTGCAGGACTTTCAGCCCTTCCGCGATTATCTCCGGGCCGATCCCATCACCCGCCAGCACTGCAATTTTCGACATAATTTAACTTTCGCTTCGAAGAGTCCGTAAAAAATCGTTGTAACCCATTTTGCGCCAGAAGGCCTGCGACGCCGGGTTGGCACGCACCACCTGCACCTCGACCGCCGTGATCCCCTGCGCGACAAACCACGCCCGCAGCCAGCCATGCAGGCTGCGCCCGATCCCCTGGCCTCGTGCTTCGCTTTGAACGCAGATGTCCGCGATATAGCCGCAGTCGCCGGAGAGCAATGTCGGCCGCCGCATCACCTGACCAAACGTGTACCCGACGACACACTCCTCCTGCTCCGCGACCACGACCGCCGCGCTGGTGTTGTCCAGCTGCTCCTCCAGATAGTTGACGAACCAGTTTGCCGCCTCGGAGTTCAAAGTCAATCGTGAGTCGAAGGCCGCATTGATATCTTGAAGCTCCCGCCAGAGGCCGATAATCGCGGGCAGGTCGCCGGGACGAGCAGGACGCAGGGAGAACTCAGACATGCTCCAGCACGCGCTCCGGCTGAACGCGGCCTCCATTCCGGGCGATCTGTTTGTTCAATGCCTGAAGATAAGCCTTAGTGGAAGCGACAAAAATATCCGTGTGCGCGGCATGGCCCGTGTATATCATATCCCCATCGGCCTTGATACGGATCGTGACATCCGCCATCGCGTCTATTCCCTCCGTCACGCTCTGCACCGTATACTCGATGAGGTCATTTGGAACGCCGACGATCCGGTTGATCGCCCGGTAGATTGCGTCCACGGGGCCGTTGCCCGTATCGGCATCCATCAAAACCGCCCGATTTTCATGGCGCAGCTTCACAGTCGCGGTGGGAATTGCCTGATCGCCGCAGGAAACTTGTACCTGAACCAGCTCGTAGGTCTGCGGTACGGTGTTTATTTCATCCGAGACAATGGCATCCAAGTCCTCATCATACACGACTTTTTTGTTGTCCGCCACACTCAGAAAGCGTGTGTATACCTTCTCGAATTCCTCTTCACCGGCAAACTTATGGCCCAGCTCACTCAGACGGTGCCGTACACCCGCCCGGCCCGAGCGAGCGGAGAGAATTATCTTGCTCTCCATAATGCCCACTGTCTTTGGATCGATGATCTCATAGGTGCTGCGCTCTTTAAGCACGCCGTC
>JANXNV010000065.1 GCA_025353925.1 Armatimonadota bacterium
CATGCCCTTAAACGGTCTGCTCGAAGCGGCGTCAAGCCGGGGCAAGCTCTCCTGCGTCCTGGCCTCCTACAAACGCTACCGTGTCAGCCGCCAGCGGATGTCCGCCAAGCCCCGAACCATCGAGTTCGTACTGACGATCGATACGAGACAGAGTGGGGAGAGAGGGCAGGCGCGGGAGATCGAAGCGAAGATCCGGGGAGCGGAGGGGGCGGAGGGGACAGGACAATAAGAAGCGCCTTTAATATGCTGGTCAGCCCTGTAGGGTGCGCTGCTTGCTGCGCCCTCCTAGCTGTCTCTGCCCTCTTGATCGTCTTTACATACATCCCCATTGCCAGCCCCAACGATGTCAGCACTGCTCATTGTGGCACAATCGCCGACGTGAAACTTTGCGCGTATTGACTCGGTGCCGTCTCAATCTGCGGTCCGGCAGAGGGCGGTGCTGGGCGCGAAGTGCCGAAGGCGATCACCGACACCATTGCCGCCGCTCCGAAAACGATGATTTGCCATTGCCGCTTGTTCGTACGTTCTCCTGTGGCATAAATTATAAACTGATGTCACGCGGGTCTTCCTGGGTCAGTGCCAATGTTGACTATGAACCAAAGGAGCGTGGGAGTAAACTCCTACGCTGTGGGGCGAAACGCCCAGTCGCGGCCTGCGCCGGGACAAGAGTAAGCATGCAAGATAGGGCCGCTCTCTGCTGTCCTGAATCTTTTTCGACGCAGGTCGAAACTAGGCGTCTGCGCCCCACAGCGGTGGAATTCATTCCCACGTCTTATCCGCTCTACGCCTCATGCGCTCCACACCAATACTGCGTAATATCAGTTACAAATCCACAGGCAAATTCGTTAGCGGGTCTATTTCCCCATGAAACTGCTTGCCGTAATACGCTGCCAGCACTTCGATCTCGCCAAGAATCTGTTCGTTGAATTCAGGCAGCTCACCGGCGGGAACCCACAGCTCCTGATGTGTTTGACCACCTACAACCTGAACCGGGAACCGCTCGACATAAGCATCTGCAACTTCGAATCGTGTGACGAACCCGGCAAAACTGTTGCTCTTCGTGTTCCAGTCGCGGGCGATCTGCTCGGCGTACCCAAAGTTGAGCACCGGGTAGAAAATCGGCTGGTCCGGTAGGCGTGGTGGAAACCCTCGGTACCCGGCCTCCGCAATCAATTTCAATTCGTGGAACCACACAGGGCGGTAAAGTATCATGGTGTTATTTTCTCAACACGCTTCCGCATAAACCGAAGGTGACCCTCTTCCCGGCCAGCGCCGATCTGCATGAAACCGAGTTTATTCAGCACGCGCCGAGAAGCAGGGTTCTCGGAACTCGTTTCCGCCGTGACGCACTCCACCGCAGGCTGAGACAAAGCCCAGGTTACCAGACCAGCCACGATTTCCGTTGCGAAGCCCCGGTCCTGAAATGCGGGCAGGACGGCGTAGCCGATCTCCACACTGCCGTCCTCGGGCGGACCAAAGAAGCCCGCACTGCCGACAAGCTGCGGCTGCCGACCCACCTCTTCCCGGGACAAGCCGTACCAGTTCAGCCAGCCGCACAGTTCGGCATTGGCCCGGAGCTGGCTCAGAAACCAGGGCAAAGCGTCTGCCGTCTCTTCCGGCGGCCAGTCGGCGGGAACATCCGCCTCAAGTGCCTGGCCCAGGGCTTCGCCGCCGGAGATTTCCAAAGCGATCAGCTCCGCCGTGGCGGGAACGAGCAGGAAGCGAGGCGTTTCGAGAGTCAACTTTGACCATCCGCCAGCGCAGCGTCGAACCAGGCACTGAAGCCGGGATAGTGTGCCTCGGCAGGACTGCTGGGACCGTCCAGGCCAGTGACGACGAGGACGGTTTTGCCGGTGCCGCCCGGCCCCTTATCAAAGCAGGCGACGGCATCGGAGTCCGCACGGCGGGCCATAGGGATAAGTGTCCGGCCCGGCAGGCGGTCTTGCAGCCGGGCGGTCTGCGCGGCGATCTGCGCCTCGTCCAGCATCTCCCAGGGGGCGATGCTGTCCGTGGCGTCCTCGGTGGTGGGTTCTTTCTCGCGGCGTTTGAACATGAGGTGAGGCTTCTACACCTTCCGTGCCTGGGCGTAGCGGTCGTTGACTAAGTCCCAGTTGAGCGTATTGTACCAGGCGGCGACATACTCCGGGCGGCGGTTCTGGTATTTCAGGTAGTAAGCATGCTCCCAGACATCGATGCCCAGCAGTGGGGTTCGGCCTTGCATGATCGGGCTGTCCTGGTTCGGCGTGGACTCGACTTTCAGGGTCCCATCGGACGCCAGACTCAGCCAGGCCCAGCCGCTGCCGAACTGCCCGAGGGCGGCTTTTGTAAACTGCTCCTGGAACGCCGTGTAGCTGCCGAACTGCTTGTCAATGGCCGAGGCTAGGTCTTTGGTCGGCTTGCCCCCGCCGCTTTTCTTCATCAACTTCCAGAAAAGCGAATGGTTGTAATGCCCGCCGCCGTTATTGCGGATGGTTTTGAACGTCGGGTCGGTCGGGTCGGTGATGCCGAACGAGGGGGTCGTCAGCAGGCCGCGCACGAACTTCTCGCCGTTGGCGGGGCCGATGTCCCCGGTCATTTTCAGCGCGGCGACGGCGGCGTTCAGGTTTTTGACGTAAGCGGCATGGTGCTTGTCGTGGTGCAGCTGCATGGTCTGCGCATCGATATACGGCTCTAGGGCGTCAAACGCGTAGGGCAGGGGCGGCAAGACAAACAGGCCGGGCGACAGCACCGGCGGAATGGTCAAGGCGGGCGGAGACGGCGGCAGGTCCGGCTGCGCGATGAGCGGAGCAGCCGCCAGGGCTGCGGCGGAGAAGAATGCGGTTCTAATCGCTTCACGTCGGGTCAGCATTTGGGATATCTCACTTCTAGGATGGTGCGTTTGGGATATAGTTTGAGATGCCTCCCCGAAAATCCTGCAAAATTCAGATCGTACCCCGGTATTTCTACTGGGTGAGCGAAAAGCTTCCTCCGTTTGACTTCCCGCCGCGCCGTATGCTATACTTTTTCCGGCATTTCTCCTCGGGTTTATCTTCGGAGAAATGTGGCCCAGGTGGTGGAATGGCAGACACAGGGGACTTAGTTAAGGGTCGCAGTCGGGGAAACCCGATTGTAGCAGCTCCCTAACTCGGGGAACTCTAAACCGGCATAAACGCGGGACGAAAATACCTGCGGATATAACGGCATGACAATCCCGAGCCAAACTGATATGGAAGACAAGGATTAACGGTTGACGGCAGAGTCCGAAGGATGTATAATTGCTGCATGAAGCCGCGAAAATACACTGATGGCGAATTTTGTCAGGCCGTCATGTCTTCCACCTCGATACGTAGCGTACTGCAAAAACTAGGATTATCAGAAGCAGGTGGAAACTACTCTGCTGCCAAGCAAAGAATTAAATTGCTTGAACTAGATTCTAGCCACTTTCATGGACAAGGGTGGAGAAAAGGAAGCTCAAAACCAATCAAGGCCGCTGAGGAAATCACAAGTTTTCTCGTCAACGGAAGAAGCTGCCGTAGCTCGCACCTTCGTATACGACTGATTCGCGAGAAGTTGAAGCAGGCAAAATGCGATATGTGCAGCGGCACAGATTGGCTTGATCAGCCCATACCTTTAGAACTTGACCATATAAATGGGGACAGTTCGGATAATCGGCTTGAAAATATCAGGTTATTATGTCCGAATTGTCACGCACTCACGCCAACATATCGAGGCAAAAATATCAGAAGTGTGTAGAGACTGTACAGGAGCCGCCTAACCCATTCGCATTTGTGTGAACGGCATGGCGAAGAGACAGTCCAGACCACGAACTGTGCTGCTCGAAGAAGTTTTCTTGGGCGACGCAGGCCGCGAAAGCGGTAGTGGTAAGTAAAATCCCCCGAGGGCAACCTCATGCGGGTTCGAGTCCCGCCCCGGGCATGGAATATTCAAAACTCGGCCCCACTGCTCATGGTGCGGCCGAGACTTTTCTTGCTTCCCAGGCACAAAACACCGCAATTTCGTGTTCTAAATATAGCAATCAAATAATCGCTCAGCACAAATTCATGGGCACTCTAATTACCTACTCAGAAGGATATTTCCAAAATGGCGCAGTATGATGTTGACCTGGTGGTGATCGGCGGCGGTCCGGGCGGATACCCGGCGGCGATCCATGCCGCGAAAATGGGCGCGAAAGTGGTCTGTATTGATTTTGACAATGCGGGCGGTACCTGTCTGAACTGGGGCTGCATCCCCACCAAGACCATGATCGGCTCGGTGGCGGCCCTGGAGCAGGCGCGGCACTTTGCCGACTTCGGGCTGACTATCACCGGCGAGATCGGCTTCGATATGGGGGCGCTGATGGCCCGCAAGGACAAGGTCGTTAAGACACTGGTCAGCGGCGTGGAGTTTCTGTTCAAGAAGGCCGGAGTCCGGTACGTCAAAGGCAAAGGAAAGCTCCTGGACGCGCATACCGTCGAAGCGGCCACCGAAGACGGCAAAACGGAGAAGATTACGGCGGCGAATATCATCCTGGCGACCGGGAGTGTTGTCGCCAAGCTGCATCCGTCCATTCAGGTCACCGGCGGGGACAGTGCCGATGCCGACGTTTTTATCGACAACCGCGAAGTCAAGAACCGCAAAGCCTCGGGCCAGCTGGGGCAGACCACCCTCTGGACCAGCAACGAAGCCGTTTCCGCGCTCGAAGTCCCAAAGCGGCTGGTCGTGCTCGGCTCCGGGGCGGTCGGCACCGAGTTCGCCTACACTTACCGGGGCCTCGGGGCGGAAGTCACCCTGATTGAGCTGCTGCCGAACATCGTCCCCGCTGCCGACCCCGACCTGTCGGTGGAGCTGCAAAAGCTGCTGGTCAAAGCGGGTATCAATGTCATGACAAACACCAAAGTCGTGGCGATCGATGTGGCCGCCAAGAAGCTGAAGTATGTGACCGAAAAGGGCGACGGCGAGATCGAGTTCGATAAGCTCCTCATCGGGGTCGGGCGTCGTGCCTACACCGACGGCCTGGGCCTGGAAGCCGCCGGGGTCAGCTTCGACCGCAAGATTCTGGTCGACGAGTATATGCGGACCAATGTGCCCAGCATCTACGCCATCGGCGACGCCGCCGGGGGTGGTCTGGCGCATGTTGCGACCCGTGAGGGCGAAGTCGCGGCGGAGAACGCCCTGGGCCACGCGGTCAAAATGGACTATACCGCAGTGCCGTACTGCGTTTACACCGAGCCGGAAATGGCCTGGACGGGCCTGACCGAGCAGCAGGCCAAAGACGCGGGCTACGATGTCAAAGTCGGCAAGTTCAGCTTCAAGTCTTTGGGGAAAGCCCTGGCGATCAATGAAAATGTCGGCCTGGTCAAGATCGTCACCGACAGCAAATACGGCGAGATTCTCGGTGTCCACATCGTCGGCCCTCACGCCACCGATTTGATCCACGAAGCCTGCGTCTCCATCAAGCTGGAGTCCACGATTGATGAGCTGATGCACACTATCCATGCCCACCCGACCCTCTCCGAAGCCATCATGGAAGCGGCCCAGGATGTCAAGGGCGAGAGTGTGCATAAATAGGGCGTACGTCGATATTCTGATCACCCGTAGGGGCGCTGCTTGCTGCGCCCTCTTAATAGCCCCACCCGGATCGAAAATCCGGGTCTTTAATAAAGCGATTGTCTACTGCGTGGACATAGGATTAGCCGTCGCCAGCCGTGTCCTAATCCGCATCTTCTCTTTGTCCGCCCTGCGGACACTCGCACTTTTATAGACCCGGATTTCTAATCCGGGGACGGCCAAGACAGCGGACAAAGATAAGAGGGCGCAGCAAGCAGCGCCCCTACGGGTGATCAGAATATCGATTCCGGGCTTTGGCTATCCCCCTCTTCGGTACTCCCTGGGACTCTTTCCCGTCGCCGCTCGGAAGACGCGCGTGAAATAGGCGGGGTCGTTGAAGCCGGCCTGCATTCCGATTTCGGAGATGGAGTGGGGGGTGGTCCGCAGCAGGGACTTGGCGCACTCCACGCGCAGATGGCGGAGGTAGTCGCGCGGGGTGCAGCCCACAGTCCGGGCGAAGACCTCCGTGAAGCGGTCGGGAGAGAGAAAGACTGACGCCGCCACTTGCTCCACCCGCAGCGGCTCGGCGAAGTGTTCGTCCAGAAGGCGCACGGCGGCGGCGACTGTGGCTTCCTGCATCGTCTTCTCCTGTCCGAAGCCGTTCTCGCGCGGGGCGACGGGCCGGGTCAATCCGGCCTCGGCGTAGCGGCGGGCCAGATGGACCAGCAGGCCGCGGGTCAGCAGGGTGCCGTCAGGGGTGCCGGAGGCCCACTCGCGGTGCAGCTCGCGCGGCATCTCCACCACCGGGGCGTAGGCATCGGGGGTCAGACGCAGCCAGCGGCCCGGCCCCCCCCCTGCTCCTTCTCTTGATGCATCTTCTCCTTGCGCTCCTTCCCCCGCCGCAGCGGCTCCTCCACGAACAGGGGCTGAAAACCGGGCGTCTCGGACAAAGCGTTCAAAGTCACCGGTTCGAAGATCTCCAGGGCAAAGTGCAGCGTGTCGGACTGCAGGTTCTCGCGGCCCGCGAACCAGTGTGTCATTCCCAGGCCCATGGCGTAGACATCGCCGCGCGAAACGCCGTACGGAACCCCGTCAATATAATGCGTCCCCCGTCCCTGCCGGACAAAGTAAAGCGAGAAGAAATCTTGGTGGCAGTTGGCCTGGGCTTCATTGCCTGCACTGAGTGTGTCCTGATAAATCACCAGCGGCACCGTGGCCGCCGCTGTCCTCTGCCGCTCGGCAGCAAGGCGGTGGAAGTGGTGCAGTATAGTCGGCGGCTGGGCGTGCGGATTATCCATGAGTGTGCCGGAGTATTCACCGTGCCGGGGTCGAATTCATGCCGGGGAAAGAATCCGGTTCTCTGTTTCATACGTTTCAGAAAACAATAGAGTTATTTCTGAAACGTACGCTTGACAAAGTGAAAAGCTTATGTTACAATGAGACCATGAACAGCATTCGGGAAGTCGCAAAACAGGCGGGGGTCTCCGCGGCAACGGTCTCGCGGGCGTTTAACACGCCGGAGCTGATCAGTGCTACGACCCACAAGCATGTGCTGGAAACGGCGGACCGGCTGAACTACCGACCCGTGCGGACGAAAATCCGCAAAGAGAGTCGCACGTTGTCGCCCTCGCAGGCGGAAACGTTCATCGGCTTCCAGTTCTTCTCGAAGGCCCCCGGCGATCTCCTCCAGGCAAACTCGTTTTATGCGCCGATTTTGGCCGGTGCCCAGGCGGAAGCTGCTGCCCACGGCATGCACCTGCTGACACACACCACTGATCGTCATCAGCTTGCACAGGAGTTGCCGAAGATGATCCGGGAGCAAACCGTCGGCGGCATGCTGCTGGTCGGGACGGCGGACCCAGATCTGCTGGCTTTGTTTCTGAAACGCGTCCCACAGATCGTCCTCGTGGATCAGCCCGATCCCACCGGACAGCATGATACCCTGATCACGGACGGCTTCGGCGGGATGCTGGCCGCCACGAATTATTTGATTTCGCTGGGGCATAAAAAAATCGGATTTCTGCGAGATAACCCCGATGTGCTGACGTTCCGAGACCGGCTGCGCGGCTTTGTCTGTGCCCACTTTGAGGCGGGCCTCCCGGTCGACCCGTGTCTGCTGGTCACCACGCAGTGCGAAGAGGAAGTCCCGGCGGCACTCCACGACCTGCTCAGCAGGGCAGACCGTCCGACGGCGATAGTCGCCGCCAACGACACGCTGGCCTACACCGTGATGCAGGTCTGCCGTACTCTGCGGCTGCGTGTCCCCGAGGACCTCAGCCTGGTCGGGTTCGACGATATTGCGTACAGTGCGCAGTCCTGGCCGCCGCTGACCACGGTTCGTGTTGAAAAAGAACAGCTGGGCCGCCTGGCGGTGAACCGCCTCCAAGCCCGGCTGCAATCGGCTGGGCAGTCTGGAGCGGCTGGGCAGTCCGGGGCGGCAGGACAGTCCGGGGCGGCAGGACAGTCCGAGGAGATGCTCCCCATCACCCTGCAAGTTCCCGCATCACTCATCGTGCGGCAATCGTGCCGCCCTCTCTCATAGATCCATAGGAGTATTTTGATGGAAAATTCCGCACCCCGCAAACGGGGTTTCACCCTGATTGAACTGCTCGTCGTTATTGCAATTATTGCGATACTAGCAGCTATTCTTTTTCCCGTCTTTCAAAAGGTGCGCGAGAACGCCCGGCGATCTTCCTGCCAGTCCAACGAAAAGCAACTGGCTTTGGGCGTGATTCAGTACACTCAAGACAGCGATGAATCCTATCCTGTTCAGCCGGAACCGAATGCCACAAATTCTTTCGGTTACCAATTAAGCTGGATTTGCAATGTCCAGCCCTACATCAAAAGCTACGACGTCTTTTCCTGCCCGGATGACTCGCATGCAGTCTCGCCCGGTACGGGACCGAAGGTCAGCTATGTCGCGAATAGTGCTGTTGGGTATGACTGGAGAGCGGGGCAGAATCACTGGACCCTCGAAGGTGTCATCAATGGGGGCTACAACTGGTGGGGCGGCAGCAATGGTGGAGGCGGTGCCGATGTTCATGTCAGCCCGCGATCTCTCAGCGAAGTGACTTTTCCGTCCAGTACAATCCTTCTGACTGAGCGCTACGCGACTCCCGCTGTCACTGCAGGAAACCCGTATGGTGGAGCGTTCAACCCGTACTGGGACCTCGCGACGGGGCCGGACGGCAACGAATCCGGTCGCGGTATTCCGGGACAGCCTGCTGGGACCTGTGGGCCACCTAACGCAAATCTTCCGCTGGTGATCGCCAATGCCCATAACGGACGCACCAATTTTGCCTTCACAGACGGTCATGTGAAGACCCTGCTGCCGTTGTCCACGGTAAATCTCACTCCGAACCAAGGCAGCTCCTGCAATTCCGGCCTGACAGGGAACGACTTCTTCAAAATGTGGTCGGCGATCCGCACAGCCGATTAGTTAAGCGTCACGAAGCAGAAAGGAACCGAATTTGAGTACCAAGCGTATGATGTCCCTCTTACTGGCAGCGACGACTATGTTGCTGATTGGGGCAGGCTGCTCATCCGGCAGAACAGGTGCAGAAGCCACTGGGCCGGAAGCCTGGAAAAAGACCGCACCGCCTGCGGACTACATTGCACAGGCGAAAGCGCACAATGCCGCTGCCCCACCTAGCGGAGGCCCTCCCCCGGCATCGGCTGCGACGCCGTAACGGATCGGCCCGGCAAACCAATGAGGGTTCGCCGGGTCGTTTTTTGTCAAAGATCACTCCTCAAATATGATTCTCAAACATTGCGCTTTTTATTTGCTCACCCCGTTCTTTCTTGCATCGTGTGCGAAGCTCCAGGCGGCTCAGGCGTCTGCCCCCGCAGTTGTCGCCGTGCCGAGTGTTTCTGCTGCCCTGGTAATTCCGGCAAACGCCCTCCGCCTCGAAGCCGAGGATGCCGTGCTCTCCGGAAACACTGTTCTCACCAAACGCCCCGGATTTTCCGGCAAAGGCTACGTCGGCAGCTTTGAGAAAGACGGGGCGAAGATCGTCTGGGCACTGCCTCAGGCGAAAGCCGGCCTTTACGACGTGCAGATCCATTACAGCGCACCGTTCGGGACCAAGGGCTACGATCTGCTCGTCAACGGTGCGAAGCTGTCGGGGACGTTTCCGGCGACTGGGGAGAAGTTCGCCGCGCACTCTGCTGGGAAAGTCGAAATTAAAGACGGCGCAAACACCCTCGAGATCGACCGGGGGTGGGGGTACTACGACATCGACGCGCTTGACCTCGTTCCAGCGGCTGCCCCCAAACCGCTGGCCGCCGTGCCGGAAACGCTTGCCGATCCGCAGGCGTCGCCCGAGGCCCGCGCCCTGCTGCACCGCTTGATTTCGAGCTACGGCAGGCAGACCCTTTCGGGACAGTACGAACCCAAAGATTCGGCCTACGTCAAAACCGTCACCGGGCAAACCCCGGCGATCTACGGCGGGGACTTGATCGAGTATTCGCCCTCGCGGGTCGCGCACGGCTCGAAGCCGAGCGGCACGACCGAAGCGATTATTGCCGAGGCGAAGGCGGGCCGGATTATTACACTCTCCTGGCACTGGAACGCCCCCACGGGGCTGATCGATGCGATGCTGCCCCCTGGCAAGGACGGCAAGCCGGTCGACGCCCGCTGGTACAAGGGGTTCAATTCGACCGCCACGACTTTCGATTTCTCGAAGGCGCTGGATAACCCGGCGTCGCCCGAACATGCCCTGCTGCTGCGCGACATCGATACCATCGCGGGAGAGCTGCAAAAGCTCTCCGACGCCCATGTCCCGGTCCTATGGCGTCCGCTGCACGAGGCGGCGAGGGGCTGGTTCTGGTGGGGGGCCAAGGGGCCGGAGCCGTACAAAAAGCTCTGGCGGCTGATGTTCGAGCGGCTGACAGTCACGCACCATCTGCACAACCTGATCTGGGTGGACTGCTCCGGCATGGACCCGGCCTGGTATCCGGGCGACGCTGTGGTGGATGTGGTGGGGATCGACGAGTACCCGGCGGATGTCGCCGACCCGCTGAGCAGCCACTGGGAAGATTTGAAGACGCGCTTCGACGGCAAAAAGCTGCTGGCTCTGACGGAGTTCGGCGGGGTGCCCGATGTCGACAAGATGCGCCGCTATGGGGTGCAGTGGTCCTACTTCGTCTCGTGGACCGGGGATGTCGGGCCGCACAAGATGACTGCAGACGCTTTGAAGCGAATTTACGGCAGCACCGCCGTAGGGAATCGATAAGACTCATGAACACGAAACTCTTTTGCGCGGCGGCAGTCCTGCTGCTGGCCTGTGGCATCACTGCCGTGTCGGCGGCTCCGGGGGCGGTGCCGAGCGTCCCACGATACGGCAAATTCGAAGCCTCATTCACCCTCCCGAATCAGATTGGCAACCCGTTTGATCCGGCGGATAACGATGTCCAGGTGCTTTTTACCGGGCCGAGCCGTCAGGTCGTCGCCACACCTGCCTTCTGGGACGGCGATCGCTGGCGCGTGCGCTATGCTCCGCTTCAAGTCGGGATGTACACGCTGGTCGTTAAGCGAGGCGGCACAAAAATCGCCCCCAAAGACCTGACTGCGGCCCGCTTCCGCTGTACGGCGTCGAGTGCCCCCGGCTTCATTCAGCGCGATCCCCAGGTGGCCCAGCGGTTCGTGTTTAGCACTGGCCGGACCTATTATCCCCTGGGGATGAACGTCGCTTGGACAGGCGATAAGACCGGCGATACTCCGAAGATCTTCCAGCAGATGGGAGCCGCACACATGAACTGGGCGCGGGTCTGGATGACGTTCTGGGACGGCAAGGCTCTGGACTGGTCGCCGGACAAGTCGAAGAATCCGGCTCGGGGACAGCTGCTGCTCAGCGCGGCCCGGAAGTGGGACGCGATTTTCGACGCCGCCGAGCAGAACGGTGTTTATGTCCAGATGACCTTGCAGCACCACGGGCAGTACACCGAAAAGACAGACCCGAACTGGGCGGATAACCCGTTCAGCACCAAAAACGGCGGCTTTCTGGCCCGCCCCGACGATTTCTTCACGGACCCTGAAGCGCGGCGGCTGACCCGCGCGAAATATCGCTACGTCGCGGCCCGCTGGGGGTATTCGACGCACCTGCTGTCTTACGAGCTGTTTAACGAAGTCCAGAATATCGGGGAGGCAAAAAGCCACTTTGCGGATGTCGTCGCCTGGCATCAGGAGATGGCCGCGACTCTGCGCTCCGTCGATGTCAGCCACCATCTTGTCACGACCAGCTACACGTCGCCCGGCGAGCCGCTGTCCCGGATCGGCCTGGACTACGACCAGCCGCATGAATACACGGGCGATCTGATCTCCTACTTCGCGAGCCTGAAGGGGGGCGATAAGCCGATCTTTACCGGTGAATGGGGACCCAGTGACACGAAAACCGGAATGACCGAGCAGATGTTGCACGACGGTCTGTGGGCCAGCCTGCAGGCCCTGACCGCCGGGTCCGGCCAGTTCTGGTACTGGGACAACGTCATCCCGAAAAAGTGGTGGTCACAATTTGCTTCGGCATCTGACTTTCAGCACCAACTCGGTCTGCGCGAAGGCGACACGCCGATGACACGGGTGCATCCGCATCTGAAAACCTCCGGTGCCCTCGGCGATCTTGCATTCGCCCCCGGCGGCGGGTGGAGCACGGTGACCCGCGATACCGTCTTGGTTTCCGCCGGAGGGGAAGCCCCGGACATGAGCGGGATCCCAACGTTTATTCAGGGTACGAACCACCGGGATATGCTGCCAAAGCCGGTCACCCTCGTGCTGGACTGCCCCAGCCCCTGCCGCCTGACGGTGGATCTCGGGACAGTCGCGAAAGCGGGAGCACATCCGATCCTGACACTCGACGGCACGTTAGCCGCCGAGGCGGACTTTCCGGCCACGGCGGCCAACCGCGAAGCGGGCCGGTCTCTGACGGTGGAACTGACGGCGGGGCCGCACCGCGCCGCACTCTTCAACACGGGCACGGACTGGGTGGTCGTGCCTAAGATCGTCATCAGCCGCTATGCCCCGCCTGTGGCCGTCCTCGCCAAGGGGAATACGAAGCGTGTCGTGTTCTGGGCTTACAACCGGGACCGTTCCGGCTCGACCCCTGCCGAAGCGACCCTTCGGCTGGATACGCTTGGACAGGGAACCTACACCGCCCACTTGTGGGACTGCTGGACGGGCCGCGCCCTGCCGGATGTGCCGGCAGTCCGTCAAGGGAATGCGTGGGAGATCGCACTGCCGGCTGCGCTGCTGACCCGCGACGTGGCGGGGGTGGTGGAAGAGAATTGAGGCAGTCATGTCCCCTAAATATTTGATGTTTCTCCCCGCCCTGCTTTCTTTACTCTGTCTCTCGCAGGCCGCTGCCCAAACCCTAACCGCCTATGCCGCCGCCTATCATCGCCTCGCGGGCGAGACCGAGGCCAGCCTGCAAAAGCAGGTTCTCCCCCAGTGGTTTCCCCGCTCGGTTGATCCCACAGGAGGGTTCTTTCAGAACTACACCGAGGACTGGAAACGCGGCACGGGAAACGAGAAATCGGTTGTCTACCAGGCACGGCTGACCTGGGTGGCGGCACAGGCCGCTTTGCGGTATCCCGCCCAAGCGAAGACGTACCAAACGTATGCCCGGCACGGTGCAGTGTTCCTCGAGAAGAAGCTATGGGACGAGAAAAACGGCGGCTTTTACTGGGGATTAGATGACCAGGGTAAGCCGGAGCGGGGCGGCGAAAAGCACGTCTATGGAAACTCGTTTGCGATTTATGCCCTCTGCGGGGAATATAAAGCAGTCCATGACACACGCACTTTGGATCTGGCGAAACGGGCCTATTTGTGGCTGGAATCCCATGCCCACGACCCAAAAAACGGCGGCTATTATGAAGCCTTGACGGTGGAGGGGAGGCCCATCCTCACGCCGCCGGATCCGGCGCAGCCCAGCGACGAGATCGGCACGCGCTACGGCATCAAAACGATGAATACGCATATTCATCTGCTGGAATCGCTGACGGCTCTGTATGAGGTCTGGCCGAATGCCGGGGTGCGGGCGCGACTGGAAGAAGTGTTTGCGCTCGTGCGGGACAGAATCGCCGTCGAGCCGATCGGCTGCCTGAACTACCAGTTCCTGCCAAGCTGGCAGCCCCTGCCGGACCGCGATTCCTACGGCCACGATGTCGAAACGGCCTTCCTGCTGACTGAAGCGGCGGCGGCTCTGGGCCGCCCAAACGACACGCGCACCTGGGCCTTGGCCCGGCGAATCGTCGACCATGCCCTGGACTACGGCTGGGACGCCGTCCACGGCGGCTTCTACGACTCCGGCTCGGTCTTCGGCGGCAAGCCGTATGTCACCGACAAGATCTGGTGGGTTCAGGCGGAGGGTTTGAACGCGCTGCTGCTCATGCACGACCGGTACGGCAAAGAAACCCAGCGTTACTGGGCGGCGTTTAACCGGCAATGGGAGTTTATCCGGGACCATCAAACGGATACTTTGCATGGTGGCTGGCTGGCGGCGACGCAGGAGAACGGCGACACCATTCCCGGTCGTGCGAAAAGCGACGGCTGGACGGAAGCCTACCATCAGGGTCGTTCGTTGCTGAATGTTTCGGAACGACTGCGGCATCTGGCCGGGGAGTAAAAAACTCTACCCCCACATGTCCATGCCGCCATCCACGGTGATGGTCGTTCCGGTGATGAATGAGGCCAGGTCGGAGAGTAAAAAGCACGCGGCCCCAGCGACATCGGCGGGCAGGCCGATCCGGCCCAAGGGGAAGCTCGCCGCGACCTCCACTCGGCCCAGGGCATCGAGGCTGGACGCGGCCATTTCCGTATCCGTCCAGGCCGGGGCGATGCAGTTGACCCGGATTTTGTCCGGGGCAAGCTCTTTCGCCATGGAGCGCATGAACAAGATCTGTGCGCCTTTCGAGGTCGCATAGGCCGAGTAGTCGGCGAAGCCGCGCTGCCCCGCCGTGCTGGTAATGATCACGAGGCTGCCGCCGGTCCCGCCGCCGCGCATTGATCGTGCGGCGGCGCGAACGGCCAGAAACGTCCCGCGCAGGTTGACCGCCATGGCCCGGTCCCAGAACTCCGCCGTCATTTCGGCCAGCGGGCAGCCCTCGAAGATGCCCGCTGAGACGACTATTCCGGAAAGCGGCCCCAACCGCTCGACGGCAGAGTCCACGGCCTGGTCCAGAGCACCCTCTTCGGCGACATCGGCCTGCACCGCAAACGCCCGCCCCCCGTGCGCTTCAATCTCCCCCACGACGTTCTCCGCCGCCGCGTAATTACCGGCATAGTTGACCGTGACCGCTGCCCCAGCGGACGCCGCCATCAATGCCATCAATGCCGTCGCTGCGCCGATACCGCGGCTGCCTCCGGCGATAAAAATGTGTTTGTTTGTGAGTGTGAGCATGGGTTATCTATGAGTGGCACCCGGCATTGCAATGCCGGTCACCCCGGAGAAAGTCACTGCGTGACTGAGACATTCTTTCTGACCCGTAGGGGCGGGGCTTGCCCCCGCCCTCTGAATCCGATGTTCTGTGCGCAGTCGAGAGGGCGCAGTCGAGAAGGCGCAGTCGAGAAGGCGGGGGCAAGCCCCGCCCCTACGGGGGTGACCGGCATCCCGCCCGTCAGTCCCCTACCCCCCAAACATCACCCATAACTCGATTCTGGGTGCTTGCCGAGAAGCCGGAGCTGCCGCTCGTCGGCGATCGCCAAAATCTCCGGGTTGTACTGCCTGAATGCCAGATTTCAGAGCGGGAAAATAGCACATCGCCCGCTTTGACCAGCACCGGCTCCAAAGATTTGCCGTGCCAGGTTGGGTTTGGGTCGCCGCCTAGAGGCCGCCCGGATTTGTGGCTGCCGGGGATGACATATGTTGGGCAGTGATCCACAGTCGGGATGTCGCTGAGGTAGTAATGTGCGGTGCAGACCATGATCGGGAGCAGAAACTTCGGTTCGTCGAAGTTTGATTCGGGAACCGTGATCCAGACTTGATCCGTGTGCGGCCCCCAGCCGTCGTAGCCGGGGTGGCTGCGCCAGGCGGTCTCTCCGATGATATGGCACTGATCGCCCATGGTCCGCTCCGCCAGATCGGTGATGCCGGGCTGGGAGATCTGGTCGAAGAAGATGCGCTCGCGGTTGAAGACGCACTTATAATGCTCCTGCAAGGGCGTAACGTGGTCGAGTCCGAACGGCTGTAGGCGGTCGGTCGCCTCGCGCAGAGAGCGCACTTCGCTCTCGGACAGCACGCCGGGGACCAGCGCGAAGCCGTCCTCATGCAGCGCTTCGGTCATTTCGTCGACTTGGTTCAGCGTGAACGTTTTCTACCGGTACTCAAACATCGTCTTCCTCTTCCCAGTCACACGTAAATTCATAGTCGCCGGAGCCGATCTCCTGAACGGAGCCGTTCGGCAGAGTTGCGGTCGCCGTCGTATTGGGCGGCACGGTAACTTCCCAGCGGAACTTTTCGCCCTCCAAAGCCCAGGCACTGGTGATGCGGCCCTGCGCCGATTCGAACGCGGCGCGGACCGACGGCAGGCGGCGGCTGGGATGAGGCTGCAGGAGCAGATGCGCGTAGCCGGGTGCAATCGGGTTCGTATCGATCCCGGCGGCGTACCGCTGCAACCATTCCCCGACCGAGCCGAGCGAATAATGGTTGAACGAGTTCATGCCTGGGTCCTGGAAACCCTTGTCCGCCGTCCAGCCATCCCAGCGCTCCCAGATCGTGGTTGCCCCCTGCCGGATCGAGTAGCCCCAGCTCGGGAACGTTTCATTCAGCAGCAGCCGGTAGGCGACATCGGAGTACCCGGCGTCGGACAGCACGGGGCACAGGTAGCCGACCCCAACAAACCCCGTCGAAAGGTGCCAATTTTTGGCTTCGATGTTCTCGACCAGATGCTTTGCGGCAGCGGCGCGTTTCGCGTCCGGCAGCAGGCCGAAGCGCAGAGCCAGCACGTACGCCGTCTGCGTGTCGCCTTTGAGCTTGGAGTCTTCGGAGACAAACGCTGTATTGAAGGCCGCTTTGATGTCTTGAAAAAGAGCTGCGTATTTGGCGGCATCCTCGGCTTTGCCCAGTACGGCGGCGATTTGGCTCATCAGCGAAGCGTCATAGGCGAAATAGGCCGTTGCCAGCAGGTCTTTATCCGTGTCGGCATCAATGGAAAGCCAGTCCCCGAAGTCGTTGTTCCGGCGGTTGCGCCAAAGGTTGTCCGGGTTGACGCTCTGCAGATACTCGATCCAGTGCGCCATTGCCTCATAGTTCGTCTCCAAGATACGTGTGTCCCCGTAAACCTGGTAGATAGTCCACGGGACGATGACCCCGGCATCACCCCAGGCGGGTGCGCCGTCCGAAAGGTCCACTAGCCGGGGGGCAACATCTGGGAAACCGCCTTCCGGCGACTGGGCATCGACGACATCGTACATCCATTTGGTGAAGAACGCCGCCACATCTCGGTTCCCCGCCGCCGTGCGAACGAAAATCTGGGCGTCGCCGAGCCAGCCCAGCCGCTCATCGCGCTGCGGGCAGTCGGTGGGAATACTCAGGAAGTTGCCGCGCTGCCCCCAGTCGATGTTCTGCACCAATCGGTTGACCATCGGGCTGGCGCACTCGAAGCTGCCTGTTTTGGGGATGTCTGAATGCAGGACGCAGCCTGTGATCGCGCCGACCTGCGGCGTTCCGGGATAGCCGGTGACTTCAACGTAGCGAAAGCCGTGAAACGTGAAATGCGGCTCATAAGTCTCTTCCCCGGCTCCGCTGAGGATATAAGTCTCCGTCGTTTTGGCCGAGCGCAGGTTGGCGACATACAGCGAGCCGTCCGGGTTGAGTATCTCAGCGAAGCGCAGGCGAACAATGCTCCCTGCGGCCCCAGACACCTTCAGCCGGACCCAGCCGACCATGTTCTGCCCCAGATCGTAAATGTAAGTCCCTGGCGCGGCCTGCGTGATCGAAATGGCGGCCAGCTCCTCCGTTTTGCGGACGGGCGGATCGATCTGGGCCACCAGCGGCACATCGCCCGGCTGACCCTCGATTTTGACTTGCCGCCAGGCCGAAGCCTCGAATCCGGGAGTGTCCCAGCCGGGCATGGCGAGCCGGGCATCGTAAGTTTCGCCGCTCAGCATATCTGAGAAGAGGATCGGGCCGGTCGTCCCGTGCCACGACTCATCCGTGCCGATGGTTTCCGCCGTGCCGTCCGAGTATTCGATCACGATCTGCGCCAGCAGCTGCGGACAAGAGCCGTAATAGTCCCGCTTCCGGTCATAACCGATGTAACCTGCGTACCAGCCGTCACCCAGCACGGCTCCAAGTGCATTTGGGCCGCTTTGGAGCAAATCGGT
>JANXNV010000069.1 GCA_025353925.1 Armatimonadota bacterium
CCGAGAAGCAGGACGACCTGCACGGCCAGCAGCAGCAGGAACTCGGTTTTACGGTTGTGTTTCATAAGATGGAAGTCGATGCCATGCTATTATACCTGCGAAGGGCTTAGTTGCCTGATTTTCGAACTGCCGCGCGTTTTATTCTCCTGTATGATACATTTGCCCGAGCAGAACACGGCATTAAAATGCCGGTTCCTAACGCCTGTTGCGCCTGCCCATTAACATTGGCCCGGCCCTTCATGCAACAAAGCCGCCGCCGGGTATAATCATTATATGCCCAATGCCCTGCTCCAGCGGATCGCCGATTTTATCACCCATGCCCCGGCGCAGGATGCCGATGCCGTGTTTGAATCGCTCGCTCTTCAGCTCTTCGCCAAGCAGTATGCTCTCGTTCCCCCGTATCGCCGCCTGTGCGATGCCAATGGAGTGACGCCCGAGACTGTCCGCCGCTGGCAGGATATTCCTGCGGTGCCCGCTGCCGCGTTCAAAGCCTTCGACCTTTCCTGTGTGCCGCTGGACATGGCAGCCGCTGTCTTCCACTCGTCGGGTACCACCGGGGCGGCGGCGAGCCGTCACTACTTCGATACCGAGGGTCTCTCGCTCTACGAAACGTCCCTGAGAGTCGGCTTCCGCGAAGCTTTGCCCGAATGCCCGCCTAAACTCTGGGCTTTGATGCCGGACCCGGCAGCGGCACCGAATTCTTCCCTCTCGCACATGCTCGGCGCACTCGGTGCCGAGCGGTTCTGCTGGGATGCAGACGCCGCACTCGCCGGAGCATTGACTGAGCTGACGGAGCCGGTGATGCTGTTCGGCACGGCATTTGCGTTTGTCCAGCTCTTCGATGGCACCTCCAAGAATTGGCGGCTGCCGGAAGGGAGCGTCGTAATCGAGACCGGCGGCTTTAAAGGCCGCTCGCGCGAAGTCCCGCGCGACGAGCTGTACGGCCTCTTCGAGGCTCGGCTGGGCGTTCCGCTTGCCCAATGTCACAGCGAATACGGGATGTCCGAAATGGCCTCGCAGTTTTATGGTCACGGGCCTAACCCGGAGAAGCGCGGCCCGCACTGGGTCCGTACCTGCACAATCGACGCGGAGACCGGGGAGGACTCGCTGCCGGGGACACCGGGCCTGCTGCGTCACTACGATCTCGCCAATTGGAACTCGGTTTTAGCCCTGCAAACACAAGACTCCGGGACATTGACCCCCGCAGGCTTTATTCTGCATGGCCGTGCGCCCGATGCCGAAGTGCGCGGCTGCTCTTTGACGGTGGAAGAACTATGGACATCACGGTCCGCGAGCTAGAACACGCGGCTTCGCGGCTGCGGTCAGCGCATCTTTCGCGTCCCTCGCAGGCGGATGTCGTCGCAGCCCTCTCGGATTTTGCCGAACGCTGGCGCGAGCCGTCTTATCCGTTTCGGAGGTCTGCGGAGCAGCTAACCGACCCCTTTCCATTCGCGATGGTCATGGTCAGCTTGGATGCTCTGCTCGAATCCCTGACTCCCGAACGGCTTTGGGCGGTAATCGACAGTGAGCAAATGCGCGGCGTTTCGGGGTGCCCCGTGGTCGGCCATGTGATTGCCGGAAACACGCCACTTTTGAGCTGGGTCAGCGTAATACGCGCTCTGCTGGTCGGCAGTACGTCGCTGGTCAAGCTGCCCTCCGGTCCGGCGGCGGCCTGGGGACACTTATTTCACCAGTCGCTTGCCGATGTGGCCCCAAAGCTGGCCGACTGCGTCGCGCTGCTGGAATGGCCGGGCGGCACGATGGATCTCGACATCGCGCTTTGCACTAATGCCGACCTAGTCATGGCTCACGGCAGCGATGCGACCCTGCTTTCGCTCCAAGCTCGCTGCCCAGGACAAACGTCCTTCGTCGGCTATGGGCACCGTGTTTCGTTTGGGCTGGTCACGGCGGGGAATGGGGTCGCCGAGGCTGCCGCCGGTTTTGCGCGGGACGCGCTGCTCTACGATCAGGGCGGGTGTTTGTCGCCGCAGACGATCTTCGTGGAAGGAGGCTGGCCGGAGACGACCGATTTTGCCGCGAAGCTGGCGCAGGCCCTTGCGGAAGCAGTCTTGCTGTATCCCCTGCCGGTACGCGCGGCATCGGCGGCTTCGACTGTGCGTGAGGCCCGCCTTCTGGCCTCAATGGAAGAAGGCGCAAGGCTCTGGTCAGATGTTGCTCTGCGCTGGACCGTTGTCGCCCGCTCACAGCGCGAGTTTGTGCCTTCACCGACGTTCGGGGTTATTACGGTGCAGCCGCTGGCGACACTCGCCGATCTGCCGGAGGCGATTGCTCCCGTTTCCGCCTTCTTGCAGGGCTGCGCGGTGGCGGGTGATGTTCACGATTACATCCCCAATGCCTCTTATGTATGCCGCCCCGGCGAGATGCAGGCCCCGCCGCTGAGCTGGCGTCAGGATGGGCAGGACGTTCTACGCGTGTTAACGCGCGGACGGCAGCACGAAGACCCGCGTCTCTGATGGCAGCGTCTCGCGGGTGAACGTAATCGTCGAGGCTGAGTGATGCACGATCTGGGACGGGTCAAAGAGTGCAAGCAGGTCGTCGACGGGCCGCAGCGGTAGGTTGATTTTGCCGTTCTGATAGTGCATAGGGATGACGACGCTCGGCTGGATGCGGTCGATCACGGATTTCAAATCGGCAATCGGCAGGGTGGGGGGACCACCGGCCACGGCGAGAAAGATGTCGATGCCGCGCAGCGGGGCAATTTCAGCGTCCGTGAACATGTCGCCCAGGTCGCCGGAGTGGCAGAGCGTGAGACCGGCCATCTCGAAATAAGGCATGGAAACGGGAACATCGCGCTTCGGCGACTCCCAGACCTTGAGTGCCCGGAAATTGATACCAAGGGCGTCCGCGCCCTGCGGCGAATCGGCGAAATCCAGGCCATTCAAGCGCACCGGCGACCCTGTTGACGCTTCCCAGTGGCTATGATACTTCGGATTGATGTGGCTGACCAGTACAATATCCGCCTGCGTATTGATCGGGGCATACTCCCCGGCGTCCGGGGCTTTGTACGGGTCCAGCAAAACGCGGATTCCATCCGCTTCCAGCAGAAATGCGGCATGACCGAGCCAGGTGATTGAAAGACTTTTCATAAAGGATGTTTCGATACGCCACTCAAATTTCCTGCATTTTCAGGTATAATCAGCCGACACTCACAGGGCGAGAGCCTTATCTTAGAATGAGGTGGGAGTACTTATTTTTGAACGCAGCACATCTTGTCATCAGCCAGCGGCAGGAAGCCGGGAACCAAATCATTGAGGCCATCGGCGAGGTCGATTTGACAACCGCCCCGCACCTGCGCGAAGCGATTCTATCCGCCGTCACCGGTGCGGAGAAGCTGCCGCTCGTCGTAGACCTGTGCCAGATCGATTTCATCGACAGTGCTGGGCTTGCCCTTTTGGTCGAAGCCCGCAAAAAGCTTGCGCCGGAAGGCCGGATGCTGAATATTCTGCTGACCGCCGGTCGTCAGCCGGAGCGTGTCCTGAAGCTGGGCCGCTTCGACACCATCATGAAGCTGGCGTATAGCCTCAGCGAACTTTAAGCGCGACCAGAACGAAAGATCACTGATTTTTATGGCAACAGAAACCGGGACACCCGCAGGAACGAAGGGGACCAGTGCACAGGACACGATTGCCCTGCCGGAAAATACGGGGATCATTGGCTATGTCGATCCCATCGTGGGCCGCGTGGCGCATCGTGAAGTACTCGGCTATTTTGGCTTCCCGCTGATCCGCAAAGGGGAGACGGTGACACGTGAGATCATGGAGCGTGCCCAGAACCTTTCGCGGCTGTTTGAGCTGCAGGCCGCGACGGAAATCGAGTAGGAGTTTTTGATGCACGACCGTTACGAAAACCAAAATTCCGGAGGCGGAGCCGGCTTCGCGGCTGTCGTGCTGGGAGTGGTTCTGGGAGCAGCCGCACTGCTTTTGAGTACCAAGCAGGGCAAGCAGCTTCTGGAGCAGGTCGGTGTTCGGGCCGACGATTGGAAGGCGCAGGCCGCCGCGACACTGGCCGAGACGCGTGAGAAAGTCGTCAGCTCTGTCGAAGCTGAATCTCCCTCCTCGAACGACTTTCCCGAGGGTCCCGGCCCGCAGGTTCGCCAGAACCTCTAGCGCAGCACCTGAAATGTCAGCCAGAGCGCGACTGCCGCCGCCAGCAGGGTCAGCGGTGTGACGATTATTCCCACTTTAAAGAAATCCAGACCGCGTATGTCCACGCCTTTCTTCCGGGCCGTGGTGAGCACCAGCATGGTTGCCAGTGACCCGAAAAGGGTCAGGTTCGGCCCGATATTTGTACCAAGCAGTGCGCTGTAAACAAGCGGTGCTGATGCATGCGCCGTCTGCAACACCCCCTGTGCCAGCAGTGCCGCCGGGATGTTATTGACGACGTTGGAGGCCAGCCCAGACCCACCGGCGGTCGCCAAAATCGTCGTGATTTTACCCCCGTCTGATGCCGCCAGCCAGTGCGACGCCGACCCCGCCAGTCCTAAATTCTCCACTCCGCGTACCAGCACGAATAGGCCAATGACAAATGGAAAGAGCGGCCAGGCTATCTCGCGCAGGATGCCCGCATCGACCTGCCTGCAACACCAGCCCCATAGTCCCATAAGCAGGCACCCGGCGAAGCCGACGGCATACGGCGGCAGAGGCACGAACGGAGCGGCAAAGTAGCCAAGGAGCACCAGAGCCAAAATCACCACCGCGCCCTGAAAATATCGACGATGGGGGACGACCGACATCGGCTCAGGCAGAGCCGCCGGGTCAAAACTCTTCGGGAGCTGCTCCCGAAACAGCCACCGGAAAAGCGCATAATTGACGATCAGTGCCGCCGCCTGCGGCAGGGCCATGCGGGCGACAAATCCGCCGAACGGCAGGTGAAATGCCCCGGTAAAGAGCAGGTTGGTGAGATTACTGACGGGAAGCAGCAGGGATGCCGTGTTGGCGACGAACGCACAGGCGAAGACGTAGGGCCGGGCGGGAACGCCGAGGCGTGTTACGAATGCCAGGGTCAGCGGCGTGAGAATCACGGCAGTCGTGTCCAGCGAAAGGGCCGCCGTGATGACCGTGCCGAGCAGGAAGACGTTTCGGAAGAGCGTCCGGGCATTTCCCCTCGCTGCCCGTGCGGCCTGGATCGCCGCCCATTCGAAGAAACCGCTTTTTTCCAGCAGGGCGGACAGCAGGAACAGAGCCAGCAGGAAGAGCAGGACGTCCTTACTGGCCCAGGTCACTGCCCAGGCCGCCTGCGGTGTCACCAGTCCCATCACCAGCAGCAGGAAAGCCCCGCCGACAGTCCACCAGGCCTCGCTCCAGCCGCGCGGGCGGATCAGGACGCCGCCCAGAGCAGCCGCAAACACAAAAAGCGTGAGGGCGATCCGCAGCGTCTCATTCACGAGTGCCGGCCCAGCTTCGCCATGACGAAGTCTAGCGAGGAAAGCACGCGGATTGAGATCGGCACCGACAGCGACTGGCGGGCGCGGGTGCGGATCGACACAAATGCCGGGTAGAACCCGGGTGGCAATGCTGCCGTGGAGATCGTGACCGAAATCAGCAGCGTTTTCCCAGGCTCGATCGTACCTTCCAGCGGCGAGATGGTTAAGCCTTCCAGAGGCTTGCCGATGCCACCCGTGATGGTGTCGGTGGTCTGGATCGCCTGGAAATCCACGGGCATCTCTCCGACATTCCGCAGGTGCAGCGTGCCGGCGATCGTCTGGCCTTTGCGCCCGCTGAAGATGATGGGGCCTGCCTGGCTTCCTTCCAACTCGGTCACTTTGAGCTGGCCCGGAGCTGGCTGCAGCGTGACGCTGCATTCCACCGACCATTTGTCACCGGCAACGATGTTCCCCTCAGAATCGCCCTGCCCATCACTGCTGATTTCCAGTTTGCCCGTCAGCGGTTTGCCCCGCTCGGCTGTCTTCGACGGGTCTACCATGACTGCGACCTCGTGGGTGTTGCCCGCGAAGCGATACTCAGAGACGGTGATCCAGGGGGCACGCGGCTTGATCTCCCCGCTGATCTCTCCGCCTCCGGCATTGTAAAGAGTCACGGTCATCGGCGGGATGGTCTGTCCGGGTGTCACACTGCCGAACCAGAGATTCTTGCGGTTGACCAGCAGCACCGGTGGGGCGATCTCTCGCAATTCTTCCAAGAACTCACCCGCCGTGGCGTAGCGATGGTCGGTGTTATAGGAGATCGCCCGGTTGATCAGCTTCACCAGGCCCAAATCGGCGTTCGGGCGCTGGATCAGCGAGCTGGTTACATACATGGAGCGCTGATTGATCTGCTCCTGATCCGGGGCGGATCCGGCGATCATCTCGTACAGAATGCAGCCCAATGCGAAAATATCCGTGCGTATGTCGGCGATCCACTGCCCATCTGCCTCCAGCTCCGGCGGCAGGTAACCCTCCGTGCCGTACAGCTCGGCAGGCTTGTCGTGCTCATGGCCCGCGCCAAAGTACTGCGCCGCGCCAAAGTCAAGCAGTACCAGATGCCCCTGCGGGGTGATGCGGATATTGGCGGGCTTCAGATCATGATGAACGATCTGACGCGCATGCAGGTAAGCGAGGGCATCGCAGAGGCTGACCGACCACTTCAGGATCCATTCACGGGGCAGCGGGTGGCGGCGCACGATAATGGCATCGAGAGTGGTGCCGACGATAAACTCCTGCGCGATATAGAAGTTTCCGTCGCTTTGAAAGGCCTCATAGAAAGTCGGCATCAGCGGGTGTGAGCTGGCCTGCATACTCACCATTCGCTCCCGGTCGAAGAGTGCCTGCAGGGGTGCCTGATCACGCGGGTGCCGTGCGGGAAAGAATTCTTTAAGTGCGATCTGACGGCCCGGCGTGTTAATGTCCCGGGCCGCGTAGACGGCTCCATACGCGCCGGTACCTACGATGCTTTCAATCGTATAGTGCGTGTGATGACTGGGCACCTCTTCCCCAGGGGCCAGCAGCATCACATCGTTGTATCTCTTCCGCTTCGCCAAACTCCGTGCCTTCCGGCCCAAAGGCCCTGACAATCTTTTCTGCTATTGACAATCTTTCTTGATTTGGGTATTATACCTGTCATAACGCAAAAGGCTTATGCCCACCCCGTTATCTTATGGCCCCGTCGTTCAGCGGTTAGGACGTCGCCCTCTCACGGCGAAGGCACGAGTTCGATTCTCGTCGGGGCTACATTTTTCGCTGAACATCTTCCCTGTCGCCGCGAGGCTTTGGGAAGATTTTTCTTTGAGTCGGGTGATACCCACTGGGAGTGATAGCAGAAATGGGAGTGAGAGGAGAATCGTGATGAGCGAGAAGGGGCGTCTCATTTTGGAAATGGCGGAGCAGGCGAGCACCTGCACCGCGTGTGATCTCGCGGAAACCCGCACGAAAGTGGTCTTTGGGGACGGCAGTGCCGACAGTCCGCTGATGCTTATCGGCGAGGGGCCGGGGATGAACGAAGACGCGACCGGCCTGCCGTTCGTGGGCCGGGCAGGCACGCTGCTCGATGAGTGCCTGCGCGAAGCAGGAATGCTGCGCAAGCACATTTACCTGACCAATGTCGTCAAGTGCCGCCCCACGCTTGAAGAGGCGGGCCGGATCAAAAACCGACCGCCGCGTGCTGATGAGGCTGGGACCTGCGTCACTCTGTGGCTCGAAAAACAGATCGCCATCGTCCAGCCGTCCGTCATCCTGTGCCTCGGCGCACCGGCGGCGAACGCCATCATCCATCGCAGCTTCAAAATGACCCAGGAACGCGGGCAGTGGTTTGAGAGCAAGTATGTTCGCTTTGCGATGGCCGCCCTGCACCCGGCCTACATTTTGCGTCAGGAGGGTGAGGCATACGACACCGCGCGTCAAACACTGGTCGATGATCTCATGGCCGCCCGCGACAAAGCGAAGACTGCAAAAGACGAACCGAAGACCACACTGTTTTGACTGACACGTCCACACCAACGAATCGCATTAAACTGGCCGCCATTGATCTCGATGGGACACTCCTGGGCAGCGACCACGCCATCAGCGCAGGCAACCGGGCCGCCGTCCGCAGGGCCGCTGGTGCCGGAGCGATCATCGTGCTTGCCTCGGGTCGGCAGTTCGATACGATCGATGCATTCGCGGCGCATCTGGGCCTCTCCCCCGACGCGCCGATCATCGCCTACAACGGGGCCATGATCCGTACCCACGGCGGCGAGACCTGGTTCCATCAGCCCCTGCCCGCTGACGCAAGCTCAGTGATCGTGCGATATTGCGCGGCGCACTCACTCCACCTTAACCTCTATCTTGACGACACGCTTTATGTTCGCGACGACACGGCGTGTGGTCGGCTTTACCAGAAGCGCACGGGGACCGTGCCGTCGGTCACCGGCGATTTGGCTCGGTTTGACGGGCAGCAGCCGACAAAGCTCCTGCTGATCGATACCAAAGAGATCACAGACCGCCTCCTGAAATACTTCCAGGCCGAGTTTGAGAACACCCTCACGATCACCAAGACCGAAGATGAGTATCTGGAATTTATGGCCCCGAATGTCAGCAAGGGCCTGGCACTGGCTGAGACGGCGCAGCGTCTCGGTTTACTGCCGGGTCAATGCGCGGCTTTCGGGGACTCCTACAATGACATTTCCATGCTGGAATGGGCCGGTTTGGGGGTGGCGATGGAGAATGCTCGGCCGGAGCTAAAGGCCGTCGCCGGGCGTATCGCCCCGTCCGCCGATGCCGATGGGGTAGGGGCGGTGCTGGACGAACTCTTCCCGGTCCATCCAGAGCACGAGTAGGAAGTGCGGAAACGTCAGCGCGGCGATGAGCGACAGGTACAGATAGACCAGTGCTTCGGGTGTGATCGCCGTCCGGCCCGTCCACCAAAATAGCCCCGCCAGCAGCACGAGGGCACCGACCGTCATCGGAATCGCCTCCCACGCGGTTCGCAGCAGAGGCTTCGCGAGATCGCCCAGAGTCAGAGGGAGGTGGTTGGCCTCGTCGAGCAGCATCAGCCGGGCCAGATGCCGGGCAGAGTGCCAGACGCAGAAGTAGACCCCGACCGCAAGGATCGGCGGCACGAGCGAGAAAAAGACCAGCAGCAGAGCGATCTCCCAGACATCCCGCACAACCCCCTCCCGTTTCCCTGACCACGATAGCCATAGGTACGCGGCAATCAATGCACTTAGCAGAACGATCCCGGCCATGCGCCAATTCTCTCCGAGTGAAATTACGCCTGTCTTGCCATACCAGCCCAGGATACCGGCGGCGACACGGGCAAACACCGCCGGGAATGCCAGGGCAGGCAGCACGATCGGCAGCCCGCCGCGCACCAGCCAGCGGACCAGCTCCTCCCCCCGGTTCCGGGCTGCCGGACGGTCCTCAAAGATACGCTGGAAGTAGGCATCCCCTTGCCCCCAGTGCAGCCAGGAAAAGAGCAGAAAGACCGCCAGTGCGGCGAGAGGTGCGAAATGCCAGAAGAGCAGATAGGCACCCACGCAGGCCAGATACCCCAGCACGAAAATGAGTAGGTACCGGGGTGTCAGCCTCCGGTGTTTGAGGAAAAGCGGTGCAAGATGGTCCAAAGCCCCATGCGGCAGGCCCAGAAAGACCATCCCCGCGAGGAATGGAACAAATTGCCAGTGCTGCGCCGCAGTGGGAAAGAGTGACGAAAACAGCAGCACGGCCAGCAGCAGTCCCCAGACAGGAGTAGTCAGCCACGCATGGATTTGAGCGCGGCCCGCAGGAAGGGGCCGAGCGGCAGGCTCCGCATGATCTGTAAGTCGCTGCGCCATGTACTAGTCTCCGAAAGAAACGCGGTCAAAGCTCCTGGGGAGACGCGTGAAAAAAGCTGATAAAAGTATCCCGGAAAGGCACCTGGGTCGTCCCGCAGCACCCGCAGGAAAACGCCGTCGAAGAAGCGGTAGCGGGCCGGAGCAAGCTGCTCGTGAAAGGTGTCCAACGTCGCTGCCTGGGCCGCTTCGGCGATCTGTCGGCACTGCTCTTGAATCCGCTGGAACGTGTAGCCGCTGGACGGTCTCGTGCAGCCACCCGCTGTCCCGATGAAGAAGTGACGCCCCTCGCGCCTCGGGAACGCCGACATGGTCATCGGAATTTCCCCGGCTTCTTCGCGCTGAACGGTGAAATCGGTGAGGCCATGCAGCTCGCCTAAGTAGGAGCGGATCTCCGCCCGGTGCAGGTCCGGTGTCAGGCCATGGGTCCCACTGTCCTGGATATACGTGTTTTCAATGAGTGCTTCCGTCGGAGAAAACGGCAGGACGTAAAAGAAGTGTAGTCCATGCTCCTGCGACACCTGAAAGTCCATCAGAGTGCAGCGGGAGGGGTCGAACTGCGGCGTGTCAGTTTGGATGAACTGGCCGAAAAATCTTTGCGCCAGGGCATTGTCCCCAGGTGGCGGCGGCAGCTTGCTTGGGCGGCTGTCAAAAACGTAATCCGCCGAGCAGCACGTTCCGTTCGCCAGGATCTGAACATGGTCGGGAAAGCTTTCGACACTCTCCACCGAGCTTTTCAGCCGCAGTGTGACATTCGGGTGACGGGCGATCTCTGCTTGCGCATAGTCGTAGAAGTCCTGCCCCCGCAGGCAAGCATACCCGACGGCGAGTGATGCCTGCCGCGCCCTGCTGCCGTTCGTGTCCAGGACTTCCCAGCGATGCCAGCAGCGGACAGCCAGCTCCGCGAAGGGATTAGGCCGGACGCTCCAAAAGCACCAGGTCCGGTCATCCGTGAAAGTGGATTTTCGGTCCAAGATCAGGATCCGGTCCCGGACACCTGCGTTCAAAAGGTGGCCGCAGAGGCTCAGCCCAGAGGCCCCCGCCCCCAAAATAACATATCGGTACTTTTCCTGCAAAGACTGCAATCACTCCGTCGCTTCCTAAAATGCCGCGCTCTTCCTAAAATGCCGCGCTCTCCGCCTGCCTAATCTTGCTTTCCAGATCATCCCCCGAAACCGCATGGACAGCCAGATAGGCGGTGACTCCGAAGCCGACCTTGTTAATCACGTCCGCAACGGAGCTGGCCGTATTAAACCAGTCCAGGTTGACCCCCCAGGCCAGATGTGACGCTGACAGGCCCTCGAACAGATAGACAATCGGGTACACCCCCCATAACGTGAGTATGTACAAGTTCATCGACTTGATGCCATGCCGGATCGCCTCCGGCTGCGCTTTCGCGAGCCGTGTTCCCTCGGTCAGCACAAGGTAAAGAATGCCAAGGTATCCCAGCGTCGAGACCGCGCCCCACACATAGTGTGCCCCAATGGCTCCGGGCGCATTCGGCTACCAGTGGCCGTGGATCGTCGTGCCGTACAGCTCGCCGATAAAACCCGTGACGATCATAAAGAGATCGGCTAGAATAAGCTTCCACGCGAATCCGGAACCCCGCACATGCAGCATTTCGTGGTACTTGAGCAGCAGAAGCGGAGTCGTGATGGTCCAATCAAAATACCGAATGGCTGTCGGAAATCCCCGGTCCGGCGAATACTGTGCCGCAATAGAGTAATAAGCAACCGCCGCCACACCGCAGATGATCGCCGAAGTGGTCATCGTTGCGCGGTAAGCGGGCAGGATCGCGCTGCGCTCCACCAAAAAGTAGACAAGTGCCGCCCCGAGAGCAAACATCGCAGTGAAAAGGCTGTAAATCAGGAACGCCTGCGAAAAGGTGGAATGGGTCCCCAGGCTGCCCAGACCCAGATGGTTAAATTCCATGATGGGTATCCCCTAGTTGTGTGATGACAACTTACCCAGTTCCTGGACATCCACGGGAAAGGCGAAACTTACGCCCTCCGAGCCGCTGCCGAGAAAATCCTGCAAAGAAGTCTGCGCCTCAATCTCCACCTCCAGGATCTGCAGCTCCCGGGCCAGCCGGTCCTCAGTAACCGTCATCTCCAGCAAGTTCTGCTTCTCCGGCAGTGGCACCTGGAGCACACTGGCGATCGCGTAGGCCAGGTTTTCCGGCTCCTGGGGCAGCTGCAGGCCGCTGAGGGACTGCCCCGTCATGGCAAGAAGCTTTTGCAGGTAGGTCTTGAATAGCTGCGAGACACTCGCCGCTGTCTCCTTAAGCTGTTTCGCGTCCCGGATCTCGTCACCGAAAGGCTGCACTTCCGCACTGAGATACGGCTTGTCATGGTGGGTTCGGGTGATCTGGAAGCGCGTTTCTCCCATGACCAGAATGTACATGCGTCCGTCAGGCAGCTCCTCGAACTGAGTGATGCGGGCCGTCGTTCCGATTCGGTGCGCGACCGCCTCCTCGCCTGTCTCTTCGCCGCTGCCGATGAGGGTGATGCCAAAGGGCGAGTTCTCCTCCCGGCAGCGCATGACCATCTCCCGGTAACGCGGCTCGAAGATATGCAGCGGGAGCGGCATGTCAGGAAACAGGACGACATGGAGCGGAAACAGCGGGAGGTCATCATAATTTGTCATCGGCTTTTTCTTTCCGTGCTATGACATCATCGTTGAGATAACAATCTTCAGGACAGCAATGAGATATACCCCAGGTCCTGCCCCAGATGCAGAAACTCTTCCGCCGTTTTGGGCGAGGCATACTGCGTGTGGTGATCCCCATTGTACAGCTCGACGGCTTTCTGAGCGAACGCCAGCGGGGTCATCGCACTGAGAAACAGGCCTTTCCAGCCAAGCTCTTTCGCCACATGCGCCTTGGCCTGGACCAGGACATCCTCCGCGGTCGGGCCGGTCAGCGTCTCATCGATCTGCCGCCCGGCGATACTCATCGTTACCCGTACATTCATTTTGGTAGTATACCCAACTCTGAGGAAAACGTCAGAGCCATCTCAAAAATCTGTGCGAAGAATCTTAGAAGAACTGCCTCGACCTCGCCGCGAGTCGGGCAATCTCTCGGCAAAAGCTCCGCGAGAGAGGTAACATCCCGATCCGCGATCCCGCAGGGCACGAAATCCCACCGGAAGGGGGCCAGCTCAACAGCAATATTCAGCGCGAATCCATGCATGCACACCCAGCGCGAGACTTTGATGCCGATTGCCGCGATTTTGCGGTTCTCGACCCAAACCCCCGTCAGTCCCGGAATTCGCTCGCCTTTTAATCCGAAGTGTGCCAGTGTCAAAATCAGCACTTCCTCCAGGTCTCGCAGGTAACGGTGCAGATCCTGCCCGTGCTCCCGCAGGTCGAGCACCGGATAGCCGACAATCTGCCCCGGTGCATGGTAGGTGATCTCGCCGCCCCGGTCGACACGCTCTAAAGCCACTCCGCGCCGGTTCAGCTCCACTTCACTCACGTGCAGATCGGCTTCGACCGATCCACGGCCCAGCGTGATCGTCGGCGGATGTTCCAGAAGCAGCAGCGTGTCGGGGATTTCGCCCGCCTGCCGGGAACGCACCAGCGCGTACTGCTGCGCCAGGGCATCGGCGTAGGGAACACTTTCAGAAATGGAAACTATTCGGCAGAGAGGCATGATTGGGTATACTTTGCAAATGGCGCGGCCAAATTTATCGTACCTCAAAAACATGCTCTTATTTCTCTTCGGCCTGCCGCTCGGCCTGCTGACCGGGCTGACCGGTACCGCCGCCAGTGTGTTCGCGCGGCCCGGCGTGCGGTACCTGCTGGGCCTGCACCCGGCCCGCGCCATTGGCACCAGTTTGGTCGTGACCTTTTTCGCCGCTCTGGCGTCCCTGCTGTCATTCGCCCAGCACGACTTCCTGCGCGGCTGGCTGGCTCTTGTCTTGCTGATTGGCTTGAGTGTCGGAAAAGCTCTGGGGCAGAGGGTCGGTGCGGTCCCGCCACTGAGCTGGCTCTGGGGGATACTGCTAGCCGCCGGGGGTGTGGCGATGACGGCCCACGGCCTGGGCTTCCTGACTTTGGCGACCGGCCGCGGCCTCCTGCCGTTCCCCGCCCCGCACGGCCTTCTTTTCTATGCCGCCGCGCTGCTGCTGGCTGTGGTACTGGGTGCCGTCAGTCACTGGATGGGGCTGGGGGCGGAGCTGCTGGTCCCGCTGGAAATTTATGTGCTGGGCCTGCCGCCCACTCTCGCCCTCGGGACCGCCATTTTGGTCCTGACTTTGGCTTCACTGCCCGGCGTTCTCCTGCTGCTGAGCCGCCGCCAGATCGAAGTCCAAAGCGCGACTTGGCTCTCCTTTGGCGGCCTCCTTGGCGGCCTCATCGGCGCCCTCTGGGCCGTCTCGCTTCCGAGCAATGCTTTGATCACGGTATTCGGCCTGCTGCTGGCACTGTTGGGAGTTCTGCGGCTATGGCGGCGAGAAGAAGCGTCTGAACCCACGCAGTAAAAAACCCCTGTCCCGAAGGACAGAGGCTTTTTTGCGTCAAGACTTACTGAAGTTGGTGAGCGGCCAGAGGATTGGCACTGGATGTTCCATATGTGCAGGCTGGCGGCACAGCCGGAGCACCGACCGTGTAGTATTGGCCGTTCGTCGGACACGGCGGCCCGAGGGTCGGGCTTGCCGTTCCAGTCGAGCGGATATAGCCTTTGATATTTGGCCAGCCAACGTCCGCGACATTGCTGGCAGGAATTCGATTTTCCATGACGTAGATCTCTTTGGCTGTCATGATGTTGGTGAGATTTTTGACACAGGCGCGGGCCTGGCTCTTATCGCGAGCACCGATGAAGGCCGGGGCGGCGATATTGAGCAGGACGCCGATGATCAGGACCACGATCATGATCTCCACCAGAGTAAACCCTGATTGCCGCCGCTGCTGCCTTGGTTTGAGTTTCGGCTGAGTTTGCATAAGTATTAGCCTCGTTTCTGACGATATTCCGATGAAGTGTCATCCGTTTGGCTGAGTGATAAGCCCGGCTTGACACCCCTATTGTCGGCAGAAATGCACCCGGGCGTAAGGGCAAAAATACGGGGAATGTCAATGAAATCGTCCTCCCTGTGCTACAATCTGCAAACGTCTCAGAAAACTCCGCCGCTTATGAAGTCCCGCCACTTATGAAGTCCCTGCTGATCGTCAACCCCGCCGCCGGGCAGGGGAAACCCTCCGAGTCGCTGGATGCTCTGCATTCCGTCCTCGGGTCTCTCGTGGGGAGCGTCGTTGTCACACAGAAGCCTGGGGACGCGGAGGCGGCGGCCCGGGAGGCCGGAGACGGCAGGATGTACGGTGCCGTGCTGGTGGCGGGCGGCGACGGCACGGTGAATGAAGTCGTTAATGGGCTGCTGGCGAGCGGATCCGCACTGCCTCTGGGCCTGATTCCACTGGGCACGCAGAACGTTCTCGCCCACGAGCTGGGCCTGCCCTCTGCCGCGAGCTTGACGGAAACAGCGGCGATGCTGCGGCACGGCAAGATGCGGGCGATCGACATCGGGCGAGCCGGTGACCGCTATTTCGCGCTGATGGCGGGTTTCGGCTTCGATGCGCAGGTTGTGCGAGAGGTGCTGCGCCCGGTTAAGGACCTGCTCGGTCCGGCGGCTTACGCGTTTGCCACCGTCGGTGCGCTGGCCCGGTGCCATTCATCGTCCCTGACTCTGACACTCGACGACGAAGAGATCCGCTCGGAGGCCTACCTCGTGGTAATCGCGAACGCCGCTTCCTACGCCTACGGCCAGATCAAGCTTGCTCCCTTTGCCGCTTTAGACGACGGCTGGCTGGATGTGTGCGTTTTTGAGAAGGCCCCGAGCCGTCGGTTCGGCTTTGCAGGTCAGCTCATGGCCGTGCTGGCCCGGCGACACTTGCGCGACCCGCGTGTGCGCTATTACCGGGCGCGGCGCATCAAGATCGACTCTGACCCGCCGATCCAGGGGCAGCTCGACGGGGAGACACACGGCATGTCGCCGCTGGAGATCACCCTTCTGCCGCAGGCTCTGTCCGTATTTGTGCCGTGACGATAATGCGAACCGTGAACTTATGTGGAACTCTTTTGCCCTCGCCGTCCAGTCTCTCTCCTCACTCTCGCTGCTGGCTTCGAACCCGACCCGGGAAGACGCTCGCCGGGCGGCGGCCCTGTTTCCGCTGGTCGGCGGGCTGCTGGGGATCGTGCTGGGGGCGGTCTGGTTTGTCGGGCACCGTCTGTGGACGACTGAGCCACTGGTCGCGGCGGCCCTGACCCTGGCAGTCGGGGCTGTGCTGACCGGCGGCTCCGGCCTCGGCGGTGTGGCCCGCGCGGCGGATGGCCTGGCGGCACTGGGAGGGACGAGTGACCGGACACGGGCCTTCGCGATTATGCGCGATCCCCGGCGCGGCACAACAGGATTAGTCGCCATCGGGATCGCACTGGCACTGCGGATGGCGTTTCTCGCCGCGCTGCCGCCGGGGCTGGCCTGGACGGGCCTGATTTTGGCCGGAGCGATGCGCGGCTGGGCGATGGCCTTCGCCGTGAGCGCGTTCCCAGGCGGCGCGGACAGCGGGGCGACGCTGGTGGAAGCCGGGCCGGGAGAGTTCCTGGCCGCGACGGCCCTTACCATCGTTTGCGGCACGGGCCAGCCGACGCGCATTTTCCCGGTCCTCTTCGCCGTCGCCCTGCTGGTCGGGCCGCTGGCGCAGCTCGCTCAGCGGCGACTCGGCGGCCTGAACTTGCCGCTGTGTTCTGCGCTCGGTGAGGTCGCGGAGATCGTCGCACTGGCGTGTTTAAGTGCTCGGCTGGCATAAACTAATTGGGCCGCCTCTTGCAAATTAACCACCAGGTGGTTATAATCTACCCATGTACCGGCGATTTCTCACGCAGCAGCTTATGGATGCCTTGGCGGATAGCCCCGTCGTTTTGGTCAATGGAGCACGCCAGACCGGAAAAACGACGCTTGTCCAGTCATTGGTCCGGGACCTCCCCACCACCTACTACACTCTCGATGACATCAACGTCTTATCCGCCGTTCGTAGCGACCCACAAGGATTCCTTTCTGGTCTGTCTGGCCCTATCATCCTAGATGAAGTGCAGCGTGCCCCTGAGCTGTTTCCCGCCCTCAAAGCGGCCGTAGACCGTCAGCGGACTCCCGGGCGTTTCCTGCTGACCGGCTCGGCGAACATTCTGCTGCTGCCCAGGCTCTCCGAATCGCTTGCCGGGCGCATGGAAGTGCTGACCCTTTGGCCGCTCGCGCAGGCGGAGATTTCAGAAGGCACGACCAATTTTGTGGATACGCTGTTTGCAGAGCCTCCGCCACCCTGGCAAAACTTGACCGGAGGCGACTCGGCAGACCTCAGTCGCCGCATGCTTGGCGGAGGCTACCCCGAACCGCTGGCCCGAACCAATCCAGAGAGGCGGCGAGCCTGGTTTAATTCTTACCTGACGACTATTCTTCAGCGTGACGTGCGTGATATCGCAAACATCGAAGGCCTCACCGATTTACCGCGGCTGTTGACTTTGCTGGCCTCACGCACCGGCGGACTTCTCAATCAGGCCGATATTGCTCGCGCTGTGAGTCTGCCCTACACCACGCTTCTACGCTACATGACGTTGCTTGAAGCAACGTTCCTGGTTCAGATGCTGCCTGCCTGGAGCAGTAATTTGGGGCTTCGGCTAGCGAAAGCTCCGAAAGTGACTTTATGCGATACTGGTCTGGCAGCAAGTCTCCTTGGGTTGAATGCCGAGCGATTGGCACAGGACGGAACTCTGCGAGGGCAATTACTCGAAACTTTCGTCGTGATGGAGATGCGCAAGTGTACGGGATGGAGTCAGGTGCAGCCAATTTTGTTCCACTGGCGCACGGCGGCGCGGCAGGAAGTAAATCTGCTGCTGGAAGATGCCGCAGGGCACATTGTGGGTATCGAAGTGAAGTCGTCCGCGACCGTGACCGCCTCAGACTTCAGCGGTCTTCGGTCACTGGCAGAAACAGCAGGCAGCCGTTTCCATCGGGGTGTGGTACTCTACGCGGGAAATCAGGTCATTCCTTTTGGCCCCAACCTGCACGCGGTTCCTTTGAGTGCCCTTTGGAGCTAAAACTATTATAAGGAAGGTAGTGCTACCATGTTTGTCCCAAAATTGAATGCCTCCGGGCAGTACCAGGTCTATCTCGCGGGTCAGTGGCGCGATTCGGCGGCGACCGAGCTTCTGCCGAACCTCGTTCCCGCCCATAAGTCGCGGGTGCTGGGGTATGTCGCGGAGTCGACGAAGGCGGAAGTCGATGAAGCTATGCTTGCCGCCGAGGCGGCGTTCCCGATTTGGCGCGGTATCAGCGGGAATGTCAAGACGAAAATCTTTTTGCAATTGGCCCAGATCGTCTCGGCCCGATTTGACGACTTTCAGCAAACCATGGCCCGGGAGATGGGAAAAACGCTCTACGACTGCAAGCTGGACCTGGACGAAGCGATCGGCGTCCTCGAATGCGTCGCCCCGCAAGGCTTGTCTCTAAAGGGCGAGACCTACCAGAAGAACATCGATGGCCTGGTCATGGAAAGCCGCTTGGAGCCGCGCGGGGTCGCCGCGATTATCACGCCGTTCAACTTTCCCGCCGCCATTCCTCTCGCGCAGATCGTGGCGGCTCTGGTGACGGGCAACACCGTGGTCTGGAAGCCGTCCCATCTCGTGCCGGAAAGCTCGCAGGCGATTGCCGCCGCGCTGGACGAAGCTTTTGGGTGGGCGAAAGATACGCTAGGGGTCACGGTCCCGCCGGGGACGTTCAATCTGGTCAGCGGCGATGTGAGCACGGGGCAGGCCGTGATCTCGCACCCCGCCGTCAAGTGCCTCTCATTCACCGGCAGCAAGCCCGTCGGTGATGCGGTCGATTCCGCCGCCAGTGCCCTCGGCAAACGGGTGATGAAGGAAGTCGGCGGCATCAATATTTTCTACGTTCACGCCGAGGCCGATATCTTCCGTGCCGCGAAGAACTTTGTTTATGGCAAAACGATCACCGGTGGGCAGCGGTGTACGTCTATCCAGGAAGTGCTCTGCGACAGCGCGATCTACGAAGAATTTATCGCCGCCGTTTTAAAAGAGAGCCAGGGGATCGTCTTCGGGGACGGCTCCTCAGCTGCACTGGCCGAGGCCGACGCCGCTCCAGGCCGCTACTCCCTGCCGCCGCTGGTCTCGGCTGAGCAGCAGGCGCGGGTGTTGAGCTTAATCAAAACCTCGGTCAATCAGGGTGCGGTGATCCGGCATCAGATCGCCGTTCCGGACGCATTGGTGGACGAAGGCTATTACGTTCCATTTACGCTGGTCGAGGGGGTAGGGGACGACAACGTCTTCTACGCCACGGAGGTCTTCGGGCCGGTGGGCATCCTGACCCGGGTGAAGAACGTCGCCGAAGCCATTCGGATCATCAACGCCAAAATCGGCATTGTCGCCTGCATCGACAGCCGGAACAAAGACATCTCCGAGCACTTCATCCAGAGCGTTCTGCGGACGCGCGTGGATGACGGCCGGCACGGCACCGGAGCCTTCTGGGCCACCCGCTTCGGCGGTGACCGGGGCGCAGGCAGCGGCAACCCGGCTCTGGATGAAAATATGGTGATGGGCTATGTGCTTTGGAAGACGATCTACCGGGCGTACACGCCGTATGTGGAGGCGTAGGGGCACTGCTTGCTGCGCCCTTCATGATCCTTTCGCTTGCAGCCACTCGTAACACTCCGCAAACATCGTTTCCAGCGGCACGGCCCGGAAGCCCAGCTCGGACAGGGCTTTGTCGCTTCGGCAGCGCAGGGTAAGGGAAAGCAGCGTCGCCATCTCGGGGGTGATCTCCGGCTCCTTGTGCGTGACACGAGACTGCAGCTCGCCCAGCCAGCCCGCAGCACGCAAAATCGCGGGCGAGACTGTTTTTTTCTCCACTGTACGCCCCAGCAGATCCCCGACGACTTGAAAGGCCTGAAGATACGTTGCCTGCGTTCCGGCAAGGAGATAGTTTTCTCCTGTGCGGCCCCGCTCCCAGGCGGTGAGATGCGCCTGGGCGACTTCGGCGGCAGAGCAGAAAGGGGCTGCGCCGGGCGGGATTCCCGGCAGCTTGTTTTCCGCGACTAGGCGGAACAGGCGACCCCAGTTGGCGGCGTCGTACAGCCCGACGATGTTTGCCGGGTTCAGAATGACGGCATCGAGGCCGTTTTTGACGGCTTCTTGAATCTCCTCTTCGGCTTGCGCTTTTGTGCGCAGATACCCGATTTTTGAGCGGAGACCCAGGTGCTGCGCGGTTTCATCGAACTCCTCGGTCTGCACCCCGTAGACGGCCATTGACGACGTATGCACGAAGCGTTTCGCGCCCCGTGTCAGTGCCGCCTGTGCCACATTCCTCGTGCCGTCGACATTCGCGCGGATTTGCCGTGCCCGATGTCCCGACCAGAAGCTGACATCACCAGCGACATGAAACACGGCGTCTAATCCCTCCGGCATCGCCGCCAGCACGGAAGCCGGGTCTTCGACTGCTCCCGCCGCTAGTGTCACGGGAAAGTGATTTAGATAGGTCAGGTCGGAAGAGTGCCGGTGCAGAGCAGTCACGGTCCATCCCAGACCTGTGAGCAGACGGATGAGATTCAGGCCAAGAAATCCGGTGCCGCCGGTGACGAAAGCTGTTTGGGTCATTCTATCTCGATCACATGCTCTTCATTGTCTTCATTGAAGAGTTCGCGCTGGGCGCGGGCCTGCGCATTGGAATTGTGGTTCTTCTGGTCTTCGGTCGCTTTGTGGCTGAAGGCTTGAAAGGCGACCAGAGCCGCGACGACTACCGCCAGGGCGACCCCGAATTCCAGTGTGGCAAGCGGCTTCTGCCATTCGATAAAATGCTCCAAGAAGTTGATGGCCAGGATCGCGATGATGACACTGATGACCCGTTCCTCCAGGTCATTCAGCGTTTCGACCCCTAGGGCGACCGTGACATTCATCGGGGCGATGAACAGGCTGTACAAACCCACGCCGACGATGTAAAACACGACGGCTTCCAGCATAATGCTGACCACTTCCAGAAAAACCAGTGTCAGACGGGCATGCTGTAAATTCCCGGCCATCAGGTCGCGCCAGGAGTGCCAGATCGTGAGGATACCCAGCACTGTGCCCTGTAAAAACAGGGAAATCGAAACAAGCAGGACTGCGATGACGGAGAAAAGCACGACGTAGCGGCTGCGCCCGATCGCCAAACTGAGAGGGGCGAAGGGCGTGGTGGGTTTATGCGGAACAGAGGCCATTTAGATGTTGTTTCTAAGGACAAATACGTCCAGGAGCGAGTGTGCCAAAAAAAGCCCGCCGCTGAAAGAGCGGCGGGCTGACAAGCATCCTGAGCAATCGCCCGGATTGGGAACGGGCTTCAGGAGGTCTGCAGTTCAGCCACGGGCTTGACTGCCGTGCCGGGTGTCTCCACTGTCACATTATCCGGGTGCTCAATAATAATCGTCACAGGAGGTGCCGAAGCGGCTCCTGTGGGCACGGCGGCCGGAGCGGTCGTCACCGGAGCAGCCACTGTTTCGACGGCTGGCGTCGCCTGCGCTTCAGCAATCCGCGCACTGGCGGCATCGTAAGCATTGACGGCCCCAGTCTTAGTGGCATCATAAGCATTGACGGCACCCGTTCTGGTAGCGTCATAAGCGGCGGCGACGTGCTCCTTGCCCGCATCCAGGACAGCGGCACCGACAGCGAGCGTCAAGTCGTCGAGCTTGTTCGTGGCCCGCGCGACCATAACATCGGACTCGGTGATGACATGGTTCGCGGGAATCAGCGGCAATCCCGTTTCCGAGAGAACGGCCCGGCCCGTCGTTTTGCCAAGCAGCAGATCGCCGTGCTTGTCTCCGATCGCGCTGCCCGCCTGTGCCAGCTTCGCTTTCGCGGTGTCGGCCAGATCCCCGGCTTTTTCTTTTCCGGCAGCGACAGCATCCCCGGCCTGATCGTAACCGGCAGATGCGGCGAGTGCATGCATTTTACCTGCTGAAATGGCGTGCTGTATATGGCCCGGCGTGATCATCTGGCCTGTCAGCACGATCGGCATGTTTGCCTCGTCCGTCACGTCGCGCCCAGCCTGTTTGCCCAGAGCGTACTCCGCCTCTTTACGCTCAATCGACTCAGCGGCCTGCGTCCGTACCGTGGCAACGCCTACTGCCGCCTCGTGGCCCAGCTCGGTGGCTTTCACCTGTGCGGCGGCAGTCGCGGCGACCATGCCACCCTTCGGCTCCTCCACCATCTCCTGTACAGAGGAGGGCACGATTACGACATCGCGACCGATGCTGGTGATGGTTTTGATGGGAACATCCGTCTGACCCTTGTACATGTCCTGAAACACACCGCCGGAGACTTCGTAGGCGGTGACATTCTTGGACGTGCGCTCGATCAACACGTCGTCAATAGCCCCTAGGAATTTGCCGTCCTCGGTCATCAGCCGCTTGCCCAGCACAGGGTCGCCCGCCTGAGCGGCGTAGTCGTTGACATCGCCTTCGACACGCATGATATGGTCGGCGTTCTGGATCGTCACAGCATCTTCGCCCAGCGCATGAACATCCTCGGCGGGCAGCCAGTACGTATCGCCCCGGCTGAAGAGGCCCGCGCCTTGCAGCAGAGTAAAGCCGATCAAGCGACCCTCGCGCGGGTTGTAAACAACATCGTGAGTCTGTCCGATCTCAGTCCCATTATCCAGTGTGATCACAGGCTTGCCAATTAGGGATTTGCCGGTGCTGAGTCCTTGGCGGTTCTTGGTTATTTGCGCGGCCCGCTCCTGGGGCGTAGTGGATGTATCGGTCATCGAAACGGCTCCTTCTATTTCTAAATCTACTCTAAATCTTATCGCTCTTTATCGTCGGCGGCGATCACTTGGCCGGTCTTGCCTCGGCGGTTCAGGAACCAGGCCAGCAGGCCCAGCAGCACGAGCGCACCAATAATATAGGGCAGGTAGGACGCCAGGGCAAAGCCTGCCGCCGCGGGTGCCGTATCGACGACCACCGGTGCCGTCGGCTGTGTCTGTGCCACGACCGGCGGCGTGGCGGCGGGGGGGGGGCCGGGCGGGGTCACCGCCTGCACGGGTGTCTGCGGCGTGGTCTCCGGCGGAGCACTGGGCGGGACATTGTTGTTGATAATCACCGGCGGAGCAGGTGTTGTCGCCTGAGCCGGCGTGGCGGGTGCTGTTATCGTGTTTGGTTCGGTGGGCATCTGCGCGGTCTGCGTGCCCGTCGTGCCTGACGGATCCGTCGTTCCCTGGCTGGGGGCAGGCGCCTTGCTGGTATCCACCATAACCGTCTGGGAGGCTTTATCGAACTTCACGGCGGATCCGAGGCTCTCCGAGACAAAGCGCAGGGGTACGAGCACCGAGCCATTGGTGATTTTAGTGGGGGAGTCCAGCGTCACCGGCTTGCCGTCCACAGTGGCATCCGTAGTGCCGACATTCAGCTCGATACTGGACTTGTCGCTTTTTGCCGTCACTTTATGGGTCGCGGCGTCATAGCTGACCTTCGCGCCCATCTTTTCGAAGACGCCGCGCAGGGGCACCATAACATGGCCTTTATCGTTAATCGGCTGCTGGCCTGTGAACGGCACAGGGGTATTGTCAACGCTGACCTTGACCGAGCCGTCCTGGGCCAGCACCGGGGCTGAGATGAATACGCCGAGCGCAGCAAATAAGTTGAGGGTATAATTCGTTTTCACTGTCTGCTCCTGAAATTTGAGTGTTTACTTCTTGTCGAGAAAGTAATACCCGGGAGGTATACTGCCTAAACTTACAGACAAAAAAAGAACGGGTTTCCCCGTTCTTTAAAGATATTGTGCGAATTTGAAACAAATTATCGTGCTTGTGTCTGTTTCGCCTCTGCAATCGTCTCCGGCTCACCAGCTTCTTTATCCGCCATTTCAGCCAGGCCGCCGCGCTTGGAGAATAAAATCGCACCCGCCAGCAAAGCGATCATCAGAGCAGAGATTCCCAGGCGCACCGGCATATTCTGCTCGCTGCCGACCACCGCCCCGGCAATCAGGACACCGACCAGGTTCATCACTTTAATCAGCGGGTTAAGGGCCGGTCCCGCGGTGTCTTTAAACGGATCGCCTACCGTGTCGCCGATGACGCTGGCTTTGTGCTGGTCCGTGCCCTTGCCGCCGAACATGCCGTCCTCGATCTTCTTTTTGGCATTGTCCCAGGCCCCGCCGGAGTTCGCCAGCAGGACCGCCATGAGCTGTCCGCTGACAATCGCCCCGGCCAGGTACCCGCCAAGGGCCGGGGCACCCAGGCCGAAGCCGACCAAAATCGGGAGGCAGATCGCAAGAACCCCAGGCCCCAGAAGTTCCTTTTGTGCGGCGGCGGTGGCGATCTCGACGCAGCGCCCGTAGTCCGGCTTGGCCGTGCGCTCCATGATGCCGGGGATCTCCCGGAACTGCCGCCGGACTTCCTCCACCAGCTGGAACGCCGCCCGGGAGACGGCATTGATCGCGAACGAGCAGAAAAGATATGGGGCCGCCCCGCCGATCAGCAGCCCGATAAAGACCTTCGGCTCGACGAGGCTGAAGTCTTTGGGGGTCAAATGTGCATCGGTGACGAAGCCCTGAAAGAGAGCGACGGCGGCGATGACGGCGGTCGCGATCGCGAAGCCTTTGGTCAGAGCCTTCGTCGTGTTGCCTGCCGAGTCCAGCTTGGAAACCACTTTGTCGCCGGGCAGCGTGCTGGGGACGCTGCCGTTGAGATTCGCGTGATACTCCGACATGGCCCCGGACATCTCGAAAATGCCCTGGGCATTGTCGGAGATCGGGCCGAACGTGTCCATGGCCAAAACGTAGCCTGTGGTGGTCAGCAGCCCCAGACCGGCCAGAGCGATGCCGTACGCCGAAAGCAGGGCATTGCCGCCGAACAGCAAAACGATGGAAAAGAGCGCGGCGACAATCACGGCCGCGCCCCAAGCGGCACTCTCCAGCCCGAGTGAGAAGCCGGACAGGATCAAAGTCGCCGGGCCGGTCTGCGACGCGTGCGCGACTTCATTGACGGGCCGCTTATCGGAACCCGTGAAGTATTCGGTCTGCTTCCCGATCACCAGGGCGAGAATGACCCCGATCACGGGAGCGATCACGAAGTACACCGGGCCGTACAGCCGACCGTCCACGACGATACCCTCTTTGATCCCCGGCAGCAGGAACGCCGCCGCCGTCAGGCCGACAGTCGCCAGCAGGCCCGTCAGCCAGAAGCCACGATTGATCGGGGTCAGCGGGTCCAGATTGATATCCTCTTTGCCCCGCAGGCTGGCAACCCCGATGACCGAGGCGAAGATGCCAACCCCATGGATGACCAGGGGCAGCAGAATCAGTGGCAGCGCGAGTGCCGGAGTGTGGGTATAAGTGGCGACCGCCGCCCCGAGCAGCAGTGCGGCTACCAGGGTGACGAGATAGGATTCGAAAACGTCCGCCGCCATGCCCGCGCAGTCGCCGACATTATCGCCGACATTATCTGCAATGGTCGCGGCGTTGCGCGGATCATCCTCGGGAATGGAATGCTCGACCTTGCCCACGAGGTCCGCCCCGACATCCGCCGATTTGGTGAAGATGCCGCCGCCGACCCGCATGAAGAGTGCCGCTAAACTCCCGCCGAAGCCGAAGCCCACCAGCACCTTCATAGCGTCGCCTTTAAAGATGAGAAAAATGATTGTCGCCCCGAGCAGGCCCAGCCCGACCGTCATCATGCCTGCCACGGCCCCGCTTTTAAACGCCGTCTCCAAAGCCCCCTTGTAGGTGGTCAGAGCCTGGTTCGCCGTCCGCTGGTTGCCCGCGACGGCCATGCCCATACCGATGTACCCGGCCGTGTAGGAAAGCGCGACTCCGGCAAGGAACGCCAGCGCGATCCCGACAGCAATCGTGAGTCCATAAGTTTTGAGGTAGAAGAAGAACAGTGCGACCGCGAGAATGCCGACCAGCGGCAGCATGGTCCGTACCTGCTTGGCGAGATAGGCCAACGCCCCATCGCGAATAGCCTGACCCACCTCCTGCATAGCCGCCGACCCGGCGGACAGCTTCAAAACCTGCGCCCGCAGGATAAATCCGTACACCAATGCCGCCAGTGCCGCTAAAAGTACAAAGCCCAGAACCTCGTACACGGAAGTCGTAAATGTGAGTGGAACCGTGGTGCTTTCGCTTTGCGCCTGAGATGCGCCGCTGCCCGCAAGCAGCAGCCCCGTCGCCAGGCACCCCCGTCCCAGCGTTCGTCCCAAACGCCGGATGCAATATGGCAATGCAGACCTCCTCATCGCAGCCCCTGCGGGCCGGGATTTGTCCGTGATTTTGATTACACTCATTATAAGGCAGGAGGCGAAGATTGTCAACCCGGCAAACAGACCAAACGCCCCTGCGTCCATAAGATGCGGGGGCGTTGATTTGACCAAGCGGGAGCATGGATGAAAGTTTGCGGGACGGGGCCTAAATACTCAAATATCTTTGCAGCTCCCAGGCCGTCACGCTTTTTGCGATCATCTCGTGGTATTCGTCCCACTCCTCGCGCTTAGTCGCCAAATAAACCGGGGCGTAATCCGATCCGAGAGCGGCGCAGAGAACCTCATCCCGCTCCAGCTCATCGAGTGCTTCGCCGAGAGTAGCGGGGAGCAGATCGATTCCCTGCGCTTCGGCCTCTTTGGAGGAGAGCAGGAACAAGTTGTCGTCGCGGCCCGCATCCACCTTTAGGCCGCGGGCGATGCCGTCCATGCCGGCGGCAAGCAGTCCGGCGGCGGCCAGGTAGGGGTTGGAAGAGTTGTCCGCCGTCCGGTATTCCAATCGGCCCGGGGCGGGAACACGCACCATCATGGTCCGATTGTTGCCGCCGTGGGCGATAAACACCGGTGCCCAGGTCGCGCCCGAGCGCGGGGAGCGTGCTCCGAACCGCTTGTACGAGTTGACCGTTGGTGCGGTCAGGGCGCAGAGGCCTTTGGCATGGGCCAGCAGGCCGCCTAAAAACGAAAGTGCGACACTCGACAGCCCGCGCGGGTCGCTTTTGTCCAGAAAGAGGTTGTCCTTGCCCTCGGCATCCCACAGGGAGAGGTGGTAATGCGCCCCGCTCCCGGTCAGATTGGCAAACGGCTTCGGCATAAAGGTCGCGCACTGGCCGCGCTCCTCCGCCAGAGCCTTGACCATGAACTTGAAGAAGGAGACCTGGTCGGCGGTCTTCAGAGCATCCCCGAACCGCCAGTTAATTTCAAATTGACCGTTGGCATCCTCGTGGTCGTTCTGATAGACTCCGTAGCCCAGCTCGTTCAAATGCGTGATGAGCGTCGTCAGGAAATCCGCGTTCCGCAGGAGGGAAAGCTGGCCGTAGCATGGCTTTGCCAGCGTGTCCGCCGCATCCGCGACCCCAAGGGTACCGTCGGCTTTTTTGTCTACAAGAAAGAACTCCGGCTCGACCCCCGTCTTCAGCGTGAAACCCCGGCTCCGCGCCTCTTCCAGAGTGCGGGTCAGGATTGCGCGGGGGCAGTAGTCCCAGTTCTGCCCGTCCATCTGCAGGTTGCCCGCGATCCAGGCCAGGCCGGGCTTCCAGGGGAGGGGGAAGACAGTCGAGTCCCCTTGCGGAACGCAGCTCAGGTCCGGGTCATGCGGACCCTGACCTACGCCGTCCACGGCAAAGCCCGCGAAGCCCGCCGCGCCTTCAAGCATATCTTCCAGGTTTTCGGCGGGAACCAGCTTTGCCCGCGGAGTCCCGTGCATGTCGACAAACGACATCAGAAAGAACTTGATATCTTTGTCCTGGAAGAGTTGCTGAGTCTGTGCAATATTCATGTCTTTGGCCTCCTAGCGTAAAAACTTGGCCCGTAAGTACGGGTAGCTTGAGCGAATGGGGCGTTCTTCTGCGAAGCGCGGCAGTGTGAAGATCGAAATGTCGAAGGGGTCTGTGAGGCCCAGAGCGCGGGCCGCCATGGCCTCCCCGACGACCGGGGCCAGCTTGAAGCCGTGGCCCGAGAAGCCGACCGCCGCATGCAGCGTGCTCCCGAAGCTGTCCAAAATCGGCTGCCAATCGGGGGTTGTCTCATACAGCCCGGAGAACGTGCGCTGGACCCCGCCTTTGTCGCCTTCCTCCATGCCTTCGAACCGGAGTGAGGCCTTGCGGCGGGCATCCGACACGGCCTGCGCTCCAGTGGTTTCGTCGAAGCCGTCCGGCCTCGGCAAATACTCCGATAAATCGGCATTGTCGGAGGAGCCGACCCACATGCCGCTGTCGCCGTCGGCCCGGAAGTAGGCCAGATTGATCAAATCGGAGACGACCGGGAAGGTGCCGGTAAACGATGCGGGCCGCTCCAGCACCACGATCTGCGCCCTCGCCGGGGTGACGGGCAGGTCCAGTCCGAACAAGGCCCCAATCGGCTTCGACCAGTTCCCGGTGCAGAGCACCACCTGTCCCGCTGAGATGGTTTCGCCGCTTCTCAGAGTCACTTGCCAGCCTGCGCCGTCCGAATGCGCTTCAGTGACGGGACTCTCGAAGCGCAGGTCCGCCCCCAGCTCTTTCGCCCGGGCGGCGTAGGCCGTCACGGTTTGCGGCGGCGACGCAAAGCCGCCGTCGGGTTCATAGGCACCCAAGGCGGCGTCGTCGATTTTGACGGCGGGAACGATCTCCTTCAGCTCCGCCGGGGTCAGCAGCTGAGCATTGACCCCGAGGGACTGGTGCATGGCCGTGATGTCCCGAAGATTTTGCGCGTCGCCTTCGTCCACCAGCACGGAGTAGCCGCCGGGCACGAAGCCGCAGGGATGACCGATCTCGTCATCGAACCGGGCGTAACGCTTGTTGGCCTCCAGAGCTAGCTTGACCAGAGTGGGGACGCCGTAATGCGCCCGAATAATCGCTCCGGAGCGGGCCGTGGTCTCCAGACCCGGCGACGGATTGCGCTCGATCAGCATCGTCTTTGCCCCGGATTTCGCCAGATAATAGGCCGTCGCGCAGCCCATCAGGCCGCCTCCGATGACCAGGACATCAGTTGCTGCTGCCATGGTTAGCCCCCTCCTTCACCCCAGAGATTCAGCGGGATCGGGCGGCGGGTCCCGGCCAATGGCAGACCTGTGATGAGTGCCGACTCGAGGGTCAATGCCCGCAGGTCATCCCGGTCCAGGTTGCCCACCTGAGACTTGCCGCAGGCACGGGCCATGATCTGCATTTCCAGGGTCATGGCGTGCAGGAAGTTCTCCACCCGCTCGGCGGCCTCTTCCACCGGCAGCCGGGACATCAGCTCCGGGTCCTGGGTCGCGATCCCCACCGGGCAGCGGCCCGTGTGGCAGTGGTGACAGGCCCCCGGCTCGGCTCCCATGGCGTGATAGTCCTCGATCCAGAGCGGGGCATTGCAGTTCAGCGCGATAATGGCCGCCGTGCCGATCGCCACGGCATCCGCGCCCAAAGCAATCGCTTTGGCGGCGTCTACCCCGGTTTTGATGCCGCCGCAGACGATGAGCTGGACCACTCCCAGCAGCTTCAAATCTTCCAAGGCCCGGACCGCCTCGCAGATCGCCCCGAGGGTGGGGATGCCCGTGTGGTCGAGCAGGACATCCGGGGAAGCGGCGGTGCCGCCCTCCATGCCGTCGACCACCACGCAGTCCGCCCCGGCCTTGGCGGCCAGCTTGACATCTTCATAAACCCGGGCTGCGCCGAGCTTGACGTAGATCGGCTTTTCCCAGTTCGTCGCTTCGCGCAGCTCTTCGATCTTAATCGCCAGATCTTCCGGCCCCATCCAGTCCGGGTGTCGGCAGGGTGAGCGCTGATCGACGCCGTCGGGCAGGTCCCGCATCCGGGCGATCTCCGGGGAGACTTTCTGGCCGAGCAGCAGGCCGCCGGTTCCGGGCTTCGCGCCCTGACCGACGACGATCTCGATGGCATCGGCCCGCTGTACGTCCTTCGGGTTGAACCCATAGCGTGATGGCAGGCACTGATAGACCAGCATCTTCGAATACTCGCGGTCGGAGGGGTGCATCCCTCCGTCGCCGGTGCAGGTGGAGGTGCCCACGCGGGTCGCCCCGAGGCCCAGAGCCTCTTTGGCGTTGCGCGACAAAGCCCCGTACGACATGCCCGCGATCGTGATCGGAGTTTTCAGCTGCAGCGGCTTTTTGGCGAAGCGCGTTCCGAGTGTCACGCTGGTGTCGCAGGTCTCCCGGTAGCCTTCCAGCGGAACACGGGTCAGGCCGGACGGCAGGAATGTCAGGTCTTCGAGCGTCGGCAGCTGACGGGCTGTGGAGAACGCACGGATCCGGTAGCGGCCCAGCCGCGCCTTCTCCTGAATGTCGTGGATCGAGGCCCGGTCCCAGATACGGGACGGCGTTGTTTCATCGATAGGCATAAGAGGGTCTCCTTTGGTGAATTCGGTCTTGGTTATTTCTAAAAAAATCGGGCGCAGCGGTCCACTTCCCACTGCGAAATCGATTGGTGGTATTCCTCCCACTCGTCGCGTTTGTACCGGACAAACTCGCTGCGCAGCTCCTTGCCCAGCGTCTTTTCGATAAATGGGTCCGCGGCGAAGAAGTCTACGGCCTCATCCAGCGTGCGCGGCAGCAGGGAGATGCCTTTGTCCAACAGCTCGGGGTCGGTGTACGCGTACATATTTTCGTGATGGGGCGGGCCAGGGTCTTTGCCCTCGGCAATACCTTCCAGCCCGGCGGCGAGGGCCAGCGTTGCGGCAAGGTAGGGATTGCAGGACGAATCCGCCGCCCGGGAATGCGGATCGTGTCGCCGAGCTTGATCCTGCCGCTCTGCACCACTTCGGCGTAGACCCCGACATTGGCCCCGTTCTGCTGAACGGCAGTCCGCAGAATACCAGGGTCCTTGGGGAGGTTGGACTGGGCCAGCGTCGTCATGACGCAGCGCGGGCAGGGACCGGTGATGCTCAGACGAACTTCATCGCCAATCGCAATGGTTTTGCCGATCCAGGCATTCTCGGCGAAATCCTCCGGCCCGGCATCCACGAGAATATTTGGGCGGAACCGCCGCGCCTCAAATCGGCCCGCAGGGTAGACTTTGCGGAGGGCGTCAATGGTCGCCGTCGAAAGGATATGCAGGAAAGCGAGACCGAAAAACGTGTTTTCCAGCGTGTTCTCGTCGGTCACGGTGTTGGAGTGGGCAAGGCCCTCGACATCGTCCGGCCAGTATTCATCCAGGTGCGGCTTCGCCGGGGGCAGGTCGGCAAAAACCACTTTGCCGCGGCCCCAGAGGTAGTAGGCTTCCGGGGAGGTGTCTAAGCGCGGCCCGAGGGTAAAAGTCCAGTTTAGCCGCTGCCAGGACTGATCGCTCTCCAAGTTCATTAGAAATTTCTTCGCCCGCGTGAAGACTCCGGTGGGGTGCGCCAGCGGGACCGGCCCATGCCACTCTTCGAATGTCATGCCCATCTCCAGAAAGCCCCACTGGGCATCCGGCATATGCGGTAGGGTTAGATAGCGGCGTCCGTGGTCTTCGCTCAGAATTCGCCTGCGCTCGCGGTACTCCGTCAGATAGTGTTCGTCGATGTCGAAGAGGTGCTCGTCATAGGTGCCTGCTTCGCCCTGACCTGCCGGGACCAGATTGACCGAGTAGCCGTAGCTGTCCGTGCGGAAGGGGAACGGAAAGCGGTGAATGGCTTCCGGGGAGTTCTTCAGGGACGGCAGCGGTTTGGATTCGAGCAAAACGGTCATTGTGTGTTTCCTAACCCGGCAGTGCCAGCGTCAATCTTTGGCCCCGGCAGCGCGAGGCGCAGGCGATGATTTTCCCCTTGTGCATCTCCCCTTCGGACAGGCAGCGGTCACGGTGGTCGGCCTCGCCGCTCAAAACGTGCATCTCGCAGGTGCCGCACTGCCCCACTCGGCAGGAGGAGGCAATCGGCACCCCCGCGCGTTCCAGTGCTTCCAAAATCGTCTCCCGGATGCCGACTTTGACCTCCACGGACAGCTCGGGCAGGTGGACCAGGAACGGCAGGGAGCCGCTCACCGGCGGCGAAGCGAACTCCTCGAAATGAACATGTGACGACGGCCAGCCCAGCTCCGCCGCCGCGCCGCTGACGGCGGAAATTAGAGAATGCGGGCCGCAGACATAAACGTGTGTCCCCAAAGGCTGATGCGCCAGCACCGCCGCCGGTGACAGACGTGAGCCTTCCTCCGAAATGTAGAAACGCGTATGCGACCCGTACTCACCGCAAAGCTGCTCCCAAAACGCCCCCTCCATGCGGTCCCGAAACGCATAATGCAGCTCACAGGCCGCCCCCGATCGCCGCAGTGCCGCGAGATGCGCGAGAAACGGCGTCACGCCGATGCCCCCGGCATCCAGCCCGAGCTGCCCCGAGGTCAGAAATAGGTGTCGCCGGGCCGTCGTGTCGAGTTCCAGCCCGGCATAAACCGGCTTGCTTTTCACGAAGTGCAGCCCGGTGTCGCTACGGTCCCGTCAAATCCGGGCAGGAAGGACGGCTCCGGGCCGCGATGTCCGGCGAAGACGGTGGTGCCGTCGCTTTCGGCCGGAAACATGACCAGGCAGGGCGGGGTGAAAACGTAAATATCACCGGGGCCAGCTTCGTACCGTACGCCTCCTTCGTCCTTGACCACAATTTTGCCGGTAACGATGGTTTTGACTTCCAGGTACTCGTAGAAGAACGGGAAATCTACCGAAGGCCGCATCTCGAACCGACCCATGGTCAGCAGCTTTTTCTCGCTGGATATGGGAATGTCGATGATCGTGCTTTTCAGGCCAGGACACTGATAGGAGTGTTTCAGGTCGACCTGCGACGGAGTGCCGCTTTTGATGAGTTGAATACCCGGCTTCTGCGAGAATGGTGGTGCGGTCATCGATTTCTCCTGTCAATTACAGAGCGGTCTTCCAGATTTCTTTTTCTGTTTTATCGAAGTTGTAAAGCTTTTTGCCGGAAACGATCTTTTTGAAGTCAGCGGGGACCATGTCCATGCCCGCATCGGTCAGGGCCTCGGAGAGCAAAGTGATGTCGGCCTCAGTCAAGTCCGTCTGGATCGCGTCGCTGCCCAGTGCGTCAATGCTGCCCCGAATATAAATCTTGCCCTCATAAAGAGAATCGCCCAGGGCTTCCCCGGCATTGCCGCCGACAATCATCACACCCTTCTGCATCATAAAGCCAGTCATGTAGCCGACATCGCCGCCGACCACCAGAGTTCCGCCCTTCATGGCGACTCCGCAGCGTGCTCCGGCATCCCCGCCCACGATGACTGTCCCGCCGCGCATGGTCGCACCCGCCGCCGACCCGGCGGATCCGGCGATCTGCACCCGGCCCGCCATCAGGTTCTCACCTAGGCCCCAGCCTGCGCCGCCTTTGACATCCACGGCCACACCTTCGCACAGTCCGGCGCAGTAGTAGCCGACATGGCCTTCTATCCGGATCGTCAGCGGCGTCGTCAGCCCGACCGCTAGGTTGTGGCGGCTGTCCGGGTTCAGCAGAATAACTTCCGCCTCCATGCCCCGGCTTGCCGCCTCCTTGAGAAACATGTTGATCTCGCGGGTGCTGCGGCCTTCGCAGTCAAATGTCTTCACGCCCTCTCCCATACACGTACCTCCCGTGGCTTGATTTCTTTGATGACCGCGTCCTGCCCGAGCAGGCGGTAAAGTGCCTGCGGCTCGGACCCCAGCGCGACCTGCGTTTCAGTCTCCACATACAGCAGCGGCTTGGTCGCAAAAGGGTCTCGGACGACCCCGAGGCCATTCGCCGTCGCCACAATGCAGGAGTAGGAGCCGTCCAGCTCTTTGCCCGCCGCCGCCAATGCTTCATGCAGCGACAGCCCCGCAGCCATCTTGCGGCCTAAATAGATGCCGATGATTTCCGAGTCGTTGTGGCTGGCGAACCCAAAGCCTTCCGCCTCGAAGCGCAGACGCAGCTTGTGATAGTTCGTGATGTGGCCGTTGTGGGTCACGGCAAGATCAGGATAGGGGCGACCCCAGAAAGGCTGGGCATGAGCGGGGTCAATTTTCGACTCCGTCGCCAGCCGCAGGTGCGCGATCCCGTGCGTCCCTGTCAGGGACCCGACCGAGCCTTCGAGTCCGTCCGCCAGGCCGACTGCCTTCTCCACGGTCATTCGAACGCCCATGCCGGAGACGGTCGAACCAGGCAGTCCCGCTTCCAGTGCCTGAATGAGTGCCAGATCGGCCTCTAATGCGTTCCCCGACGCGGGCCGGATGGCGGCGGAAAATCCGGCCTTCTCCGGGCAGAGTTCGCTCAACCGACCTTTGCCCAAGTCAAGTATCTCGCGTGGCTCGGGCAGCGGCCTGGAAAGCGGCATCATCACCTGCAGGTGCAGCCCCGAGTTTGCGCCACCAAAGACGGCCATGCCCGCTGAGTCCATGCCCCGATGCTGCAGACATGTCGCCATGGTCAGCAGTGCCCGCCCAATCGCTGCAGGCTCCTCAGTCACTTGTTTATGCAAAACGCCCGCAATGCCGCACATAAGCTTCTCCTCTTAAAATACACAAAGAACTCAAAAACAGAAAAACGCCTTTTCAGTTTGCGTTTCATCCAGAAAGCGGATGTGTGCAAATCGAAAAGACGTCTTCGCCTTCGTCACCGGTTTCACGCGGCGCAGACCGCCGTTGGCCTGATGGTTTACTATATCATAGTATTTTCAGAATGTCAAGCAGGTAGTAATAATTTTGCTAAATATATTTGCGATATGCAAGATAAGCAACAAATACTATTGCTATAAGTTAGGCTGCACGCTCGTAAAATAGAAAAATGCCATTTTCTCAATGCTTACCGGGCCGGCGGAAACAGGGGAAAACGACGTCTTTGTTTCGTTTCCTACTATGACACGCGGAAAAGGGTCTGTCAAGTCAAATTTATTCCGCTTGACAAGATCGAAGAACCATGATACAATCGGTTAGTGAAATGTTTTACTAAATGATTTCATTAGAGGCGGAACGAAAAGAAATGCGTCAGTACCGAAAATCAACGATCAAAGATGTCGCTGTGCATGCAGGTGTTTCCACCACAACCGTCTCCGTGTTTGTCAGCGGACGGCCGCAGGTCTGCTCGCCGGAGACAGCCGAGCGGATCCGCACGGCGATCACGACGCTGCATTACACTCCTTCCTCGCTGACCCAGGGACTGCGGCAGCGGACGACACGCACAATCGGAGTTTGCCTGTGGGGCGGGGTGGCTTCCTTGTTTCGGTTTGGATATGGGTTCGAGCATGACTTCCTGCGCGGGGTGATGGCAGAGGCCGATGCTCGCGACTACTCGCTCCTGTACTATCCGGCTTCAGTTCGCGGCAGCAGCTCCTGCGACGCATTCTTGGATGGGCGTGTCGACGGTGTCCTGTACGCGACCCCGGACGGGAACGCCCGCAAGGAGAAGCTTGTGGCGGCGGGCCTGCCGGTGGTTTCCGTCTGGCAATCCGGGGATGTGCCGGACGGTGCTGGCTATGTCGATGCCGACGAAGCCGGTGTCGTCAGCTTGGCTCTCGCGCATTTACGGGAGTTGGGGCACCGGCGCATTGCACATCTCCCCGGCCCGTTCGCGCTTCGGCCCGAGGCTGGAGTCACCCATGTCGACCGGATCGCCGTGCAGCGACACGAAGCCTACTGCCTGTTTCAGCAGCAGGATCAGGCCTACGATCCGCTCCTGGTCGCCGGTGCCCAGGACTGGGAGCACGGAACGGCGCGGGAAGCTCTGGCGGCATGGCGTCTGCTTCCGGAACCGCCGACCGCCGTATTCTGTGCCAACGATATCCTAGCGGCTTCCGTCCTGGCACTGGCCCCGGAGTTCGGCTGGCGCGTGCCGCAGGATCTCTCGGTGGTTGGTGTCGACAACGCTCCGTTTTCAGCGCAGTCAAAACCCGCTTTGACCACGGTGGAAGTGCCGGTGGAGCAGATCGGGCATGAAGCGGTCCGGGTACTGCTTGACCTGCTCGGCGGCAAGCCGGTCTCTGAGTGCCGGGTGATCGTGCCGGTTTCCCGACTAATTCTTCGCGACAGCACCCAACGTTTGTAGAACAGCAGGAGGAGAGAGAAATTATGAAACATTGCCAACCACGGAAGCCTCTGGGCTTCACCTTAATCGAGCTGCTTGTCGTAATTGCTATTATTGCAATACTGGCAGCGATTCTGTTCCCGGTCTTCCAGAAAGTGCGCGAGAACGCACGTCGAGCCTCGTGCCAGTCAAACTTGAAGCAGTTAGGACTGGGAATTGTTCAATATACTCAGGATTCCGATGAAACCATGCCAAACGGCACCAGTCTCTACACGGCGGCGGGCGCGGGATGGGCTGGTCAGATCTATTCCTACGTCAAAAGCACTGGGGTCTACAGATGCCCTGACGACCCGACGGCATCCGCTCCCAATAGTACCAATCCGAATGATAGTGATGTCGTCTCCTACGGTTACAATTCCAACAATGGGATACACGTATTTCCTGAGCCTAGTGTTCCGCAGGCCGTCTCCCTAGCCTCTTTCAATGCCGTTGCCAGCACTGTGACACTGTTCGAAGTCACGGGCAGCAACGGCTACTCCCTCACAAAGCCGAACTCCTTCGGTTACTTTGACGCCTGCCCGCTGCCGAACTCCGGCGCGTCCCCTGCCGGTTATGGGGAGGGGTCTCCTTACACGATGGTCGGAAACAACAATGACCAGGGAGGTCCTCCGTTTACCCTCAAGTACGCCACAGGATACTTCACGAACTTGCCCGCCGCCAACCGAGGAGAGTTTTCGGCCCCGACCGGTCTTCACACGGACGGCTCCAATTATGCCTTTGCCGACGGGCATGTCAAATGGCTGCGAGCTTCTGCAGTCTCCCCAGGGCTGAATAACGACACACCGGGTGACTGCGGCAACAACACTTGGAGCTACAACAAAGTGGCGGCGGCAACCGGCTGCAGCAAATTCTCTGCGACTTTCAGTCTCAAATAAAGCGGCTTTCAGTATCCAATGAAGGAGTAAATCGATGCGCATCCTGCTACTATTTATGGTACTGCTGACCCTCTCAAACAGCACTGTCCAGGCGGACACGACATATACGCCGCCCACCGATAAAATCGATGCCGCCTATTTTGGCATCAATATCCGCTATCCCGATACCAGCCCCTGGCCGGATTTCGACGGCGTCAACCGGCCCGTCTCTACGCGCATCTGGGCGAACGGCACTTCATGGTACCAAATAGAGCCGAATGCACCTGACAGCACCGGGCATCACTACGATTTTACGGTACTCGACAAACTCATTGCCCAGGCCAATTTACACGGGGCAAATCCCATTATCGTCCTGGGGATGACTCCGATCTGGGCCGCGAAATATCCGAATGTCAACGCGGGGAATTGGAGTCAGGGGTATTCGTCGATTCCGGCGAATATGAATGACTGGAAAAGCTATGTCACGGCGGTCGTGACCCACTGCAAGGGCCGCGTCTTCTGGTATGAGATCTGGAATGAACCGAATACGACCGAGTTTTGGACCGGAAACTTCAATCCTGCTTCCGGGGCGGCACTCGATGTCTACAACGATCAGGTGCTTCCAATGATCTCGATGGCGAGTACCGCTTACACGGCAATCAAAGCCGCCGATCCACGGACTTATGTCTTGTCGCCTTCGTCTTATAGCGTCTCCTGGCTGGACTCGTATCTCTATGCCGGCGGGATAAACTCCTGCGACAATATCGCTTACCACAACTATGGCGGCCCCGCCGCAACGCCGGAAGGGCGCTTTCAGGAACTGCTTTCGGTCCGTGCGACGATGAGCAAGTATAACGCCGGGGGAAGATGGCTCTTTTCCACGGAGTCCGGATTCATCCGCCAGCTGAATGAACCTACCCTCAGCGATACGCTCGCGGGCCAATATCTTGGCCGATTCTTGGTGCTAAGCTGGGCGGGAACCGCGCGCCGCGCCTACTGGTACTCATGGGACGATATCGCTTGCACAGCCGCCGAGCTGATGTATGTCGACAGTGCCGGGAATCTCCAGACCAGCACGGCGGGTCTTCAATATCCAGTCTACCGCTCGTGGCTGATCGGCTGCACCATGACCGCCGTCAGCTCAGACGATTGGGGTACCTGGACTGCCGAAGTGACTCGCCCGGATGGATCACGCGGCTGGCTGATCTGGAACATCAACGGAAACAGCACCTATAGCCTGCCCTCCGCCTGGGGTGTCAAGTATGCACGCACTCCCAACGGAGCCGTCCGAGCCACCAATGGTACCCTGACGCAAAGCACCGATCAGTCGGTGACGTTCTTCACACAAAAATAGGATATCCCGTGAAAATTCTACTCTTTCTCGCACTGCTGTTTGTCATCTTGGTGCCTGCGAATGCACAGCAGGCAGATCTTCTCGCGGCTGCGGCTCCGATGTCGCTCTGGAATCCGCCAGGCGGTGCGGTCTTGACCACGCTTCCCGCGGACGGCAGCCCCGGCGGCTTCGGTCAGATGCTTCGGGTCGTGGTTACGAAACCGGCGGAGGCGGAGAACATGGTCTCTCTGACCCAGATTCTTCCCGCCGCCATCCCGAGCCGCCGGACCCTGCGGCTGCACTTCTGGGGACGCTCGGCGAACCGCAGCCCGGTCCGCGCCACATATGAAAGAAACGGACCCCCCTGGGACAGTGCGCTGAATGAAACTGTGGCATTGACGCCGCAGTGGAAAGAATACGCCTTTCCACTGAGCACCTCTGCTTACCCGGCGGGCGGCGCACAGGTACACTTCTTAGTCGGCCAGCAGATCGGCACCGTCGATCTTGCCGGGATACGGCTGGAAGATTTTGAAACCGCCGCACTTGGCAGTGTTCCCCGTCTCGGCTGGGACCCGTACGGCGGGCAGGTCCATGATGATCTGTGGCGTCCGGCGGCTCAGGCACGAATCAAGAAATTTCGCATGGGGAATCTCGTGGTCAAGGTGATCGATGCCGCAGGTAAGCCCGTTCCAAACGCCCAGGTGCATGTGGAGCAGATACGCCACAAGTTCGGCTTCGGCACGGCGATCAGTGACACCTGGCTCTTCGACCAATCGCCGGACGGTGACAAGTATCGGCAGGCGGTGCTGAAAGATTACAACTATGTCCTGTCGGAGAACGCGCTGAAATGGGACTTCGCGTATGGGCCGGCCTCGCCCGCCTATTCGCCGCCGAACTTCGCTCCCGGCGGTAAAATGCAGGACTGGTACGACGCACACGGCCTCCGGTCATTCGCCGAGCCGCTGCTCTGGCCCGGCACCCGGTGGTGCCCCGTCTGGACACGCGCCCTGCACGGTCAGCCGCTGCGCGACGCGATTCATTCACATATTACGGACTATGTGACCCGCACCAAAGGGCGTGTCGATCACTGGTACGCCTTGAACGAAGGGCTGACCAACACCGATATTGCCGCCGATGTCGGGCGTGAGATCTATGCCCAGGCTTTCTTCTGGGCTAAAGAAGCCGACCCTGCGCTGAAGCTCGGTTACAATGACAACCAGATTTTCAGCATCACCAGCGGCACCGTAGGTCAGTATGATGCACAGGTAGACGCCCTGTTGCAGTATCTCATCACCGACCAGAAGGCACCAGTCAGCTACCTTGGAATTCAGGCCCATATGGGTGAGAACGGGGGCGGATTAGTCCCTCCGCAAGCCCTGATTGCCAACCTTGACCACTGGGCGACCTACAAGATGCCGATCGAGATCACCGAGTTCGACATGGGCATCTCCGACGATGCCGTCGAGGGTCAGTACATGGAGGAGTTTATGACGGCGATCTTCTCGCACCCTTCCGTTTCGGCGTTTGTTCAGTGGGGATTCTGGGAGAAAGACTCGTGGCGTGCCGCCGAAGGCGGCGCAATCATCAAGGCCGATTGGACCCCGCGCCCGGCGCAGAAAGTCTTCGAACAGCTCGTGCTGCACGATTGGTGGACT
>JANXNV010000112.1 GCA_025353925.1 Armatimonadota bacterium
CCGACCGCCCACTTAGGGCACGAGGTGGACGACGTTCGGCTGACATTCGAGCACGGGCGTGTGGTCAAGGCCGAGGCCGCACATGGCCTCGACTTCCTAAATACCATGCTGGACAGTGACGCCGGGGCACGGACGCTCGGCGAAGTGGCGATCGGCAACAACTACGGGGTCCAGCAGTTTACGCGTAGCACTCTGTACGATGAAAAGATTGGCGGGACGTTCCACCTGGCTCTTGGCAATTCCTACCCGGAGACCGGCGGCACGAATGTCTCAGCGGTCCACTGGGACATGGTCTGCGATATGCGTCCCGAGGCAGGCGGCGGCGCGATCTACGCCGACGGAGTGCTGATCCATGAGAATGGCCAGTGGACGATCTAATTCTTACCGAATCGCGTAATCCACCGACACGACGGCGGTGATGTTTTTATCCAGCGAAGACGTATCCTCATTGCCGCCGTCGGACTGCTGGGTGGAGTAGAGCGGCGTGATCTGCGGGACGAACATCTTGGCGGCGCGGACATCGCCCAGGCGGCAGCCGCTGCTGGCGGCGATCTGCTCGGCCCGATCGCGGGCGTTTTTGGAGGCGTCGGCCTGCATGCTGACTTTCAGCTCGCTGAGCTTGGTGTAGATGTAGAGCGGAGTCTCCGATTTGAACGGGATGCCCTGGCTGATCAGCTCCGTAGACTGGCGCGAAAGGCCGTCCACCAGGTCCACTGAGTGCGATTTGACTTCCAGCTTTTGGCTGAGTGTGTAGCCGATCAAGTGGTCGGTCGCGACATATTGGCCCGTTCTCGGGTTCTTGACCTGCTCGTAGATCGGCTCCTCGCTGACAGCGTCCGGCACGATTTCCGCCGCCGGGACACCTTTAGCGGTCAGGTAGTCCGTGACTTTGGCGACATTGGCCTTCAGCGGCCCGTAAGCACCGGCAATGGTCGGGGCACTCTGGGTCAAGCTGCCGTTCCAGAGAATGAAGTCCGAGCGAATGGGTTTGCGAGCGGAGCCGTTGACATGGATCAGCTCATCCTTGCTTTTGATCCGCACCATCGAGCGGGAAAGAAGTGCTGTGCAGAGAATGAGTGTCAGGCAGACGCCAAGTGCGGCAATCAGGATGTATGTCGGTCGTGTTTCGCGCAAAATATCCCTGCTTTTCTCTCTTTAAAAGAGTCCTGTGATTTGACCGGCGGCGTCAATATCGATGTCCATGGCGGCGGGATGCTTCGGCAGACCCGGCATGGTGAGGATGTCGCCCATCAAGGCGACGACAAAGCCCGCGCCCGCCGAGAGCGTCAGGGCACGAACATGCAGCGCGAAACCCGTCGGAGCACCGCGCCGGGTGGGATCGTCGGTGAACGAATACTGGGTCTTGGCGACGCACACCGGCAGTTTGTCAAAGCCGTGCGCTTCCATCCAGGCGATCTGCTTCATGGCCTCCGGGCTGATCTCGATCGCGTCCGCGCCGTAAACCTTCTTCGCCAGTGTCTGAAGCTTCTCGACAATTGGGCGGGAGGCATCGTAGATCGGCTGGAATTCTCCCGGCGCGGTTCCCATCGCATCGATAAGCGTTTGCCCCAGCTCCCGTGCCCCCTCACCGCCTCGTGCCCAGACATCATTGACGGCGACCTGCCAGCCGCGCTCCCGGCAATGGGCGGCCACGGCTTCGACTTCGGCAGGCGTGTCCGACGTGAAGCGATTGATCGTGACCACGAACGGCACCCCAATCTGCCCCACATTCGCCGCGTGCCGGTCCAGATTGGGCAGGCCACGCTTCACCGCCTCGACGTCTTCTCTGTTCAGCTGCGTCTTCGCGACCCCGCCGTGCATTTTGAGGGCGCGGACCGTCGCGATGAGCACCACGGCATCGGGGGAGAGTGCCGGTCGGCGCGGGGCGGCCACAATATCGCAGAACTTCTCAAAGCCCAGATCCGACCCGAAGCCAGCCTCCGTAACCACATATTCGCCAAGCCGCAGGGCCAGCAGCGTACCGAGAATGCTCGAGCAGCCGTGGGCGATATTGGCGAACGGCCCGCCATGCACGAAAGCCGGGGTGCCTTCGAGGGTCTGGACTAGGTTCGGCTTAATGGCATCCCGCAGCAATGCCGCCATGGCCCCATGCGCCCCGAGGTCGGCGGCAGTGACCGGCAGGCCCCGGGTGGTCTGGCCGACGACGATTCGGCCCAATCTCTCCTTCAGCTCCGCCAGCGACTCGGTCAGGCACAATATCGCCATCACCTCCGAGGCCACGGTGATCTGAAACCCCGACTCGCGCGGGTAGCCGTTCGCCCGCCCGCCCAGCCCCGCCACGATGTCCCGCAAAGCGCGGTCGTTCATGTCCAGGCAGCGTTTGTGGGCAATCGTCCGCAGGTCCAGCCCCAGCGCATTTCCCTGGTAGATATGGTTGTCGGTCATTGCCGCCAGCAGGTTATTGGCCGCCCCGATAGCGTGCATATCGCCGGTAAAGTGCAGGTTGATATCCTCCATCGGGATCACCTGCGACCAGCCGCCGCCCGCCGCCCCGCCCTTCATCCCAAAAACAGGCCCCATGGACGGCTCGCGCACGGCGGCAATGCCCTTTCTGCCGAGCTTGCACAATCCCTGTGCCAGCCCGATCACGACTGTCGTCTTGCCCTCCCCCGCTGGGGTAGGGGTGATGGCGGTGACGACAATCAGTTTGCCGCGCGGTCCGCTTTTGTCCGAGAGCATCCGCTCCAGAGTTGCCCGGCTGATTTTGGCTTTGTCCCGGCCATACATCTCCAGGTCGTCTGGGGCGAGGCCAAGTTTCGCCGCGATTTCGGTGATCGGCAGTGCGGTGACGGAATGGGCGATTTCCAGGTCCGAAGGCATACTATTTTCTCGTTTCCAAATTTCTTAATTGATGCACACAGGCGAGGCGCGAAAGACCAGGGCATGGGGCAGAGGAACGTAGGTATTCATTCCCGCGTTCCTCTGCCGCCTACGCCCCTGACAGGCCGCCAAGAATTGATCGGGCCGCGTCACTACCTCACTTCATTCGGATAAATCTTAATATGAGAGCCTTCCGCCAGAACTACGGAGTCCGGCACTCTGTCCTGTAAAAACTGCCACTGGCCGCCGTACAAATGCGCAAAGCCGATCTTCATCTGGTAGTCTTCGACGGGATACAGCCTCCAGGTTGGATGCCAGACCCGGAAGGAGGTGGTCACGCCGCCGCGCGAAAGATTAAACCCGGCCTCCTGCTCCTTGACCCAGTTCGCGAAACTGTCCACTGGCGGCTCGACAGCTTTCCCCAATCCCGTTGCCGCGACCATCTGGGCCTGCCCGTCTACCGTAAAGTCATAGCGGACCCGGTGCCGTTCGCCGGTATCCGTCACCCGGCACGTCAGCGGAACCGCCGTGTACGGCTCATTATACAACAATTTCGCCAGTCCGCAAACAAGAGGGCTGGGGGCCAGCTCCCGCACGAAGACCACCCCGCGCCGGTCGCCCTGCCGCGCGTAAAACCGCAGGTTAAACTCAGGGAAATCGCACAGGCTGCGCGGGAAGGGAATGCTCCACCCCAGCACCCGCGTCTGCTCAAAGTTGAACGCCACCAGGCTGCACCAGGCACTCCCTTCCCAGCGGTCGAGTTCCAGCCCCGGCGGGAGGTAAGGAATCAGCACTTCGTCAGGGACGGCGTAGGAGAGGAGGATCAAGTCGGACCAGACGGCGGTGAGGAATGGGGTCATATAGGATAATTTCTAACGGATGCTGGTGCAGTGTTCGCTCAAGATGAAGAATACCTCACCCGGCAACAAGTTGCCACCCTCTCCTTCAGAAAGGCGAGGGTTAAGATTAGATGTAGGGTGCACTGCTTGCCGCGCCCTCTTGTCCTTGATCCTTCATGAAATGAATGCCTTTCTATAGAGTTGAAACGGCACTTGCGTGGCTCAAGAACCATTTGGAAACGCCACGGATTAGAAATCCGAGGCTGGGAAAAGCCCGCCGTCGAAGCGACGTTAAGATTGTCATGTGCGGCCGGATATGCTCTTCGCTTGCGTCCCCTGGACGCTGGGCACTTCGGAGCCTCGGATTTCCAATCCGTGGATGGTTTGTTGGTTCCCGCCTTAGTGAAGCCGTTTATTGCAGAAATAATCGGCATGGTTCCAGGATGGCCCCATTTAAGCAACAACGCCGTTGCGGCCCGCAATTTTATCGATGTACTTGTCCCTGCCGGTGCCTACTTTTCTATAGTAGCAACTATGCACACGTCGAAATCGGAAGTAAGCAGGATGCGGCACGTTGTGACGCGTATACTTCATCTGAAACGTGGCCTCGACTCCATAGAGAAAGCGAGGAGCGGCCGTGTACCGAACGCGGACCAATTGAACATCAAATCGATCATTATTTATTTGCGAGTAAAGGCGACGCCTTGACTGAGGAAACATAGAGATTACCCCTGCATCGTCGGAAGCCCGAACGCCCGCAGCCATTCCTGAAGTTTCGCGACACGCGCACTCTGCTCCGTCGGCAGGACAATCGGGCGGCCCCGGGTGTCGATCACCAGGCCCACGACTCCGCCCTCTACGGGGACGGTGCGGGATTTGCCTTTGCCTGCGCCGATGTCGAAGTTTTTGGTAGGGGTGATGGTCGCCTCATCGCCCTGGCCGTCGCCCATTTGCAGGACGCGGATCTGGCCGAAGGGGATCACTTCCGTGCCGCTGCTCTTGAAGGAGACAGTCAGGCACGGGTCGCCGTCTTTGGCGGTCCCGATGGGGGCGATGGCATGGCCGAGCTTGATGAGGCAGTCCCGCTCGAAGACCTGCGTGGCGGCTTCGGGCAGGATCGTAGACAGGACGCCGAGCTGGGGCATCATGAAAATGGAGTCGACGGCCAGCATGGTGAGGCCTTCGGGCAGGTAAGCATCGAGCATCATCAGGGCGGACTGGGCGCGGTGGGGAGCATGCGACAGGACGCCGCCGCTGCCGACGATCATATCCAGCTTCAGCATATCCACGGTGGTCTTCCCGGTCGCTTTATCCAGCTCCATACCCGCCTCGGTCTGGCCGCCTTTCAGGCCGCGGGCCAGGGACTTATGGTGGTCGAAGGCCAGCCGCAGGGCTTCCCGGGCAACGGCCTGCTCGATCTGCAAATCTTTCAGCGTCTGCGGGATGGTCGTGGGCCGGATCATCTTATTGCGGAGTTGGTTGCGCAGGTAGGCATCGTCGGCCTCAAAGGGGATCCAGCGGGCGATCATCGGCAGTCCCGCTTCGGTCAGGACGTTGCAGATGGAATACGACATGCCGAGGTTGGCGGAGACGGTGCGAACGAAGTTTTTATTGAACACGGAGAATACGTCTGTGGTCGCCCCGCCGATGTCTACGCCCAGCACATTGATGTTTCGCTCGGCGGCGATCGTCTCCATGATCTTGCCGACGGCGTTCGGCGTCGACATGATGCCGGAGGAAGTCCAGGTCATCAGCTTGGCGTAGCCGGGGGCCTGCTGCATGACATGCTCCAGAAACAGCTCATGGATGGCTTCGCGGGCGGGTCCCAGGTTCTCGCGGTCGAGCGTGGGCCGCAGGTTCGCCACTTCGCGCAGGTCTACTACGTCCGCAATAATCTCCTCGACGGCTTTATGCGCCTCGACATTCCCGGCATAAATCACCGGCAGCCTCAGGCCGATCCCCAAGCGCGGCTTCGGGTCGGCGGAGCGCAGCATTTCGGCCATTTCGGTCAGGTGCGTCACCGTGCCGCCGTCCGTGCCGCCGGACATCAGGATCATGTCGGGCCTGAGTGCTCGAATCCGCTCGACTTTCTGGTAGTCCTTGCGTCCGTCGTCCACGGCGATGACATCCATGATAATCGCCCCCGCTCCGAGGGCCGCCCGCTGGGCCGACTCCGCGCTCATGGACTTAACGACCCCCGCGACAGTCATTTGCAGCCCGCCGCCTGCCGACGACGTGCTTAAGTACATATCCACCCCGCTGCCGTC
>JANXNV010000135.1 GCA_025353925.1 Armatimonadota bacterium
TATGTTCCAGCAGATGCAGGCTTCCATTCAGGAAGAAGTCGTCCGGGTCATGTCGTCGATCCAGATCAGCCTGGATGCGCAGGGGCCGCCCGATCCGCTGGAAAGCATCCCCGAGATGCTGCTTCAAGGTGCCGACGAAGACGGAATGGGAGAGGCCGGACCGCTCGAAGCTGCCGCCGGTCCTGCCCGGGCCACCCGCCGCCGGGTCGCCAAAGGCAAATCGCGCGGAAAATAGCCCGTCCTGGAATGCGTCAGGAAACCCAGCCCGGAACGTCGCCCGCCGCGACCTCTTCCGGGTTGAGGCTTTTCAGCCCTTCGGCCTCGGCAGCCCGGTTCAGGCGTCTGTCCGAGGCGATCAAGAGGCACGGCTTCGAGGTCGCTCGCTGGAACCGCAGGTAGGCGGCGAGGATGGCGGCATCCGCCGAGTTGATGTTGTGAGACTGCATGAGTGAAGGGCTGCCAAATATCAATGCGTCGTCGATAGACAGGATTTGCAGGTTGCCCGTGCCAAGAACATCGATTTGCAGCTCTGAAATTGCGTCTCGAAATGCACTTGGGCCAATATTTCCGGAGTTATAACGGCGCAGTAAAATTGAGTACGTTTCCGCATAAAACGTTGACGGATGCCTGCCCTGTTTCGCCATAATAACGTTTGACAAATCCGCTGGCATCCCAGAGTAATTGAACATCTGCCATTAGTAGTCTTCACGAGCGGCGATGATAGCACGCGAAGCATCACAGTCTTCTGGCCGAATTCCTGCGGCTTCCAGGTCTGCTGCAACTCTTGCCTGCATCCGCTCGACTGTGACGCTGCGATCGGGCACAAAACCCATCAATTGATTTTGTTCCTCCACAGCCCGACGCATTTCCGCCTTGTCAGCGTAAAGAATCTCGACTTCACGTTCCAGCACTGCCATTGATTGATTCTCCACTGTCATTGTACCACACCGACCTGGAGCAAGTGCTTAGGAAACCCAGCCCGGAATGTCGCCCGCCGCGACCTCTTCCGGGTTGAGGCTTTTCAGCCCTTCGGCCTCGGCAGCCCGGTTCAGGCGTCTGTCCGAGGCGATCAAGAGGCACGGCTTCGAGGTCGCTCGCTGGAACCGCAGGTAGGTGGTGAGGATGGCGGCATCCGCCGAGTTGATGCTGTGAGACTGCATCAGCGACAAGCTGCTAAAAATCAGTGCGTTATCGATCGCGAGTACCTCGAAATCGGGATCCAAAATTACCTCGGTGCGCAAAGCATTGAGCGAAGCAGCAAATGAGGCGGCATCTAAGACGCCTGAATTGCGCTTTCGCAAGAGTATGGAATATGTCTCCGCATAACCCCAGGCCGTTGCGACCATAGATCGAGACGAGACAGCGGCAAAGATCGCATTTACCGTTGTACGCCCGGCCTCTTCATAATACCTCTTGACCAATCCGCTGGCATCCCAAAGTAAAGTTAGATGAGCCACTAATCGTTATTCCAATCGCCATCTTCGCGTGCGGCGATTATGCCGCGAGAAGCATCATTATCTTCTGGGCGGATGCCGTGCGCTTCAAGGCATTCCCCCACCATCTTTTGCGCCATCTCCGCCGTCATTGTCGGATCGTATTCAATCCCCATCAGCTTGTACTGCTCGTCGACAATCTTTTGTATTTCCGTTTTGCCCGTTACCGAAGGTGTCAGCTCACGTTCCAGCACTGCCATTTTGCGATCCTCCACTTGTATTGTACCATGCCGGATGCTTTCACGCACGCAGGAAACACCTCCCCCGCTCCCGAACTAACCCGCATGGCAAATACCGATCAAGAACGGGCGCGGCTGGAAGATATGCGGCAGAAGCGGCCGGGTGCGGCATGGCGGCGGTGGGGACCCTACGTTTCTGAAAGGGCCTGGGGGACGGTGCGCGAGGACTACTCGCCGGACGGGGCGGCCTGGGCCTTTCTGCCGCACGACTGGGCACGCTCCAAAGCGTATCGCTGGAACGAGGACGCCCTGGCGGGGATCTGTGATAGTGCGCAAAAGCTTTGCTTCGGTTTGGCTCTCTGGAACGGACAGGACGCCATTCTCAAAGAGCGGCCCTTCGGACTCTCCGGGCCGGAGGGCAACCACGGCGAAGATGTCAAGGACTATTATTTCTTTCTCGACAGCACGCCCAGCCACTCGTATATGAAGTGGCTCTACAAGTACCCGCAGAAAGCCTTCCCCTACGAAGATTTGGTTCGAACAAACGGCGCACGCAGCAAGTTTGAGCCGGAGTATGAGCTGCTGGATACGGGCATCTTTGCCGAAGATCGCTACTGGGACGTCACGGTCGAGTATGCCAAAGCCTCCCCCGAAGATATTTTGATCCAGATCACGGCGCAAAACCGGGGGCCGGACGCGGCGACTCTGGAGATTTTGCCGACCCTCTGGTTCCGCAACTGCTGGTCCTGGGGCTGGGACAACCCGAAGCCCGGCCTGAAGCGCGGCCCGGGGCTGGGTGTCGTCGTCGAGACGGACCAGGAGGATCTCGGCCAGCGGTACCTGCGCTGCGAAGGGCAGCCGGAGCTGCTGTTTACCGAGAACGAGACCAATGACAAGCGGCTGTACGGGGCTGCCCATAATCCGTCCCCCTATGTCAAAGATGCGTTCCATGAATACATTGTCGATGAGATTCAGGGCGCAATCAACCCGGATCAGGTCGGCACGAAAGCCTGTGCCCGCTACAAAGTCACCGTCGAAGCCGGACAGTCGGCAACGGTCCGGCTGCGTTTGACCGATGAAGTCCTTGCCCCCGATCCGTTCGGCACAGGCTTCGGGCAAGTGATGGCGGCGCGGATCGCCGAGGCGGATGCGTTTTATAGTACGATCGGCTCGGCGGAGCTGTCCGAAGATGCGCGGCGCGTGATGCGTCAGGCCTTTGCCGGGCTGCTCTGGTCCAAGCAGTTCTACAAATTTGATGTCGTTCACTGGCTGGAGGGCGACCCCGCCCAGCCGCCGCCGCCGGATTCGCGACTCTCGGGCCGCGACCACGACTGGCGGCACCTGAATGCCAACGACATCATCTCCATGCCCGATACCTGGGAGTATCCGTGGTTTGCCGCCTGGGATCTGGCGTTCCACTGCATCCCGCTGGCCGTGATCGATCCGCAGTTCGCCAAAGAGCAGCTGCTGCTGCTCGGGCACGAATGGTATCAGCACCCGAACGGTCAGCTTCCGGCCTATGAATGGGCCTTTGGCGACGTCAACCCGCCGGTGCAGGCTTGGGCTGCTCTGCGTGTCTATCAGATCGAAGGGCGTGTTCTCGGCAAAGAAGGCGACTTCCAGTTTCTGGAGAAGATGTTCCACAAGCTGCTGATGAACTTTACCTGGTGGGTCAACCGCAAAGACGCCGAGGGCAAGAACGTCTTTCAGGGCGGCTTTCTAGGTTTAGACAACATCGGCATCTTCGACCGCAGCCAGCCCCTGCCGACCGGCGGCTTTTTGGAGCAGTCGGACGGCACTTCCTGGATGGCGATGTTTTGCCTCAACATGCTCTCCATCTCCCTGGAGCTGACCCGCCACGACCCCAGCTACGAAGATATGTGTACCAAGTTCTTCGAGCACTTTGTTTACATTGCCCATGCAATGAACACGATGGGCACGTCGAGTATGGACCTATACGACGACGAAGACGGCTTCTATTACGATGTCCTGCACCGGCCCGACGGCACCAACGAATTCCTGCGCGTCCGCTCCCTGGTTGGCCTGATTCCGCTGCTGGCCGTCGAGACGATCGACGGAGCGCAGCATGCCGCGCTGCCGGACTTTCAGGAGCGGATCGCCTGGTTCATCTCAAATCGGCCCAAGCTGGTGAAGAACGTCGCCGATCTGCACGAGACCGGCCACCATGATCGCCGCCTGCTGTCGATCGTCAACCCGGAGCGGCTGCGGTCCCTGCTGACCCGCATGCTCGACGAAACCGAGTTCCTTTCCCCGCACGGCATCCGCGCCGTCTCGCGCTTCCACAAGGAGCATCCCGTGGTCATGCAGGTCCATGGGGTCGAGTACCGCGTGGACTACGAGCCTGCCGAGTCCACGACGGGCCTGTTCGGCGGCAATTCCAACTGGCGCGGCCCGATCTGGTTCCCGATCAATTACCTGCTGATCGAAGCCCTGCAAAAGTTCGACTACTACTTAGGCCCGGACTTCACGGTAGCGTTCCCCACCGGCTCTGGTCAGCACCTCTCCCTCGGCCAGGTCGCCGCCGAGCTGTCCCGCCGCCTGACCCGCACCTTCCTGCGCGGTGAAGACGGCCGCCGCCCGGTCTACGGCGGCACAGAGAAGTTCCAGAGCGACCCGCACTGGCGCGACCTGCTGACCTATTTCGAATACTTCCACGGGGACAACGGGGCAGGGCTAGGTGCCAGCCATCAGACCGGCTGGACGGGGCTGGTCGCGAAGCTGATCGAGCAGAGCGGGGAGTAGGGGCGGGGCTTGCCCCCGCCCTCTTTTTTCTTCCTAACCCTCTCTTCGGCCTCAAAAGAGACGGGTCCAGCCTCAAAAGAGACGGGTCCAGCCTCAAGAGAGACGGGTCCAAGAGGGCGGGGGCAAGCCCCGCCCCTACGGGAAGACTAAAAAACATCGGAAAACGGACCTGAGTATCCCTACGCCGCCGTCCCCGGACCCGTATCCACCTTTTCCCATGCCCTTTCCGCCGCCGCCCACTGCTCAGGGGTCAGCAGGGTCTCCCCTTCAATCTCTGATGCCTTCAGCCGCGAGTTCAGGGCCTGGAAATACTCCAGGCCGTTGCGGCAGTGAGGGCAGCCGGCGACGTGCTGGGTCGTGAACCAGCGGGGGATACCAGTGAGGCTGTCGTCGGCGAGGGCCGAGACCAAACTTGTCATGTGGCGGCAGGGTTTTAAATCGTTTGGGTTGTGCGCGAACATTTTCAGAGTCCTTTTCTCTCAAAGAGGCACTTAAATCACACGCTTCCGGCGGGCGTAGTCCTGAAGGCGGTCATACAACTGCATCCGTGCCCGGGCCAGACGGGAGCGGACGGTGCCAATGGGGATACCCAGCACTTTCGCGGCTTCCGCGTATTCCAAGCCTTCCATATCCACAAGGACGACGCAGACACGCATGGTCTCCGGCAGGGCGGACAGAGCTTCTTCCAGCTCCTCATCCAGAGTGGAAGTCAGGAGGGCCTGCCCGGGAATATCGGCGGTGGAGGCGTGGGTCTGCTCCGGGCCGCCCGAGCCGGAGGCAGTCAAAGTGTCCAGGTCAACCCCGGCGTCCCATCTCCGGCGGCGGTTATAATCGTTGATAAATAAATTCGTCAGGATACGCAGCAGCCAGGGCCAGAGTGCCCCCGTGTCTGCCTGAAACTTCCCCGCATTGTAGGCTTCGTAGGCTCGTACCAGCGTGTCCTGGATCAGGTCCTGCGCCCGGTCATCGTTGCCCCGGCAGAGGCGGCGGGAGGCCCGCAGCAGGTTCGTCTGCTGTGCCCGCACGAGAGTGGCGAATGCGATACGCCGCCCGGCACCGGTCTCCCCTGGAATGTCCGCTTTTTGATCCATGCCTGCCCGCTTCTCCTCATCCGCCTGCTGCCTGGTTTACAAGTGACGGGCGGCCAAAAGTTCCACGGGCAGAGTCTGTCGTGATTTCAGGTAAACTAAAGGCGACTTAAGTTTTTGACGCACGAGGACATTGTGATACAGACTGAAATTTCATCCGAAGAGCTGGCCACCTGCCTGCACGTTTTGCAGCGGATCGCCGACTCGCATGGAAACATAAAGCGCAGTGACCGACTGAACAGCCTCGTCTCGAAAGTGTACCGCGAAGGCAAGCGGCGCGATCTGCACGACGAGCGGCGGCGGCTGGAAGCCGAAGACCGGGCGATGCAGGCCACCACCGCCATGGTGAAGCTGCAGCGGGATGCCCTCTCCGTCGCCGCCCTGCCGCCGCCCGACTACGCCCTGCCGGTGCGCACACTCAATAAGCCCGAGACCTGTTATGTCTGCAAAGAAGAGTATTCGGAAGTCCACTTCTTCTACCATCTGCTCTGCCCGAAGTGTGCGGATTACAACTACCGGATGCGTCACCTGAGTGCCGACCTGACAGGCCGCACGGCACTGATCACGGGGGGCAGAGTCAAGATCGGCTTCCAGACTGTCCTGCGGCTGCTGCGTGACGGGGCCAAAGTGATTGTCACGACTCGGTTCCCGCAGGTCGCCGCGCGTCGCTTCCAGGCCGAGGCCGATTCGAGCGTGTGGAGCGATCGACTGCAGCTTTACGGCCTGGACCTGCGCAATATCCCGGCGGTCGAGGCATTCGCGCGGCACCTGCTGCAGACGGAGCCGTTTCTGGACATTTTGATCCACAACGCCGCGCAGACCATCAGCCGTCCGCCGGGCTTTTATGGGGAGCTGATCGCGGTGGAGCAGGGCCCCGTAGAAGCCCTGCCGGAAGAAGTCCGCCGCCTGGTCGCCCAGAAAGCACCATCTACGCTGGCTATTTCAGACAGCTCACAACTGCTGCCCGCCGTGCTGGGCGATGTCAAAGATATTCTGCCCGCAGATGCGCTGGAAGATAACGAAGAGCGGGCAGATTCGCGGACGACCAACAGCTGGCTGCTGCGCCTGGACGATGTCAGTGCCCCGGAGATGCTGGAAGTGCAGCTGGTCAACTCCGTCGCGCCGTTCCTGCTGAACAGCCGCCTCAAAGCCCTGCTGCTTCGCTCGCCCTTCGCTCGCCGGTTCATCGTCAATGTCTCGGCGGTCGAAGGCCAGTTCAGTCGGCATAAAACGGTCTTTCACCCGCATACGAACATGGCGAAAGCCGCATTGAACATGATGACGCGCACCTCCGGCGAAGACTACGCCAAAGACGGGATTTACATGAACAGCGTTGATACCGGCTGGGTGACCGACGAAAATCCCGGCCCCCGGCGGATGCGGAACCAGGAAGAGCTGGGCTTCTTCCCGCCGCTGGACATCGTGGACGGCATGGCCCGGATCTATCATCCGGTGGCACTTGGCATCACCGACCCGGAAGAGCCGCTGTTCGGACTCTTTCTGAAAGACTACGCCGTCTGCCCCTGGTGACTAGGCGGTATCCTCCCGAATACCCAGTGCGTTCTGGCGGTAGTGCTCATCGGGGCGGGTCCGGATGCGGGTGACATTCTCCGGGGTCAAGTAGGTGGGGGTTCCACAGGCAAGGGCGGCCAGCAGGACCCGGGCGGCCTTGTCAGCCATTAAAGTGATGTTACGCACCTCCTGCGCGGATTTCCCAAGAGCGATAAAGCCGTGGTTCCGGAGATAAATGGTCTTCGGAGCAGCCTCGTACTTCCGGATATAGGCAATCACCCGGTCGCGCAGTTCACGGGCCAGAGGCAAGCCGGGGTCGATGTACGGCACGACGCAGGGAGCAACCCCGCAGACGACGATCTCATCGGGAAACAGCCTGCCCCCTTCCTCAATCGCTTTCCAGCCTTCTAATGAACAGAGCAGACCATTGATGGATGTTACATGGGTATGCCCGATAAACTCGATATCAGGTAGAGTCAGCAAAAACGCATGCAGCAGAGTCTCCACCGACGGCATCCGGCCCGCGCTGCCGACACACGCCCCCAGCAGCAGCTCTTTTGTCTCGGTATCGGAGTAGTCGCGCTGAGAATTCAGTGCTTCCAGGACTGGCGCGAAGCGCACCTCACTCACTTGCTCCTCCGTCAGTGTCCGCAGCTCCGAGCCGCTGGCTTTAACGAGAAACGTTTCCGCGTCCATAGGTGTCGACGTGTTGCCCTCCCCGAGAATGGCCCAGTCATGTGCCGGATCGCCCAATGCATGCGATAAGTCGAGGAGCTCGGCGAGCTTAGTGTTTGTCATAGTTCATTCTAAAAGATTTCCGCCGGGAACGACAGTCGCGCAACGACTCGTGCCTCTTCCCAGTTTCCGATAGTACCCGACGCGACCAACTGGCCTAAAATATTGCCGATCGCCGTGGCTTCCGAGGGTCCGGCGATGACGGGGATGCCGCAGGCCGTTGCGGCAAGTTGATTCAGCAGGCGGTTCTGTGAGCCGCCGCCCACAATATGCAAAGCCCCGTACTTGACTCCAAGTATCTCTTCCAATTGTCCCAGTGCCACTTGGTAGGCGGCGGCGAGGCTGTCCAGGCAGCAGCGGATCAACGGGCCAGCACCCTCCGGGAGGGGCTGTCCCGATTCGCGGCAGGCGGCGCGTATCTCCGCCGCCATGTCAGGCGGGGCAAGAAAGCGGTGTGCCGTAGCATCCACCACCGGGCCGCCGAGCGGTACGGCTTCCGCCTGGGCCGTGAGTTCGGCATACGAACACTCCCGGCCCTCAGACTGCCCCAGCGAGCGGCGGCACTCCTGCACCATCCAGAGGCCCATGATGTTCTTCAGAAAGCGCACGGTGCCGCCGACCCCCAGCTCATTGCTGAATCCATATTCGAAGGCTTTTTGACTGAGATTAGGCTGGGGTAACTCGACCCCCAGAAGGGACCAGGTGCCCGAGGAGAGAAACGCCCACCGTGTGCCCGGCGCGGCCGGGGCGGCGGCGACCGCGGAAGCCGTGTCGTGGGTCCCGACAGCGTAGACAGGCACCCCGGTATCCGTGATCCCTAGGCGCGTCCCGGCAGGGACGATCTCCGGCAGAATGTGCGATGGCAGGCCGAGGCGAGTCAGCAAAGACGGCTCCCAGGTGCGCGACCGGGGATTCACCATCTGCGTTGTCGACGCATTGGTCACTTCGCCGCAGAAGCTGCGCCCGTTTGTCAGCCGGTGATGGATCAGGTCAGGCATCATCAGCAGGTGCCTAGCCTTGTCCAAAATACCGGTAACGCGAGTCTGCCGGGCGGAAAGCTGGTACAGCGTGTTGAAGGGCATCAGCTGCAGCCCCGTCACGGCCCAAATCTCCTCCGGGGAGAGTGCGGCATGAACCGCCGCCATGGCCGGAGGGTGCCGCGTATCGCGGTAATGGACTGGGGCTTCCATCAATTGCCCCGCCGAATCCAGCAGGCCGAAATCCACGCCCCAGCTGTCTGCACCGACTCCGTGCAGCGTGCCGACGCGGCTTTGCGCTCTGGCGAGCAGCGAATCGACCTCCGTGCCGATCCGCGCGAAGTCCCAGCGGCGAACTCCGTCCGCACCTATGTCACCCTCGCCTCGGCCTGTCGCGAAGCGTCCGACCTCTTCGAGTGTCAGCCGCTCGCCGTCGAAGTGCCCGAGAATGCCCCGTCCGCTTTCGGCGCCCAGGTCCAGGGCCAGATAATGCTGCGCCGATAACGGCATGAAAACTCCTAGATCGGGGAAGGTTTATATCGGGAACGTTCGATAGCCCGCATGTCCCGTCGCAAGAAAATACAAAGCCCAGATGCAGGAGATCGCGTAGTCGCCGAGTACCAAACCAATGAAGAAGGGCAGGGCGGTACGATACATTTTGACACCGCCGTAGCGCAGGATCAGACTTTTGAAGAGCCAGCCGAGCAGCACTGGGAACCAGATCCAGGTCATCGTATCCGTGCTGCCGACTGCGTAGCCGATTGGATGCAGCGGCCACCAGGTGAAGCGTGTCCGCAGCAGGCCCAGCAGCAACACGAAGGCTACCCCGATCCCGGAGGCCGTGATACGGCCCGTATCCATCGGTTTTGGGCTGTTGAGCCAGCCTTGAAGCTCATCGAAGCTGTAGTGGCCTTGATCCGTGCGCCAAGGCTCCAGAGTGGCATTCCCTGCCCCAAAGTGGTAGTAAATTCCCAGGCAGGAAACCCAGGCCGCCAGGCAGCCGACCAGGATGGCGACCAGAATGGCTGCAGTCAAATGCCGGGGATTCATCGGGCGCGGGGTCGTTGAATCCGCGATCTTCATGGCTTCGAGCTGGGCGGGCTGCCCGAGACACCGCCAGTCGGAGTCGAACCAGCGCAGCAGTGAAAAGCCTGTCAGCGCGTGCGGCGTATACGCATGGCTGCCGCTGAACGCAATCATCGTGCCGTGCGCATTGCCCCACGGAGCCTGTCCCCATGGCAGGCCCGCTTCGGCCCGAATGCGCGAAAATGTCAGGGCGAGAAGCAGCAGCAGGGTCCAGAAGATCAGCGACACCCCCAGCGACAGCCCCAGAGCCATGCCGAAGCCGACCAGCAGCAGCGAGGACGCAAACAGGCCCAAATAGGCTCCCCGGTACGACATCGGCTCTTCGGAGTCATCGATTGCCTTGTCTCCCCGGAACGCCTTGCGCCATGTCTCCGCCAGATGCGGCCGGGCCAGCCAGAGCGAGTACAGTGCCAATCCGACAAACGCCCCAACCCCCTGCTCCGCGATGTACGGCATGTGCGCGAGTGTCGGCCCCGCTCCCGGGTCGCGAAACCCGAAGGCCGTCGCCCCGACATTCTGCAGCTTCGTGAAGAGGTAGAAGAACCAGCAGGAGAACGAAACGTCCAGCGACAGCAGGTAAGTCAGGCCGATCACCAGTGGGTAGAACGCCATCGTCGTGTACCCGATTGCGTTCCAGGGCGAGCTGGTGATACCCGTTTCCATCTGCAATGAGGCTTCCGGCTTGATCGGTATGTAGGGAAACGTCGGCAGCAGCGTGAAGTGAACTGCGGCCATGCTTTCCAAAATCACCGGCAGGCCGACCCCCATCCAGAGCAGCCGGTTGGTCCAAAGCGGAGTGCTGCCGCCGTCCCGCGTGATCTCCAGGGGAATCAGCACGATGGGGAAGATCAGCCGCTCCCGATCCACCCATTGACGCCGCATCAGGGTCGCGATGCAGTAGAAACAGAAAAGCAGCGTGAAGATAAAGCCCGTCCAGACCGCGATGGGAACCGCCCAGCCCAGCAGGTGTTCGGGGGTAAACAGCGACGACCGCCCGGCGTAGTAATCCGCGATGACCGCCGTATCCGGCACGGCCCAGCTCGGGATAAAATGGTGCCAGCTCGCCCATTTGTTCTCCGGGGTGGCGAAGTGCTTCCATCCGACCAGGGCCGGGGTCAAAAACTGCATCATCCCGATGCCGCCGATGTAGATCGCCGCCGTGTTCATCGTGTAGATAAACATCAGCTCGGCCTGGGTCAAAGCCTTCGCCGGCCAGAGCTTCTTAATCCCCAGATTAAGCGCAATCAGCACTAGCAAAGCAAACAGCACGGCCATCGGCAGCGACATCGCCGCCAGGTCCGGTCCTCTCGCAACAATCTCCGTATATTCCAGCCAAAAAATCAGCAGCGGGATCAGCAGCAGGGAGATAATCCAGGCGCGAGGAGTGATATTGCTCCACCGGGAAGCCTGCGAAGACTTGCCCGCCGGAACCTCGGGCTGCGTTGGTTGCTTTTGCATCGTTGCCATAGAGTAATAGTAACATAGCGCGAGGGTTTGTGTCAACGATTTGCGATGGAAATCAGTATTGTT
>JANXNV010000166.1 GCA_025353925.1 Armatimonadota bacterium
GCGATCAGAAGCGGCATCCAGATCAGGTTCATCTCCCACGAGCCGCTGACGGCGTACGCCAGCGGGTGCAGCGGCCACCAAGCGAAGCGCACGCGCATAGTCTGCAAAAACGCTGCAAAGAGGAAGCCCACGGCAATCGCGATCGCGACATGGCCGTTCGCGGGTTTCGGCTGCTTCAGCCAGGAGCCGTAGCGGTCCCAGGCCTCCGGTCCGAATGTCCCCGACTGCTTGCCCAGAGCACCGTACTGGTATCCGCAGTGCAGCATCGCCCAGAATGCGGCCAGCATCCCCGCCCCACCCGCCAGCAGGAGCACCCAGAACCAGCCGCGCATCTCCCGGCCCATCTCGGTGCGCGAAGAAGTTTGGTCGGCTAAATAAAATCCTTCGAGCTGGTGCGGCATCGGGTGACCGCGATAGGCTCGGTTAAACCAGAAGAACAGGCTGAAGACCGCCAGACCCGGCACTCCGATGGCACGCGGCCCCAGCAGATCAGTCAGTGCCCAGTCCGGGCCGGTGAAGTGCAGATCGTGCACGGGTGTCCCCAGCTCCGCCCGCATCCGTGTGATCGCCAGGGCGAGAGCGAGGTAGATCACAAAGAATGCTCCCGAGAGCCACCAGGAGAGTCCGAGTGCCATGGAGAACGCCATCAGCAGGGCCAGCCCGATCGCCAGCCCCAGAAATGCCCCCCGGTAGCGCATCGGCTCGTCCCGGTCGTCGAGATCCGTGGGCCGCCCCAGCGCACACCGCACGACGCGCGAGAAATAGGTTCGGCTCAGCCATAACGTGGACACAAGAAACAAAAAGTAAGCCCCAAACGCCTGATAGTTGGCGTACGGCATCCGCGCGTCCGCATCCCAGGCGGAGGCCACCGTGACCACCGTTTCCAGCTTCCACACGAGGTAAAAGAACCAGGATGAGAACAAAAAGTCCATCGGCATCAGCATGCCGATCCCGACGAGAAACGGATAAAACGACGCCGGGGTCCAGCCGATCGCGCTCCAGGGCTTGTCGTTGAAATACTGGTGCAGGTCCAGCGAGCTTTGGCCGTTGCCGGGCGTAAAGATCGGATGGATCGCCGGAAAGTAATAATTTAGGGAGTTGATCGTATCCACCGATGCCGCCAGGGCAAAGCCGATCCAGAACAGCCGGTTCCTCACCAGCGAGACGCCCCCGCGCCCGCCCGGCTGATCGTCGGTGATCTGCAGCGGGATCCGCGCCAGCGGGTAAGTCAGCTTCTCATTGTCCGTCCACTGCTTCCGGATCAAAACATTGATGCACGACATCGTAAACAGCAGCACGACCACAAACCCCGTCCAGATCAGTGCCGGGCCGATCCAGGCGTGTAAATGCGACGCAGTATAGAGCGTGCTGTTGCCCAGATAATACGCCTTCGTGGCATCCACATCCGAGACCATCGCCCACTTCGGCAAAAACCGCCCGAACAGCGCATCGTAATTGTTCGACGGCGTGGACTGCCCGAACGGCCAGGTCAGCGACGGCACCAGGATCTGCCCCATGTCATGCCCCGCCAGGCACGACCCGATGCAGAGCATGGAATAGACCAGCAGCAGTTCCCCCTGCCTGAACGCCCACCCCTTCCGCCCCCAGCGGGCCACCAGGCTGTTCATCCCCGCCAGCACGACAAGAATAAAAATGCAGTTGAAGAACAGCGAAACCGTCGTCGGATGCGCCGAGTACCGCACCCGCTCCATCTGCACCACCCAGTAGGCATTCAGCGGAATCAGCAGCAGCCCCAGCAGGATCGCCCGCAGCGTGACCGAGCGCGGTCTGGAAGCAGGGTCTGCCTGTTCCGCCGGTGCGGGGTGAGGTACGTCGTGTTTTGAGGTGAGGAGACCCACGGTGAAACTTTCTGCGCTTAGATTGGGATGGAACTTGACGGGCTGCATTGGTCGCAATGCAGCCGTGGGTCGATTATCGCAGAAAGGGGGGGATGTGTCAAGACGTGCGATATATTCTCTATAGGAATCCGACAGCTGGGCTTGGCTGATGTAGCCGCTGAGGGGAACGGCGGTGGCAATTGCCTCGCAGCCCGTGCCGCTGAAGTAGCCGGACTATGCACCGGTAACTAGGTAAGCAGCAATTGTACCTAACAATAGAGCAACCGATAGGCATACTCCAATCTTGCCTGCCCAAGATTGCCAGATAGTGTCAAGTGTTTTCTGTAAAAGCTGGGAGCATCCTGACGCCTTCGTTATTTCGTGAGTTGTTTTGTGAACGTCAAGTAGGCTTTGCCTGCTTGCCAATCGTCGCTGATCTCCATCAGCAAGGCGGACACCAGCCGCAGGCAGGCAGGACGCCTCATTTGGAAATATGCTCGCCACCTGCGTTCTGCGCTTTAGCTCGCGGTTCACTCGCTCCACCCCGTTGGTGGTGCGCAGCAGGCGGCGATGCGGCTCAGGGAACGCCAACGCCGTCAAGCCTTCGGGCAGAATTTCTTCCAGCCACGCGGCGAGCTTCGGAGCCGCCAGCGCGTACTTTTGGACCGTCCGCTTCAAGAGTGCGTCGGCTTTGGACCTGTCTTGGGCGTTGAAGATGGCCCGAATGTCTGCCGCCAATGAACCTCATGTTCGGATAGGGCCACCGACACGCCCAGCACGGTGCGCTTGCCCGCTGCGTCCACCCCAACGGCGATCAGCACAGCGGCTTTCTGCACTAGTCCTGCCTGACGCACCCGTTCGTAGCGAGCATCCAAGTCCACATAGGAGCAGGTCGCAAGGGGCCGCTGCCGCCACGCCTCAAGCGTCGCCTCAAGCTGCTGGGCTGCCTGGCTCACCTGGGTAGACGAAACGGCAAATCCGCAAAGCTGTTCCGTGATGGCGGCGACTTTGCGAGTGGACACGCCCTGGACATAACCCCAATAAAACATACATTTCGGCCAGTGCCAGCTTCAAGGCCCGCTCCGAACGGGTGCCGCGCTTGGAGCCGACGTTGAAGTAGCGTGGCGCGATTGCTCCATGCAGCATGGTTGTATTGCCGCCGTGCATCTCAGCATAGCCGTACATGGGCGACGAGGCCGGAAGCCAGGACGTGCCGGAGCCTTCTTGACTCATTGGGTCGGATAGGTCGGTCGTGGACTTCATCGAGTCCATCATGCTCATTCCGGTCATGCCGTCCGGCTTCATTCCAGGCATCACGCCGGTTTTCATGCTTCCATCGCTCTTCGGCATCGGCGGCTTCTTTGCCTTGCTTGACGGCATCGGTGCGTTCTGGGCAGGCGTCGTCATCCCCGGCATAGCTTAAGCATGAATGGGTGCCAGCACCGCGCCCAAGAGAGGCATTAGAAGAGAAAGTCGAAAGTATTTTATGAAGATTTCCGGTGGAGCATATTTCAGGCTCTATAGCGGGGTGAGGCCCATAAAAATGCACCGGGCGGAAGCAAAATCCGTCCGGTGCAGAACGCTGGATGGAATATGCCCAGTGGACAGACTGGGATAAAGCAAACTACATCGCTTTGCCCATTGACATGTGGTGCCGGGCCATTCTCATGTGCTTGCGGGCCATCATCGGGTGTCCCATTGCCCGGTGGTGGCGAGCCATCGCCATGTGGCGGCGGCCAACAGCCATGTGATGCCGTCCAGCGGCAGTGTGGTCAGCCATCGCCCCCACTGAGGTGATGACAAACAAAGCAGCTGCTACGGGGACAGCGAGGAGAAATTTCTTCATGGAATTATCCTTTTCTTGTGTTTCAGTAGAACATGACTTTGTTCTACTAGAAGTATGGTAACCAATAGCCGCGCTACCTAAACCGGGCAGGCAGCATTATTTTACTGGCAGTAGAACTTCGACAGAAAAACAGCCCCAGCTAATGATTGAGGCTGTGATACCGTTCTACATCTTCATTCCGCTCATTGGTTTGGCTGCGGTCATAGGAACCAGCTTTCCACCGTCCATCGGGTCTTTGTAGCCGTCCTTCTTGGCCGTGGCCGCAGAGACCTTCATATGGCACTTCCGGCACTGGTAGGTAGTCGCAGGTGCTTTGGACGCATGGTGCGTCGGGGCAGCAGCCGCCGCCAACGGAAGCAGGGAGAGAACAAGGCTCGTCGCGAGAATGACGTTCTTCATAGGTTGATGTTTCTTTCAGGAAGTGAGAGAGATGTTGACTACATCTTCTGATATTTGCCGTGAGCGGAGTTAGCAATAATCTTGGTCGGGTTCTTATCGAACGCAGGCTTGCATTCCGGGCAGCAGAAGTAGTAGGTCTTGCCTTTATACGTCTCATGGCTGTACGCTTTCGCGGCGGAGGCGATCTTTGTACCCGTGACCGGGCAGATCAGCACCGTCGTTTTACTTGTAGGCGCTTTAGCGAGTGCCGTAGGAGCCACGAACGCACTGCTCGTCAGTGCCGCAAGCGCGGCAATAGTCACGGTCAATGTTTTCATAATTTTCCTTTCACTTTCTGAGAGATTGAACATAAGCGACGAGTGCCTGCTGCTGCGGTGCGCTGTATTTGCCGCCGAAGCCGGGCATCCTCCCCTTGACGCCGTTTTTGATAACTGATGCGACCCGCGTATCGGGCAGCCCCACCCCGTACAGCTTCGGCCCGTACCCGCCTTGAGCATTGTCGCCGTGGCAAGACGAGCAAGCCTGAGTGTAGAGACCCCGTCCCGTCGAGACAAACTGAGACGATGGCACGGCAGCCATTGCCGTTGTGCTTGCAGCCAT
>JANXNV010000209.1 GCA_025353925.1 Armatimonadota bacterium
GCAGGCAGTCCGGCGGGCATTCTCGCGCACCTTCTGGAAGACGGGGAAAAGAATCGCGGCGAGAATCGCGATAATGGCGATCACGACGAGCAGCTCGATCAGCGTGAAACCCCGGCGCGGGGGGCGGGGCAGAAAACGGGAGAGTGTCATAAACAGGTCCTTTCACTGCAATAGGCGAGATGGATTGGGCCGATTTTACCCGGCCAATGTGAAGAGAATGTTAAGAAACGGCAATGGGTAGAACTTTTTCTTCGATTGACTTTCACGCCCCGTGTGTGCTACACTGCATTTGATATGTCTGTTTCCACGACTCAATCTTCGATTTCTCATTCTTCACACACACTTTCTTCGCCCTCACAAACTATCGGCTCGCTCACTATTGACCAGCAGATCGAAATGATCGCTCGCGGGACCTTTGACATCGTGCCGAAGGCGGATTTGAAGGCCAAGCTGCTTAAATCGGCGAAAGACGGCAAGCCGCTGCAAATTAAGCTGGGGTTGGACCCGACGGCCCCGGACATTCATCTGGGCTTTGCCGTCGTGCTGCGCAAGTTGCGGCAGTTCCAGGATTTGGGCCATGAAGTCGTGATTATTATCGGGGATTACACGGCTCTGATCGGCGATCCGTCGGGCCGCTCCACCACCCGGCCCATGCTGTCGTCGGAAGAGATCGCGGCAAATGGGCAGACCTATGTGACCCAGCTCGCCAAGGTTCTGGATGCCGAGAAAACCATTGTCCGTTTCAATAGTGAGTGGCTGGGGAAACTCTCATTTGCAGAGCTTGTGAATCTCGCTTCAAAAATGACGGTCGCGCAGGTCATGCAGCGAGAGGATTTTGCCAACCGGTTCAGCCTCGGCCAGCCTATCAGTCTGCATGAGCTGCTGTATCCACTGGCGCAGGCATACGATAGCGTGGCGATCCGTGCCGATGTCGAGATGGGCGGGCAGGACCAAACGTTCAATAATCTCGCGGGCCGTGCGCTGCAAAAAGAGCTGGGCCAGGAGCCGCAGGTCGTCCTGCTGATGCCGCTGCTGGTGGGCCTGGACGGTGTCAAGAAGATGAGCAAGTCGCTCGGCAACTATGTCGGCATCAGCGAAGCTCCGGCGGCCATGTTCGGCAAGCTGATGTCCATCAGTGACGAGCTGATGCCGACCTACTTTGAGCTTTGCACGGATGTGCCGATGCCGGACGTTCGAATTTTGACCGATGCAGACTCGACACACCCCCGCGAAGCTAAAAAGCGGCTGGCCCGAGAGATTATCACGCTGTATCATGGGACGGCTGCCGCACAGGCCGCCGATGACGAGTTCGAGCGAGTTCATAAAGAGCATCAGGTACCCGAGGAGATGCCGGAAGTGGTGGTATCGGCGGAGAGCGTCGATGCCGATGGGCAGGTGCGTTTGACGGCCCTGCTGGTTGCGGCTAATCTCGCGCCTTCATCGGGTGAGGCCAAGCGACTGATTCAGCAGGGAGGCGTCAGCGTAGATGGCACGAAGTTCGCCGATCCGGCAGGGATGCTTTTAGTCCGATCCGGTCAAGTTATCAAAGTCGGCAAAAACCGCTTCGCGCGGCTTGTTGCCCCCACTGGAGTTTAGTCTGAGGAAACCGCATGGCTGAATTAGAGTTACAACCGACACCAGGGCAATTGTTTAACGGGCAGCCGAACACGGGTCAGCCGGGCTTCGGCCTGTCGTCGATTCTGGAGGAGGATGGCCCGGCTTCACCGCCACCGACCAACCCGGACCTCTTCGAGTCCGAGATGAATCCCCATCTCGATGCCCTGTACCGGAACGGCCTGCGCCTGACCGGCAACGCAAACGATGCCGAAGATCTGCTTCAGGACACGTACCTGCGGGCGTACCGATTTTTTTATCAGTATCAGCCGGGAACCAACGCCAAAGCGTGGCTGTTCCGTATCATGAACACAGTTTTTCTTAACGACTACCGACGCAAGTCGCGTCAGGGAGAAACGGTTTCGTATGACGGTCTGGAAGACTTCTTTCTTTATAACCGTTTGACCGAAGACGGCGTGACCGGTGTCGGCGGGGACCGCTCGGAGACGGAGAACCCGGAAAAAGCCGTGCTGGAGAAGCTCGATATTGAGACGATTCAGCGGGCGATTGAAGCACTGCCGATCGAGTTCCGAGATACCGTGGCCCTGGCGACTTTAGAAGAAATGTCTTATCAAGAAATAGCGGAAACTTTGGAGATACCTGTCGGCACAGTACGTTCGCGCCTTTCGCGTGGACGCAAGCTCTTGCAGCGTGCCCTTTGGGAGTATCTTAACGGAGAAGAGACTCGTGGATGAGCCGACTAAATTAGACGGGTGGAAAAAAGCCGGCGAATGCGCCAGCGCAGACTTTTATTCATGCGAGGCTGCAATTCGCCGCCTCAACGAGTATCTGGATCATGAGCTGACCGAGGCGGACCGCATCACGGTGCTCAAGCACTTGGAGTTCTGCCGCCCCTGCATGAGCCGCTTCACCTTTGAGCAGACCCTAGTCATTTCTATCCGCCAGAAGATCTCCGCGCTCTGCGTTCCGCAGAACCTCAAAGAAAAGCTGCACAGTCTTCTTCGGCATGACAAGCCGTGAATTGAAATATCGATGTGAAAAGCCGCCCGGCAATCGCCGGGCGGCTTTTTGGTGTTTGAATGTGTCTAAGCCTGCTTCGGTTCTTGCAACTAAATCGGAACACGGCTTTGGCAATGTCAGAATTAACAATATCCATATGATAGGAACAGGGAACTCTCCATCAGCCATCGTCTCCAAGTGGGACCGAAGAGCAGACCGGAAATTCTCAACGACCTCGTCGCGTGTCCTTCCAGGGGCGACAATAACGCCGATATCATCCGGCGTAAACGCACACCAATTCGTCGGCGTTTTTTCCAAAACCACTGTAAGCATCATTTCAACCTGCAACCATCCACGGAAAACAAACGCGCCGAAGATGCATTACATCTCCGGCGCGTTTCGTGTTCGTTCTAATTGTCCGCCTAATTGTCCGCAAACGGATCGTCGAGGTCGTCATCCATCGGGGGCGGCTGGGGCCGACGGGCCGGGGCGGCGGCTGCCGGGCGGGGAGCCGCGGCCTGGGGCCGCGCGGGGGCTGGGGCGGGGCTTTCGTCGGCGTATTCGCCGCCTCCGCTCGGAGCGGAGCCGCCGCGGCTGTACCCGCCGCTCTGGCCGCCTCCACCACCACCGCCGCCTTCTTCGCCTTCTTTAGGCCGGTCCAGGGATTTCAGGTTGTCTACCACGACCTCAGTGTCACGCCGTTTTTCTCCGGCGGATGTCACGTACTCGCGGACCTGCAGGCGGCCTTCGACCGCTACCAGGCGGCCTTTACCGAGGTAGTTCGCGGCGTACTCCGCCGACTGACGCCAGGCGACGATGCTGAAGAAATCGGCCTGCTTTTCCTGTCCGTTGCTACGGGCTTCCGCGGACATCGGACGGTTGACAGCCAGTCGAAACTGGGTAACGGCGATGCCGCTGGGGGTGTATTTGAGTTCGGGGTCGCTGGCCAGACGGCCAATCAAAATAACGCGGTTCAGATCCATTCTCTTGTTCCTTTGCTGTTCTCGTAAACCAATGCAGTTGTCAATGGTAATGCAGGGATCGATCGTGCCTCCCGCCTCGACGGGCGAGGCGGGAGGGTTTCAATTAGGCCGTCTCGGCGACGGCCTCAGGGGCGGACGTCTCTTCGGCAGCCGGAGCAGCTTCCGCGACCGGAGCAGCTTCAACAGCTGGGGCAGCTTCTGTGACCGGAGCCTCCTCAGTTACTGGGGCAGGGGTCACCTCGGCCGCTGGGGCCGGGGCGGCTTCCGGTTCTGGAGTGATCACGGGCAGGGCTGGTTCGACTTCATCCTGGCGGACGATCAAAAAGCGAATCTGGTCTTCGCTGATCTGAAAAACGCGCCGCAGCTCAGCTTCGACCGCAGGCTTGCCGTGGAACTGCATGATGACATAAATGCCTTCGGTTTTGCCTTTGATCTCGTAAGCCAGCTTGCGCCGCTCCCAGATGTCGATCTTGTCGACGGTTCCGCCGCCGGTCTCAATCAGTGTCTTGTACTTCGTGGTTATGACGCCGATCTGCTCGTCTCCGAGCGTGGCGTCGACGATGTAAACGGCCTCATACGGCTGTGTAATGGCGATGGATGGCATAAAGTGCCTCCTCTCTCTGGGCTTGTATTTTTGGCCCCCGCCGGCTCGCCAAAGCCGAATGGGGCAGAGAGGAACAAAAACCGAACGAGCCGGTCAAGTTCAACAATCGTGTTAACAATCGCATCATTATAGCACGGCACGGCTGGAAAATACAACCGGTTCACACCGCTGGTCTGACAAAAAAATTGCCCGTGACGAAAGGGTCGCGGGCAATACCAGTATCACAGCCGATCCTGTGAATAAAGCGGACATTAATTCCCGGCGGTCCCGGAGGCGGGCGATGCACCGGCCTGTCCAGCGGCCGTCTGCCCGGCAGCCTTTTGCCCGGCAGCATTCTGCGCGGCGGCACCTTGCGCACCGGCGTTCTGGTGCGCAGTCGCAGCAGCGGCTTTGTCCACCTCATTCGGTCCGGGTGCGGAGCCTGCAGGGCCTTGTGATTGGCTGCACCCGCCGAGGATCAGGCCGCCGAGGCCAAGCAAGGCGAGAGCAAATTGTTTCCAATGGTTCATAGTGATTTTCTTTCCAGCCGTTGGGAATGCTGGTGGCGTTTGCCGCATACCAGATGGGAGATTTTGTGGGTCTCACATTAGCTCCCATCAGTAAAGATACTTGGTCTAGCGTTACTTAGTTGAGGTTGAACGTCGCAACAATGCTGCTGTCCGTGCATTGTGACGATGCCGCGTTTGCTCCGCCAGGAGCGTAAAGACCACCACAAGCATAATACTGGTTGGGGACTGTGTAGGTCCCACCAGAACTCACTGACATTGGGCGAAGGAACTTCGCATGGGTATCGGCCATCAGGAAGTTGGACCCATCGGTGTGCCGCCCGGTCGGTGCCTGGAAGCTTGGGGTGCCGTTGGTGGCGTCGGTAGAACTATACTGCATATAGCCGGTGGCATACTTGAGCGGATTAGTCCCTGCATGGGCATTGTAACCACTCGGATCGTAGTTCGCAAAGTTTCCGACACCAAGCCCAGATGGGGAGCCGCCGTTATTCTGCTCATCGGAATCGAAGCCGCCGGCAGGCACGCCGGTAACGTTGGAGACGTCGTAGCCCGCGCTGTTGGTGACCTCAAAAAGCATGACCGTCTTGGCCGGCGCAGCGAATTCCGAGAGGGAGTGACCGTTCGGCGGGGCGGTGTTGGCAGCATACCCAGGGGAGGCCGGGGCACCATAGGGATTAACAGCGAAGTTGCCATTCATGCCATAGGAGGAGGCACGCGATCCGGCACCAGAGTCATCCGGGCAATGGTAAACCGCGACGCTTTTCAGGTAGGGATAGACTTGTGCCCCCCAACCAGTCCCCCCACCGTAGATGTTGGCACCACCTGGCTCTTTCTCGTCAAAGTCCTGGTTGTATTGGACGATGCCAAGGCCGATCTGCTTCAGGTTCGAGAGGCAGGCAGTACGGCGAGCATTCTCACGGACTTTTTGGAAGACCGGGAATAAGATAGCAGCCAAGATTGCAATAATGGCGATGACGACAAGCAGTTCGATCAGCGTGAAACCGCGTCGCTGCGGCAGTGGATAGGATGACATCAGACTTCCTCCTCGAAACTTCTTAATCCATACGATCAGATTTCGTACTTTCGCTATTATACATGATTTAGCGATAAATCATGCGGAGTCAAAAAATATTTTATTTATTTTTGAGGTGACAATTGTTGGTCGGAGGGAAGTGGAGGGCAAACGGAGGCGCGAAGAATAATTTCGTAGTCGAATATCTCCTCGATGAAACCTGACTGCGCTCCTGTGGCAGGGGGAAGAGAAATCAAAGGAAGGCGAATCTGCTCCAGCAGGACTTCAACGGCTCGTCCTCCCATGCGCCGCAGCGGCTGACGCACGGTTGTCAGCATCGGAATTGTCATTCGTGCCAGCAGCGAGTCGTCGAAGCCGACGACGGAGATCTGCTCTGGAACACGTACTCCCCGCTCAGCCAGCACCTCTATGCAGCCACAGGCAATGGCATCACTGGCACAAAAGAGTGCGGTGGGCAGGGGACCGCTCCCAATTTCGTCCAGCAGCGCGGTCATATGCCGCCGCCCCGATTCGCCGCTGTATTCTCCAGTATGGACCAAGGAGGCGTCGAAAGCAATTCCCGTTTCTTCCAGTGCCCGCCGGTAGCCAAGCAGGCGCTGCGTTCCCCCGGAGCGCTCTGGAGCAGCCGCGAAATGCAGAATCCGGCGGTGGCCCTGCGCGATCAGATACTCAACGATCGCATGCGCTCCGCCCTCATTATCCACGTCCAGATTATGGATCTGCGGAAATGTTTGGCTGCTGTGCACGGTGACAAAAGGAATGTGGTTTTGCAGTGTTTCCGCAAAAGCCGAAGAGAGTACGGGTCCGATGCAGAGCATCCCATCGATGCGCCCATCGCAGAACCGCAGCAATTTCTTTTCATCGTGGAGCCAATTCGAGACCGGGAAGATAGTCGTGTTCTGGCCATGAGCCGCGCAGGCTTCCAGGATGCCGTTGAGGATCTCCAGGAAATACAGGTTGACATCCGCCCCTTCCATGACTGCGGCGACGCCAAGTGTGTCCATACGACGACGCGAGAGGCCGCGGGCAACGCCATTGGGTCGGTAGTGCAGACTGTCGGCGACCGCCTGAACACGGACACGGGTCGCAGGGGAAACGCGCGTGGAGGAACTGGCTCCGTTGAGAACCACGGAAACCGTCATCGCAGAAACGCCGGCCTCGTCGGCAATATCCTGAAGAGTCGTTGCATTCTTCCGCCGCATCGATTTTACCCCCGCCGTGCGACCAGGAGGCAGGCATCGTCCTGCAAAACCCCGCCCGCCCAAGTCTGTGCCCCTTCCATAATCGTTTGGCCCATCTCCCGCAGCGTTCTACGGGTATTTCCCCGGAGTGCAAGCTGCCTCAAACCCTCGTAGCCCAGCAAAGCCATTTGCCCTTGCTGACGCGCTTCCGTCAGGCCGTCGGTGAAAAGGGCGAGCGTATCGCCGGGCCGAAAGGGGAAATGGTTCTCGGTGTAGACGGCCCCCGGGTGAACGCCCAGCAGGAGGCCGCCGGAGCCAAGAGACTCGGTCTCACCGTTTTTTCGCAGCAGCAGGATCGGGTCGCCGCCGGCGGAAAGGCTGACGGCTTCCCCGGTTTCCGGGTCGATTGTGACCAGCGACAGGACCACCAGATGGTCGCTGCCGAGGTCGCCCTGCCGCTGCGCCTCGCAAATGAAATCATTGAGCCGTGCCATCGCCGGGGCCGGCTGTTCCACCTCGCGCAGGATCGCCCGCAGGACATATTTGATCTCCGCCGTCAGCTCCGCCGCCGCAAGACCCTTCCCGGAAACATCGCCGACGACCAGGGCGACCCGGCCTTTGCCCAGCGTGAAGACATCGAAAAAGTCGCCTCCGATCCGCGACTCTCCAGAAGCGGCTTGGTAGAACGTTTCAATCGAAAGATGCGGAAAATCATTCGGCGGTGCGGTGCGCAGCAGCAAATTCTCGAGCAGCCCGGAGACGCGCCGCTCCTTCTCGAAGGCCGCCTGCAGTGCGATCTCCGCTTCTTTGCGTGCCGTCACGTCCTGGGAATACGCGGCGACGCCGTTCTCTGAAGGAAAAATACGCACTTGCAGCCAGCGACCCAGGCCATGCGAGTACTCCTCGAATTCGGTCATACGCCCTGTCTCTGCAGCCCGCAGTCCTTCAGTCTGAAAGGCAGTCCCTAGAGCTGTTGGAAACTCTTCCCAGATAACACGCCCAAGCAGCTTCTCCGGATCTTTGCCGACAGCCCGGCACATCTGGGCGGCACTGGCATTCAGATAGGTGAACCGCCACTCCCGGTCCAGGGTGATGAACGCATCCGTAATCGTCTCGAGAATTGATGTGATCTTGCGATGCGCGGTTTCGGTCTCCGCTTGACGCGCCTCGCGTGCCGCCAAGCTGACCCGTTCCGTCTCCGCTTCTCGCTGCTCGGTCACATCGCGGACCATCCAGCGGAGCGTCGGAGCCTCCATTGGAAATCTCGGGGCTGGGATGATGGTGAAAGAGGCGTAAAAGGGGAGGGTACCCCGGCACAATCGGGAAGTCCACTCCTGCGGCGTTTCGAGGCGGGCACCTGTTTGCAGTGCGGAGAAGCGCAGCCGAAACTCACTCTTGTCCTCGTCGTAGACAAGACTGCTGAGAAGCTGGTCTCGCAGGTCAAGAGGGGAGACGTTCAGGAGAAACGCGGCCGCCTGGTTTGCTTCAAAGATCCGCCCATCCAAATCGGTGACCAAATACCCATTTGGGGCGAACTCAAATAGGTTGCGGTAGCGCAGTCGTTCGGCTTCGAGCTGAGCGCGTGCCGCGAGGAGCATCTCGTTCTGTGCCCGCAGCTCTTCCTCGGCGCTCCGCAGTTCTTCAATGGTGAGATGCAGCTCCTCGAAAGCATCCGGCAGCAGTCCCTGCTGATGCAGGAGGGAATACCCCGCCCGTTGATGCAGGCTCGCCATGCGAGCTTCAGCCTGCGCCAACCGTTCGGACATAATTGGATCGAACATGGAGGTTTCCGCTCTCTATCCTGCTGAACCCTTTGACGAAAAGGCAACTCGAAGTGAAGGCACTCAAAGATGAATTGTACAGGATACGGCGGGGATTGTCAAGAAGCACTACTCCTTCTGCGTGGGCACTGCTTCGGCGGCGAGCGATAGGGCGTGGACCGTTTGATTTCGGCCTGCCGCTTTGGCAGCGTAAAGTGCTCTGTCCGCATGCGCAATCAGGTTCATCGAGTTCTGCATGGCGGGCAGCAGGGTAGAGGTTCCGAAGCTTGCCGTGACGGGGCGGCAGGGCCATTCGGAAGCCTCGATGATCTCGCGAAGCCGCTCGGCCACGATATTCGCCCCGACACTGTCAGTATGCGGCAGCAGTACGGCAAACTCCTCGCCGCCGTACCGAGCATAGAAGTCCGTCTCGCGGCCCTGCTCCTTGAGCACGAATGCCAAGTGTTTTAGCACTTCATCTCCCGCCAGATGCCCGTAGGTATCGTTGTACTCTTTGAAGTGGTCGACATCGAGAATTATCAGGGACAAAGGAGTGGAATACCGGGACGCCCGCCCCATTTCCAGCTCCAGCCGATGGGTAAACGCCCGGCGGTTGCCGAGGCCGGTCAGCCCGTCGCACATCGCCAGCTCCTCGAGCTGGACATTGGCGACCTCCAGCTGTTTTTTCTGGGATTCCAGAACACTGGTGTAGGTCTTGATCTGCGCCATTTGCGCGGCGATCTTGTCCTCGTCCCGACGCCGTTCGGTGATGTCGGAGAATGTTGCTACGACGGCATAAGGAGACTCCTCGCCTGGACGTATCAGAGGATTGGAGTTGACTGAGACCCAGAGCAGGCGGCCGTCGGGCCGGGGCAGGCCCATAACCACATCGCGCTGCGGTCGCCCGCTGCGCAGGGATACGACCAGCGGATAGCTGCCCTGCGGAAATGGGGAGCCGTCCTCCCGGCGGGCGACATAGCTCGGGTTCAGCGGCTTCCATTTCTGGACCTCACCGCGTGTCAAATCGAAGATCTGCTCGGCACTCTCATTGCAGACATGGATCACGCCCTCAGTGTCCATTACGATCAGGCCTTCCGACAGGGAGGCGATCGCGGAGCGGAACCGCTCCTCGCTTTCACGGACGGCTTCGTCGGCTTCACGGCGTCCGATCTCACCTCCGATCCACTGCGCCATCAGGCGAACCATCTCCCGGTCCCCGCTGGCGAATGGTACCGACTGCGAATGGCTCCCGGCAAAGCAGAGCGTCCCCCACACTTTGCCGCTGACACGCACCGGTGCGCTCAGGGTCACGTTGATGCCTGGAGCATTCTGCAGTGGATAGAGTGCCCCCAGCGCAATCGAATTCTTCGGCGAATAGGCCTGTTCCACTTTCTCTTGCCCTTCGATCTGCCGCGTTAGCAAACCGATTTCCAGGCCGAACTGCTCCCCCCCGCGCCGAAGCAGCAGCTCCATTTTGGCCTCGAATGACAGCTCCTGCTGCGATGTCGTGTTGTAGAGCGCGTGCAGCCGCTCCTCACTGGCCCGAAGAGCCTGTTCCGCCTGATGCTGTGCGCTGATATTCACATCCGCACTGATCGCCCCAGTGATCTCGCCTTCAGCATCGCGCAGCGGAAAGATGCTGCAATGCAGCTGGGCGGCTGTGCCATTCCCTCGCTTATGGGTCCACTCGATCCCCTCCCGGCTCTCACCGTTCATCACGGCGGCGACCGCTTCGGCGATCTGCGGAGCTTCCGTAGGGACATAGATCGTCTGCCAGATGGACTGGCCGAACAGATCACTGCGTTCGTACAGCCGCTCAAAAGCCCGGTTCCACTCCATGATCTCGCCCTGCCGGTTGTAGCAGACGCAGGCTACCGGCAGGCCTTGGAATAGCTCCTGGAACCGCCCGGAGGCCTGCGCGAGCAGGGTGTTCATCTGGGCCAAATTCTGGTTCATCTGAGCAAGGCTGCGGGCACTTTCTTCTCGTTCCACCTGCTGAACTCTCATGGATTCTTGCTGGACCGCCAGCTCCGCACGCATGCAAGCCGCCTCCTGACGCCCCCGCAGCAGCATCATGAACAGCAGCAGGCCGCCCACGCCTAAGCCGATCGCCGCCGTGAACTGGGTGAGTGCCAAGAGCGCGATGAGCAGCAGGCAATACGTGCCCGCTCCGACCAGCAGCAGGCCGGAAGTTTCCCACCGGGGTATGAATGAATTTTTTGATCGCATAGTTTAGTTGCCTGATGAAAATATCGGTTGTACTTCCGCATATCTGTAGTCATTGTGAAGCGTAACTTGCTGCTTACCCGGTTTATTTCGAGGATTGTTTTGGGAAAAGTCGGCATGTATTATGCCGATCAAAGTGAGGATTGTTTCATTGAAGTTGACTGCTGCTCTTTGCTTGTCTGCTCTAAGTGTTACTGCGCTATGTGCTGCGGCACAGCCTGCCCCGCCGGAAAACTCCGCCAGGGTGGAAACCGTGGCGCGGTTCACCGGCCCAACCCCGATTGGGGTGGCCGTGTCGCACACGGGCCGTATTTTCATGTCCTTCCCGCGTGCCTTCGATCAGGGGCCATTTGATGTCGCAGAGATCAAAGGCGGGAAGGCTGTCGCCTACCCAAACGCGGCAATTAATCGCCTTTCCACGCAGCCTCAGGAGACGCGACTGATCTCCGTGCAGGGCCTGACAATCGATGCTCAGGACCGCCTCTGGCTGCTGGATCTCGGCAAGATCAAAGACAGCCCTGTGAGTTTTGGCGGCCCAAAGCTAGTCTGTGTCAATCTCAGAACAAACAAGGTCGTTCAGCGGATACTATTTCCTGCCGCTGTCGCTGGTCCGCAGGCTTACCTGAACGATGTCCGTGTGGACCTGACGATTGGGTATGGAGGTACCGCATTCATTACCGATTCCTCAGAAAAAGGGCCGAATGGAATTATCGTTGTGGATCTGGCGTCAGGAACCAGTCTGCGGCGTTTGAACGACCATCCTTCGGTCAAAGCCGAGCCGGGCTTTACACCGGTTGTCGAGGGGCAGCCACTCTTAAAGCGCAGAAAAGGGCAGGCTCCGACGCATGATACTACTGGAGTTGACGGCCTAGCACTCAGCACGGACGGCAAGTTTCTTTACTATTGTCCAAATGAGGGCCATCATCTCTACCGCGTGCTGACATTCGCTCTCGCCGACTCGAGTCGGTCCGACGAACAAGTCGCGGCCACGGTGGAAGACCTCGGCGATAAGGGTTTTGCCTCCGACGGTATCGAAACAAGCCCAACCGGAGACCTTTACCTCACCGATTATGAGAACAATGCCGTCAAGCGGCGGCTCTCCGACGGCCGCTATGCGACCGTTGCCTCGGGGCCGACCCTGGTCTGGCCGGACTGCCTTTCATTCCCGGGCGACGGCTTCATGTACTTTACCGCCGATCAGCTGAACCGTCAGGCTAAGTACCACTTCGGTAAAGATTTGCGGCAGCGGCCATTCCTCCTGCTGCGCCAGCGGCAAGCCAAAAACTAGACAGGACCCCACTATGCCCGAACTTTTCAGCGCGGGCCTCTCCCGCCGCGCGTTCATTCAAAATGCTGGACTCGGCCTTGCCTCCGCTGGTCTGCTGACCTCTGCCGCCAGTGCCGCCCCGGCAGCGGAGAAGCCGATCTCCCTGCCACCGCTGGGAGCCTCGACCGAGCTGGATCCCGGCGAGCCGCCTCTGCCGCTTCCTCCTGGGAAACGACTTGGGGTTGCTGTGGTCGGCCTGGGCAATCTTTCAGTGGCGCAGATCATTCCGGCCTTCGGCGAATCGAAGCTCTGCAAGCTGACCGCGCTGGTCAGCGGTGACCAGAACAAGGCCCGCGAGATCGCCGCACAGCACGGTGTTCCCGAACGCAGTGTCTACAGTTATTCAAACTACGACAGCATTCGAGATAATCCGGATGTCGATATTATTTACATCGTCCTGCCGAATTCCCAGCATGCCGAATTTACCGTACGCGGAGCACAGGCCGGAAAGCATATCCTCTGCGAAAAGCCGATGGCGACCTCGGTGAAAGAGTGCCGTCAGATGATCGACGCCTGCAAGACCGCAGGCAAAAAGCTGATGATCGCCTACCGCATTCAATATGAACCGAACAACCGGTTTATGCGCTCGCTGGTGCAGTCCCAGAAATATGGCCCGGTGAAAGTCATCGAAGCGGTCAATGGGCAAAACCAGGGCGATCCGTCCCAGTGGCGATTAAAGAAGGCATTGGCGGGGGGCGGCTCCCTACCGGATGTCGGTCTGTACTGCCTGAACACCACACGCTTCCTGACCGGCGAGGAGCCGCTGGAAGTCATGGGCAGCCTCTACAGTACGCCAGGTGACCCGCGCTTCAAAGAGGTGGAAGAAAGTGTCACCTGGCAGATGCGCTTCCCCAGCGGTATTCTCTCCAATAACGCCACGTCATACGGTTTCCACGAAGTGCGCCGCTACCGGGTCAATGCGGCGACCGGCTGGTTTGGCATGGACCCGGCATTCGCGTACTCGGGTCTTCAGCCGATGCTTTCCTACGCCGAGGGCAAGATCGAGCATCGGGAGACGCCGATCCTCGGACAGAAAAACCAGTTCGCGCTGGAGATGGACCACATGGCCGAGTGCGTGATACTGAATAAAATGCCGTACACGCCGGGCGAAGAGGGGCTGCAAGATCAGGTGATTATGGAAGCGATCTACAAATCGGCCCATTCCGGCAAGCCGGTTTCCCTGCCGCATATCACGACGCGCGACACGTTCCGAGGCACGGAGCCGACCGAAGGCTGATGTTTAACAATTGAACTCTCCCGGTAAATTAGCGGGGAACCATACGTGTATAAGAAAGAAGAACTTTTGATGAATCGAATTTGCCAGTCTCTCGTCAGTGGCCTCGCCGCCCTCGCAGCCTCCGCGCTGCTGTTCCTTCCCGCTTCGGCGCAAACCGCAGGCTCTATGGAAGTCGGGAGTGCCCGCATTGCTTACCGCGTTCAGGGGCATGGTCCGGCCTTGATGCTGGTGCATGGCTACCCGCTTTCCGGGGAGCTGTTCGCCAAGAACCGCGCCGCCCTTTCCCGCCGCTACACGGTAGTGACGCCTGACCTGCGCGGCTTTGGGAGCAGCACGACCCCCGACACGAAAGGCGGGGTCGAGCTGTATGCAAAGGACATGCTGGCAGTAATGGATCATTTGAATATCCGCAAAGCTATTATTGGTGGTATGTCCATGGGCGGCCCCGTCGTACTGGAGATGTACCGGGAAGCTCCTCAGCGGTTCCGTGGCATGATCTTAATCGACTCAACCTCGTTTCCTGCCGCCATTGTTGAGCAGGGCCAATGGCCCGCCTTCGGCAAGCAGGCCCGTGAGAAGGGTGTCGCGTCGCAGATTCCCATTCTTATGCCGAACATGCTGACCACCAAAACCCGGATGTCGAACCCCGCCCTGGTGGGCTTTGTCGGCGGCATCATCAAGCGGGCATCGGTGAATGCCGCCGTCGCTGGTGGAGACACGTTGGCCGAGCGGCCCGACTCCCGCCCGACTTTGGCCCATGTCACGGTCCCTGTTCTCATCGTCGAAGGAATGGACGATCCGCTATACCCCGTCGAGATGCAGACCATGATGAAGCAGTCGAACCCGCGTATCAAGCTGGCGGTTATCCCCGGTGCGGCCCATGCCGCCATTATTGAGAAACCGGAAGACTGCAATCGTGCCATTCTGAGCTGGGCCAGAAATATTCATTGATTAGAGCTGCCTGGAACGACGAGGGGAGTGTGAAGAGAAGAGGGGGAGGCGGGGGCAAGCCCCGTCCCTACGGGAGGCATTCTGCGTTGCATTTTTGGAAGCACTTTTTATTACCGCTGTCGGCACTGCTCATCGCCATTCCGGCGGTCGCGCAGAAGCTTGAAACCGTCGCCAATTTCTCCGGCGCGATGGTCACGGGAGTGACTGTCTCGCATACGGGCCGGGTGTTCGTCTGCTACCCGCACTGGGGAGACAACGTCCCATTCACGGTTGCCGAGGTCAAAAACGGTCAGGCATTAGCCTACCCAAACGCCGCCGTCAATAAGCTGGACACACACCATCCCGCTGCATGCTTTTATTCCGTGCAAAGCGTCGTGGTAGACCCCAAAGACCGCCTTTGGGCTTTGGACACGGGCAGTGTTAAGCTGGGTTCCAATGTTCCCTATGGCCCGAAGCTGGTCTGCATCGATCTGACGACAAATATGATCACGCGTAAGATATTCTTTTCGCGCAGTGTCGTCACTCCTGAGACGTATTTGAACGATGTCCGCTTCGATCTTAAGCGGGGTGTCGCGGGCACTGCCTACATCACCGACTCCGGGGCCAAATCGCCAAATGGCATCATTGTAGTGGATCTGGCGTCGGGAAGCAGCCTGCGGCGACTGGGTGGGCATCCTTCCGTGAAAGCCGAGCCTCTTTTTACGCCAATTGTCGAAGGCCAGCCGCTGCTGGAACGTAGGCTGGGCCAGACGCCGCAGCACCTAAAGCTGGGGTCCGACGGCATCGCCATCAGTGCGGACGGCAAGACACTGTTTTACTGCGCCCTGGCCGGGCGGCACCTTTTTGGTGTCAGCATGGCGGCACTCTCGGACAAAGCTAAGACGGAAGCTGAGGTGGAGGCGACGGTTCATGATTACGGAATCAAAGGTGCCTCGGACGGCATGGAAACCGATGCGTCGGGGCGGATCTATGTGACTGACTACGAGCACGCGCGTGTTCTCAGCGGTCAGCCCGGCGGGCCGTATACAACAATCGCGCAGGCGGCACCCCTCTACTGGCCGGATACTCTTTCGGTAGCGACTGACGGATACCTGTACTTTATTGCCAACGAGCTGCAGCGTCAGGCTAACTATCATAACGGCAAAGACTTACGAATCAAGCCCTATAGACTCTATCGGGTTAAAATCGACGGGGCACCCGTGCTGCTCAAGTAAGAGAGAAGCGATAAGAAAGAAGCAATAGGAATGACAACTAACTCAACAGAAAGTACGAAAGCATCGGTGAACATCGCCGGAACGGAACGCTGGGTGACGGCGTTTGTCGGCGGCGGGCTGGCGACCTATGGACTGCTGCGCAGCCCCGCGCCCGGCAATGCCTTGAGCGGCTATGCGATGACTGCTGCTGGCCTATATCTGATCTTTCGCGGTGCGACCGGTCACTGTCCTGCGTACAGTGCTTTGGGCGTAAATCCTGCTATCGAGGCGGAGGAGACCTCCCAAAAACTGGGAGATGTCGGCATCAAAGTGACACACGCCGTTTCGATCCAAAAGCCGATAGGGGAGCTTTACGCTTACTGGCGCGACTTCACGAACCTGCCGCATATCATGGATCATCTCAATTCCGTGACGGTGCAGGACGGCACGAAGTCGCACTGGGTCGCAAAAGCCCCGCTGGGCCGTACGGTCGAGTGGGATGCGGAGTTGATAAACGATGAGCCGAACAAAGTCATCGCCTGGAAATCTCTGCCCGACGCGGACGTGATCAATGCAGGTGCCGTGACCTTCAAAACCGCTACCCAGGGGCGCGGCACGGAGGTGCGTGTCGAAATCTCCTATGCTCCCCCGGCGGGTAAGCTGGGTGCGATCATCGCCCACATACTGGGCGAGGACCCCAAAAAGCAGCTCGACGATGACCTGCGCCACTTCAAGCAGATGATGGAAGCGGGCGAGCGGCCCACGACGGAAGGGCAGGCTTCCGGCCGCGGCCCGGACAAGGATCAGGTGAAATAAATTATGAAAGCACTCTGCTGGTACGGCAAAAACGATGTTCAGGTCAGCACCGTCCCTGACTCGACTATTCTCAATCCGCGTGATGCGATTATTAAGGTCACCTCCACAGCGATCTGCGGCTCGGATCTGCACCTCTATAACGGCTTTATCCCGTCTATGGAAAAAGGCGATATTCTCGGCCATGAGTTTATGGGCGAAGTGGTCGCCCTTGGCTCGGCGGTCAAAAATCTCAGCATCGGTGACCGGGTGGTCGTGCCGTTTGGAATCGCCTGTGGAAATTGTTACTACTGTCAGCACGATCAATGGGCCTTGTGCGATAATTCCAATCCAAACGCCCTGATGGCGGAAGAGCTGTACGGCTATGCCCCGTCGGGCCTCTACGGCTACTCTCATCTGTACGGCGGGTATGCCGGCGGTCAGGCGGAATACGCGCGGGTGCCGTTTGCGGATATCGGCCCGATCAAGGTACCCGAAGGCCTGACCGACGATCAGGTGCTGTTCCTGACAGACATCTTTCCTACAGGTTACCAGGCGGCGGACAACTGCGGCATCAAGCCCGGCGATACCGTGGCGGTCTGGGGCTGCGGGCCGGTCGGTCAGTTTGCCATCCAGAGTGCCTATCTGCTGGGTGCGGAGCGGGTAATCGCGATGGACCATATCGCCGAGCGTCTGGCGATGGCCCGGGACAAAAGCCATGCCGATATCGTGAATTATGAGGAGCAGGATAACCTGTTCGAGACGCTCAAAGAGATGACCGGCGGGCGCGGGCCTGACCATTGCATCGACGCCGTCGGCCTCGAAGCCCATGGCACAGGGCTGGGAAATATCTACGATAAGACCAAAGAGCTTGCCCGCCTGGCATCCGACCGCTCCAATGTGCTGCGTCAGGCGATCCAGTGCTGCGGCAAGGGCGGAACCGTTTCCATCCCCGGCGTTTATGGCGGATTTTTGGACAAGTTCCCGATGGGCGTGGCCTTCGCCAAAGGCTTGACACTGAAGATGGGACAGACCCACACGCAGAAGTACCTTGCGCCCTTGATGGAGCGCATCCAGAAAGGCGACATTGACCCGACTTTTGTCATCTCCCACCATATGACATTGGACGAAGCCCCGGCGGGTTACAAGATGTTCAAAGAGAAAACGGATAGCTGCACGAAGATCGTCCTGAAACCGTGACAAAAGCCACACGATATTCGCCGCTGATCGGGGCGGGTTTGGCCCTGGCGTTCCGCGCGTACCAGAAGAAAAGCCGCGAGGCCGACCTGCGCAGGGCGTCGGTGCTGATCACCGGCGGCTCGCGCGGCCTCGGCCTCGCTCTGGCTCAAGAGTTTGCTCGCCACGGATGCCGATTGGCACTTTGCGCCCGTGATGCTGACGAGCTGGCACAGGCCAAGGCGTCTTTGGAGGAGTCGGGTGCGGAACTCTTTACCAGCGTCTGTGATGTCTCCGATCAATCGCAGGTTCAGCGTTTAATCTCTGACGTTACAAACCACTATGGGCACATCGATATCCTTGTCACCAATGCCGGAATTATCGAGGTCGGTCCGGTGCAGAACATGACCCGAGCCGACTTCGAGAAGACTTTGGCCGTAGACTTTTGGGGCGTTCTGGACCCGATTCTCGCCGTTCTGCCCCAGATGCGGGAACGCCGCAGCGGCCGGATCGTGACTATTGGCTCCATTGGCGGCAAAGTGGCCTTCCCGCACCTGCTGCCGTATGCCGTCGCTAAGTTTGCCGTGACCGGCCTTTCGGAGGGCCTGCGAGCCGAGCTGTGGCGCGACGGCATCACAGTCACAACCATCGTACCCGGCCTCATGCGAACCGGCTCCTATTTCCATGCGCTCTTTAAGGGCGACCAGCCGAAAGAGTTTGCCTGGTTCGGGCTTGGCGACAATTTGCCGGGCGTTTCCATCAGTGCCGAGCGGGCGGCTCGAGAGATCGTCGCAGCCACCCGGCGCGGTGAAGCCGAGCGTATTCTGTCCCTGCCCGCGAATCTGCTCAGCCTGGCCCACGGCATTCTGCCCGGGCCGACAACTGAGCTGCTCAGACTGGTAGACCGACTTTTTCTGCCACCGCCTTCGGATGCGTCCAAGGCGCAGAGCAATATCCCCGGTTCCGAGGCGGCTCCGAGTGTTCCTGCGCGGCCTTTCTTCGAGGCCCTGACGAAACTGGGCAGAGACGCCGCAAAAAGGCTGAATGAGTGACAAATCACCCTGCAATTTAGGCATATGGATCTGCAGGGTGCGCTGGTTGCTGTCAGTCGGCCACAGCAACCAGCGAGGGAGTTTATTCCCTCGCTCTTTATATTTGTCTCTTTGACTTTAAGAAGCGTGACCGGCGGCAAAGAAAGAGCCACGGATCGGTGATCCGTGGCTCCTGCTGTCCAGGCTTGGGAAAAGAGGGCGCAGCAAGCAGCGCACCCTACGTATTGTCACCCATCGTTGCATCCTGCGCCGCCGTGGTTTTTCCTTTAGCTGCCGCGCTCTCTTCGTGAAACAGATAATTCGACGACTCCGGATCCGATGCTCCTATTGGCGCCTGCGCGATCATCTGGGCGAAATTGTCCAGGTCCGACTGCAGCTTGGTCTCGAAGTGCTTGCCCGCGCCTAGCTTCTCGCCCGCGTCGCCTAAAAAGCCCGCGGGAGGAGTATAGCTGATGACGACGTTCACCTTTGTCTGCTTAGACCTGGCCCACGGGTGCATTGATGGTGACTTCTGCGCTGTGTGTGTATTCAGACATAGTTCGCTCTGCTTTCTAGAATTCTTAACCGTTTTCTGCGGGCAGCCCGGAGAGTGAGGAAGGCGCGTTCAAATTCGCCCCATCATCGACGCCGACGCCCAAGCGGTCTACCATCTCCCCGCCCAGCCATCCGGTCACTCCGGCGATGCTGAAGCCGAGTAGCGACAACATGAAAGGAAGGCCGCCGGGCTTGGGGTCCTTGCCACGCCGCAAAGCCCAGCTTGCGGCGAAGAGGCTCAGCACAGCGACGTTCCCAAGGCCGTGCAGCCGCCCTACTTTTTTTGCCCGGGTTCCTTCCGGAATTGCCATCCAGTCCCGTGTCCCCCAGGGTGCCGCTGCCAGGCCGCCCAGCAGACCCGCACCCGTCATCGCTAAGCCCTGATCTCCCAGCTTCGATTTGCCCGTAATCAAGTGCAGCGTATCAAAGATGACCGCGGTGGAGAGAAGGCCCAATGGAAACACGATCAAAATGGTGTGGGCTGGATGGCCGAAGATTTTGCTTTTGCTTTCCATAACTTCTCTTTATTTCTTCGCTTTTTTGTGCAGCTCTTCAACTGTGTGAGCCGCTTCTTTATGCGATTTGCCCGTCTCCACGAGATATTCCGGGTGCTCAGGAGAGGCGGCAACTTTGTGGCCTTTGATTTGCGTCGGCTCCGTCAATTTCTTCTTGACGGTCCCGGTGGTTTTTCCTTGCGGTGCATCCCACTCGACATGGTCACCTGACTTCAGTGTGTCTGCCATTTTTCGAGCTTTCTAAAGTTACATATTCTTCAGTTACATGTTCTTCCCGCTCATGCTGCCAGGCATCATACCGGATTTCAGCGGCGGCATTGGCACCGCGCGAACTCCGAGGCTGGAGCCGACCTGGAAAATCATCATCGTGTGATCCTGAATCGCGGGCAGGTTCTTGGCGGCAAAGCTGCTCAGGTCTTTGTCCCGGCCAAGGGCGATTTCCTTCTGGAAGAGCTTTACCGTGGCGGCATGGTCTTTCTCCTGACCGGCCATATAGGCCCGGTCGAAAGTTGACCCGGAGAGACGGGCAAGCTTGGCATGTGCCATTTTGTGCATCGGATCCGTCTGCTTCGGCAAGGCCATTCCCTTGCGCTCGGCGACACCCTTCAGTTCTTCGTTCGCAGCAGTGTGCTCCTGCACCATCCTCTTGGCGATGGCACGGACACGCGGGTTGCGGCTTTTGTTCAAAGCCAAACTGCTGTCCATGACCTCAGCCATGCCGCCCTGCGCCGCTTTGACCGCAAACATCCGGTCCATACTGCTCTGCGCCGTCGACGCTCCGGCGAGAGAAATCAGCAAGCCGGCCGCCGCAATCCCAGCACCCAGTCCAATCGTAATCTTATGATTCTTCATTAGTTTGTTCCTATGAGCTTTCTAAAACAAAGTTACTCTTCAACAATCCCCAAATCAGACACCGGCGAAACGTCGAAGATGACGAATCTTTCCCCTTTTTGCCCTAAAGTTTCCGTACGCTCTGCCGATAATCTCCGATATAAATACCAGTGAATTCAACTAGCAATCAACAACGACTGAAATGCGGGAGGTATGGCGATGCGCCTTGTGACGCGATCCGATTTTGACGGTTTAATCTGTGCGGTGCTGCTTAAACAGGTGGAGACGATTGACTCAATTCAGTTCGTCCACCCGAAGGATTTGCAGGACGGCAAATTCGAGGTGACGAAGGAGGATGTTTTGACCAATGTCCCCTACGTCCCCGGCTGCGGCCTCTGGTTTGACCATCATGCGACGGAAGTCGAGCGCATCGTCGGCAAAGTTGATTTTCGCGGGGACTGCCGGATTGCTCCCAGCGCGGCCCGCGTCGTCTACGACTATTATGGCGGGGCGGACTGCTTCCCAGGTATCGAGGAGATGATGCGGGAAGTGGACAAAGCCGACACTGCCCAATTTACCCGGGACGAGATCCTGCACCCCTCGGGCTGGCCGCTGCTGTCATTTATCATGGATGCCCGGACGGGCCTGGGCCGCTACAAAGATTACCGGATCAGCAATTATCAGTTGATGTACGATTTGATCGACGCCTGCATGATTCAGAGTATCGGCGGCATCCTCCAGATGCCCGATGTCCAGGAGCGCCTGGTGCGGTACAACAAGCAGGACATTCTGTTCCGCAAAGCCCTCCAGCAGCATTCATACACCTCCGGAAACGTGGTCGTGACCGATCTGCGCGATGTTAACCCGATCCCCTGCGGCAACCGATTTTTGGTCTACGCACTGCACCCGGAGCAGAATATCTCCATCTGGGTGGTGAACGGCTTCCAGGGCCGCAACTGCGTCCTTGCCTGCGGCCACAGCATCCTGAACCGCTCGTCCAAAACCCATGTTGGCTCCCTCATGCGCCGCTTCGGGGGTGGGGGACACGAGGCCGCCGGCACCTGCCAGGTCCCGCATGAGCAGGCGGGGGAAGTGCTGCGAACGATTGTCGCCGCGATGAACCAAGATGAAATGCTGAACAGCGCCGACCGCCGCACGCTGGCACTGGCGGCGTAGGGTGCGCTGCTTGCCGCGCCCTCTTGTCCTTTCTTGTTCAGAATACGGTAAGGCATGACCCGCGGCAGAAAAGAACCCACGGATTGGAAATCCGAGCCAGAGTATGAGGTTTGCATAAATAGCCCACCGTCGAAGCGACGTTCAGACTGCAACACGCAGGCTGTGAAGTTATCTCTTCTGTCCCCTGGACAGTGGGCCTTATATTTTAACTTGTCGATAGGGCCTCGGATTTCCGATCCGTGGCTCTTGTTAGGACAAGAAGAACAAAAGGGCGCGGCAAGCAGCGCACCCTACGCCACAAAAAACCGCCGACGCGTGATGCGTCGGCGGTTTTCTTCGTCATGGGCCCAGAGGGACTCGAACCCCCAACCAACCAGTTATGAGCCGGATGCTCTAACCATTGAGCTATAGGCCCTCAACAGCTTATTATAGCATAACACTCCACGAAACCGCGCTTCAAAACAGTCACCACACCCGTTTTGCCCAGCTGACGATCGCATCGGCGACCGAGTGGGTCACGCCGCCCAGCACCAGGCCGATGAGGGCGCACACGGCCCAGGAGGGATGGGCGGCGGTCCAATCCGTGGTTAAGCCCCAGAAGCTCCCCAGCACCGCATCGCGGCTGACCGGGATGTGGACCTGGATCAGCACCCATAGGAGCCCACGCATCGTAACCCAGAGCATCACCAGGAAGTAGGCGACCCGGAAGATTGGCCCGAAACCGATTCCATGCGACACCCATGACCGATGCGGCACCATCTTCTGGTAAGGCCACCACAGCCAGCGTAAAGCTCCCCAGCGTTTGTAGGCGATGCTGTGGGTATCCAGATCGTCCGACAGCCAGAAGCCTGAGAAGAAGTACGCCGTGAGGCCGACCGCCAGCCCCGCCCAGTCCTTCGTCGCCGATTCCCACCACCAGACTGGAACCGCCGCTATCGCCGTCACTACCGTGATTTTATCGTGTGTCTTACCGCTCGGCACCGGACTTGCTTCTTTCTATCTGGCTGCTTTTTTGTATAGCATCATTCGCTACTCCTTCGCCCCCGCTTGCTTCAGCAGCTTGACGATCTCTGTGTGCTTGCCGATCCGAGCCACTATGAGCGGGTCCATTTCCCGGCAGCCTGCGTTGGGATCGGCACCGTAAACCAGCATGAGTTTCACAACTTCGGGTGTGACCATTCTCGGAGGCGTACATCAGGGCAGTTTCGTTTATCTCGTTTGCCGCATTGGGATTTGCTCCCGCCTGGAGGAGCGTGCGAACGACCGCCGTACGACCATTTTATGCTGCTCTGCCGAGCGCATCATCGGAGGGTGCGACTCCGAGGGCCAATAACCCCTTGACCATCGAGATTTGGCCGGCACTGCTGCCATTTACGAGAGCCTGATTCAGGGCAGGCATTATGCAGAGCAAGGCAAGCACTGCCGCTTAAATTGCTGATAAAGCAGAAGGCGCAGCAGAGCCTCGGATTTCCAATCCGTGGCT
>JANXNV010000230.1 GCA_025353925.1 Armatimonadota bacterium
GCAGAATACCGACCGACCCGAGGAAACGACTATGAAACGACCTTATCAGCCGAATGTCCGGCACAAAATGAAGACGCATGGCTTTCGCGAGCGTATGAGCACCGCCGATGGGCGCAACGTCCTGAAGCGCCGCCGCGCCAAAGGCCGCTACAAACTGTGTGTGACCCATACCGTCCGCATTACCGTCAACAAGTAAGCCTCTATGCTGCCGCGTCCGTCCCGTTTGAAGCGCAGCCGCGACTTTCAGAACGTCTACAAGCGGCGTCAGTCGTGGGCTTCGCCGCATCTGGCGTTTTACGTGCGGTTCCGAACACCGCGCGAAGACTGTGTTTCGCGGCTGGGGTTTGTGATCAGCAAGAAAATCGCGAAACGTGCCCATGATCGCAACCACTTGAAGCGGCGGCTGCGGGAAATCTGTCGGAATCAGGTGCTTCCGCACATCGCGCGGCCCTTCGACGGTCTCTTCGTGGCACGCATGGCCTCGACCGAATTGACTTTCGCCGAGCTGTCGTCGGAGGTTTCAACTCTGATCCGTCAGGCAGGCCTCTGATGCGGCACGTTTTGATCACCGCGATCCGTATGTATCAGCGGTACATCTCGCGGTGGACCCCGTCTGCCTGCCGGTTCACTCCTACCTGTTCGGAGTACGCCGCGCAGGCTGTAGAACGATACGGGGCAATCCGTGGTACAGGCCTTGCCCTGGCGCGTCTGAGCCGCTGTCACCCGTTTCATCGGGGCGGCGATGACCCAGTAAAGTGAACGTTTTGATTCTGGGAGATTGAATGAAGAATTACCCCGCCGCCGCTCGTTATTTGATCTGCGCGGCGTTTCTACTTGTTTCGGGGACGGCGGCTCAGGCACAGGCACTGAACACGCCCGACACGCCTCCGGCTTACGCCGTCGCTCAGCGGCTGACGGCGGCGTCGGAGGCCGCGCGTGTGGCCGGGCAAAGCGAAATCGCGCACAACCGGGCTTATCAGGCGGTCAAGAAGCTGGACGAAGTCGTGAGCAGCCGCAAGTACGGCCACACGATCTACGCCCGTGAGTCCCTGCGCCAAAAGGCAAAGCTGGAAGAGCTTGTGCTGAAAGACAAAGGCACCGCGATCCAGTCGCTCCAGACGCTGCATAATACGTTCCCGGACGATCAGGCCGTTCTGCCGGAAATCAAGCGTGTCGGGACCGCTCTCGATCAATGGGACCGCAGCTACGCGCCGCCGCCCGCGCCCGCGTTCCACAACATCGGAGCGACGCTGTACCGGGTGATGGACAGCCTGGTGGCACTGACGGGGCGGCAGTCGTATTCTTACTTCTTCGCCATCCTGCTGATCTCAATTCTGGTCAAGCTGCTGCTGACACCACTGTCGAACAAGCAGTACGGCTCGATGAAGGAGATGCAGAAGCTGCAGCCGCTTATCCAGGGGCTGCAGGCCAAGCACAAGAACGACAAAGAGCTGCTGGGCCGGAAGATGATGGAGCTTTATAAGGAGCATGGGGTCAACCCGGCGGCGGGCTGCCTGCCGCTGCTCGTCCAGCTTCCGATCATGTACCTGCTGTACTATATGATCCGGCTTTACCAGTATCAGTTCTCCAACGGATCCTTTCTGTGGATCGGCAGCGGCCTGGCGCATCAGTTCCCAGCGTATCTGGGCATCAACCTGGGCCAGCCGGATATCCCGATTCTGCTGCTGTACGCCGGCTCGATGTATATCACGCAGAAGATGACGGTCACGCCGACGATGGACCCGCAGCAGGCGGAGACGCAGCGCATGATGGCGATCATGACGCCGTTCATGACCACCTATTTCTTCCTGCAGTATCACCTGCCATCGGCGTTCGTGCTGTACTACCTGATCTTCAATATTCTCTCGACCGCCCAGCAGAGGTATTACATGCGAAAGCGGGCCGGGGAGCCGGATCTGACGCCGATCACGGGCGCCTCACTGCTGGACGACGGCAAAAATGGAAGCAGCGGCAAAAATGGGAATGGAACGCACACGAACGGTGCCTCCGTGTCGCCGCTGAAAGACGGCAGCGGTGATAAGTTCTCCCGCCCCAGCAACGGCACCGCCCCGGCGGCCAAAGGCGTGATCGCCCCGGCGAAAGTACACCCCAAAAAGAAGCGACGGTAAGAAAAGCGACGGCAGAAAAAGCGGCGTTAAAGGACATTCATCACTGTGGCTGAAATCATCACGGAAACTCCCGTTTCCCCAGCGGAAACGATCGCGTTCGACCCCGGCGCGACGGCATTAGGACACCTCCAGACACTTCTCCAGGCCGGAGAGCTGGACGCGCAGGCCGCGCTCGAGTCGCAGAACGGCGATAATGTGACACTGGCTGTCACCGGGCCGGATGCCACCATGCTGGTCGGGCAGCACGGGCAGACTCTGGATGCCCTGCAGTTTCTGCTGATGCTGATGACCAACAAAGGCCAGGGGCCGCGTCTGCGGCTGATGGTGGATGCCGACGGCTACCGTGCCCGCCGGGCGCAGAAATTGATCGGCTTTGCGGAAGACTTGGCCGTGCAGGTCTCGAAAAGCGGTCAGGAAGCGATCACCGACACCCTGAATCCGATGGAGCGGCGTATTATTCATACTGCGCTTGCGGACAATCCGGACGTCCAGACCTATTCCGAAGGGGATGAGCCGAACCGATATGTCGTGGTGACGCCGCGCGTGTCTGAGAGCACGTCTTAAAGACCTCTGACAGGTTTCGGGAAGATTTGGCAGACTCCGCACCGGAGCCTGCCTTTTGTTTTGCGGAATTTCTGCTTGACTTTTCCGTGCCATACCCCGTATAATGTTTTGTCTCCCGTTGGCACACTAAAATCACTCGGGCGAGAACTTTTCAGGGAAACACATCGACCCAATGGCGACACGCGCGGCACTGGAACTTGCGGACGGAGTTGAGGAAGCGAGGGCCTCGCCGACGCTGGACGACCCGGTGCAGCGGCTGGCGGGTGTCACCGAATCGTTTGCCGCCGCGCTCGGCAAAGGGCTGGGCATCTTTACGACGGGCGATCTGCTGAAGCATTACCCGCGCCGCTACGAAGACCGGACACACTTCAAGCCGATCTGCGACATCCGGCATGGCGAGTCTGTGACGATCAGCGGCAAAGTGGTGAGTGTCGAGAATATCCCGACCCGAACGCGGGTGACGCTGACCAAAGTGGCGATCGACGACCGCAGCGGCATCGCGTTTCTGGTCTTTTTCAATCAGTGGTATCTGAAGAAGCAGTTTGAAAAGCTGCGCGGCAAGATGATTGTCGCTTACGGCAAAGCGTCGCGCTCAGGCCGGGGTGGCCTGGATATGACGGATGTCGAGTGGGAAGCCCCAGAGGACGATGCCGACGCGCTTTCGTCGGGTCGTATCGTGCCGGTCTACCCGCTGACCGAGGGTGCGCTGCAGGCGCGGGTGCGCCGCGCGGTTTGGACCGTGCTTCAGGAGTACGGTGATCTGCCGGAAGAAACGCTGCCGCCGGAGCTTCAGGCGCGTCGCACGCTGGTTCCGCTGATCGAGGCGTTTCGCAATATCCATTTCCCGGAGACGGAAGAGGCGCGTCTGGCGGCCCAGCGGCGGTTCGTTTTCGATGAGTTTTTTGGCTTGCAGCTTCTGCTGGCTGTGCGGAAGCGGCAGGCGGACAAGATTGCGGGAACAGTCTTTGCGGAGACGGCGGCCCCGATTGCGGAGCTGACGTCGGCTCTGCCCTACCCGCTGACCGGAGCGCAGGCGCGAGTGGTGACGGAAGTCGCTGCGGATATGGCCTCGAAAAAATCCATGAACCGCCTGGTGCAGGGTGATGTCGGCGCGGGCAAGACAGTGATCGCGATGGCTGCGCTGCTGATCGCGGTGCGCAATGGTCATCAGGCCGCGCTGATGGCCCCGACGGAGATTTTGGCCGAGCAGCACTATCTCGGCATCCGGCGCATTATGGAAAGCATGGGGGTGAAAGTTTCCCTGCTTTCCGGCAGCCTGCCCGCGAAGGAGAAGCGGGCCGCGCTGGCTTCGGTGGCCTCGGGCGAGACGCATATCGCAGTCGGGACGCATGCACTGATCCAGGACGATGTGGTGTTTCACCGGCTGGGCCTAGCCGTAGTAGATGAGCAGCACCGCTTCGGCGTGATGCAGCGGGCGGCGTTGAAGCAAAAAGGCTTCTCGCCGGATATTCTGGTGATGACGGCAACACCTATCCCGCGCACCTTGACATTGACAGTCTACGGCGATCTGGATGTGAGCATTATCGACCAATTGCCGCCGGGCCGCAAGCCGATCAAGACGCATTGGAAGCGCGGGCACGAGCGGCAGGCCGTCTATGAGACCCTGCGAAAGCTGCTGCAGGAAGGCCGTCAGGCCTATGTGATCTGCAGCTTGATCGAAGAAAACGAGAAGCTTCAGGCGCGGGCGGCCACGGAGCTTGCCAGCCATTTGCAGATTCACGTTTTTCCTGATTATAAAATTGGCCTTTTGCACGGGCAGATGAAGCCGTCGGAAAAAGAAGGCACGATGACCAGCTTCCGTGACAAGGGCCTGCACCTGCTGGTCTCCACCACGGTGATCGAAGTGGGGGTGGACGTTCCCAACGCCTCGGTGATCGTGATCGAGGATGCCGACCGTTTCGGCATGGCTCAGCTCCATCAATTGCGCGGACGGGTGGGACGCGGCAGTACGCAGTCCTACTGCCTGCTGATCGGCGACCCGAAGACGGACGACGGAGCTTCGCGCCTTGCGACGATGGCCCAGACGACCGACGGCTTCCTGATCGCCGAAGAGGACCTGAAGCTGCGCGGCCCCGGCGACTTTTACGGAACCCGGCAGTCCGGCTTGCAGCCCCTGCCGTTCATCGACGTTCTGCGCGACGTGCCCGTTCTGAAAGAGGCCCGCGAAGAAGCCTTCGCCCTGCTCGACGACGATCCGAAGCTGGCCCGTCCCGAGCATGCGGCACTGAAGGCGGTGGTCCGCAGTAAGTACAAGAATGTGCTGGGGGTGTCGGCGAGCTAGGCAGTGTGCGATGGATATGATCTGGCCGATTTGCGGCACAGACACTTTTGAGTGCATGCGGCATATGTAAAGTCGGTGGTACGAACTGGCCTTGCTCAAACTTTATACTGGCTCAGGATTACGTCAGGATTTATCCGCTCGTTACGGTACATGAGGCACAGGCTGTACGTCTCAGAGAAGAGAAATGATGGACTTACAGCCGGAGCTTAAAGAATCAGCGACCAAAGCATTTCGGGAAAACAGCAGACTGGTAAAGATGACGCTCCGTGAGCGCGAAGAAGCGGCTTTATGGTACGACCAAATCGCGCGGCGGATGGTCGGGACACAGGCAACGCTCGCCAGGCTGTACAACATAGAGCGTGCGAAGTTTCTTAGGGGTGAAGTTAGCCGTATTGCGGCGACTGCAGTTCTGTTTGATGCAGAAATGGAGTAATAATAAGGTGTTTCAATATAGAGAAGGCACAACAGTTGCCATCAAAAACGATATGCCCGGTTTAACTTTGAAGGCGGGCGATGCTGGGACCATCTGGGCACTTTATGACATGCAGCCGCCGATGTATGAGATCACATTTCGCGCTTCCGATGGTCAGGATTTCGATCTCACTCTTTCTGAGGAAGAAATCACGGAGGTTGCGAATGACCGCCGTCTATCCCGGCAGCTTTGACCCGGTCACAAGCGGCCACTATGATATTATCGAGCGGGCGGCGGGGATGTTCGAGACCCTGATCGTGCTGGTGGCGGCCAACTCGACCAAATCGCCGCTGTTCACGGCGGAGGAGCGGACGGCTCTCTTGCGGGAAAGCTGCGCTGAACTGCCAAACGTACGGGTAGAGATCTTGCCGCCGGTGCTGCTGGTCAGCTACGTGGAGTCCTGCGGGGCGAAAGTGATCGTGAAGGGACTGCGGGCTGTCTCGGACTTCGAATATGAGTTTCAGATGGCACTGCTGAACCGGCGGCTGCAGCCGGAGGTAGAGACGATTTTTTTAATGACGGCAGCGGAGTATTCCTATCTGTCCTCGAGTATCGTGAAGGAGATCGCCCGTCTGGGCGGGGATATAATCGGGCTTGTTCCGGAGGCGGTCCGGCAGGCATTGCTGAGAAAATATGAATAGAATTACTGAACCAAATCCATCTGCACTACTTTCACCTGCACCACTACTCAATACTATTATTCGACCGGACCGAAACCTGGGGAAAACAATGGATATACTTAAACTTTTAAACGAGCTGGAGCGTCTCATCGAGGATCAGAAGACCGTTATGGGCCTGACGGTCAACTTTCACCCCGATGACTATTTAGATATCACGAACAAGATCCGGGCCACACTGCCGGAAGAAGTCAAGCGTGCCAGCCGGGTCACGGCGGAGAGCGATAAGATCGTCGACGGGGCACGGGAAACTGCCGAGCAGACCCTGGAAGAAGCGACTTCTGAGGCGGACCAGATCGTGCGTGAGGCCCGTGCCAATGCCGAGCGGATGCTGCGTGAGGCTGAGGCGCACACGAACAAGATGACGGTTTCGGCGGAGGCCATGTCGGCGCAGACCCTGGACGACTCGCGGCAGCGGGCCGAAAAGATGCTCGTGGATGCCCATCAGCAAGTCGAGAAGATGGCGGCTGACGCCGTACGTCAGTCGGAGCTGATGGTCAGCCAGAGTGAGGTCGTCCGATTGGCGACGGCTCAGGCCCACGAGATCGTCGCGGCGGCCGAGCAGGACACGCTTTCCCTGCGCTCCGGTGCGGATGAGTACGCGCATGGGGTAATGGCGGGCCTCGAGTCGCAGGTCGCGGACCTGATGACGACGATCCAGCGCGGGCGCATGAAGCTGGATCAGCGCGTCGCCGTGACGCCGGCACCGCACGCGGCAAACGGTAATGGAAAAGCTCCCGAAATGGCCGGTGGACGCCGGTAAACGGATAAGAGTCTCAATTTTGCCGATTTTGTGGTAAACTAAGGGGCGACTTTAGTAGATCCGAGAGGAAAGTTGATCGGAAAGGAAAGTGCCATGCTGCGCTATGATCTGGCGGAACTGCTGCGAACACCCGGCATGCGGCAGATCTACGATCTGCATGAGCCGCCGTTCGCAGATGACGATGTGGAATATGTGGCACCAATCACCGGGCGCGTGACCGTGACTAATACGGGGACGATGGTTCTGGTGCGTGGGCCGATCGATACGGTGATTGCCCTGGAGTGCAGCCGCTGCCTCGGGCCGGTGCGGGCACCGATCCATGCGGATTTGGAAGAAGAATTCGACGTAGCCATAGTCGAAGACGCGGCGCAGCGGGTTGCCCCGATTGTCGAAGAGGAGATCGGACGGGTCTTCGAGGGCGCGACGCTCCGGCTGGACGTCCTAATCCGCCAGGCCGCGCTGCTGGCGGCACCTTTGCAGCCTCTGTGCCGAGAAGCCTGCCCCGGCATCGCCATGAAGGAAACCGGCGATCCGGAGGACGGCATTCCCTTGAACTCGCCGTTTCGCGTCCTGGGCAAATTGTTAAAAGAGTAAATATTTAACGCAATACTAAGTATTTAACGCAATACTAAGAGTAGAAGTGATCGAAGGAGATAGTTTTTCATGCCACTGCCGAAACGACGTCATAGTAACTCGCGCACTCGTAAGCGCCGTACCCATTATAAGCTGACCCCGCCGACCCTGGCCCGGACCAATGTCTGTCCTATCGCCTCCCAGCGCGGAGGCTGCCCCGTCTTCCAGTACCGCCTGGATCACCACGCGTGTCCCGAATGCGGCTTTTACGACGGCAAACAGGCCATCGTGATCAAAGAGAAAGCTTCCATCGAAGAGTAATCCATGCCCATAAAGATCGCCGTTGACGCGATGGGCGGCGATTTTGCGCCCCGAGAAGTGGTCAAGGGTGCCTTGCTGGTGGCCCACGAATCGCCGGATGTTCATATCGTGCTGGTGGGTGATGAAGAAGCCGTTCTCGCTGCTCTGGAAGGGCAGGGGGAGACTCCGGCGAGTATCAGCATCCATCATACGTCCCAGGTCATCGAGATGACGGAGCATCCGGCACAGGCCATGCGCCGCAAGCGTGATTCTTCGCTGGTCGTCTCGGGGCTGATGGTCCGTGACGGGGTCGCCGATGCGACGTTCAGCGCGGGCAGCACCGGGGCGGCGATGGCGATTGCCACGCTGGACATCGGGCGCATCTCCGGGATCGAGCGTCCCGCTCTCGCAACGATGATTCCGACGGCGCAGGGCAAAGCTCTGCTCCTGGATGCTGGGGCCAACGTCGACTGCTCCTCCAAAAACCTCATGCAGTTTGCACTGCTCGGGGCGATCTATGCCGAGCGCGTTCTTGGGCTTCCGAGTCCGAAGCTTGGTCTGCTGAATATCGGCTCGGAGGAGACCAAAGGCAATGAGCTGACAAAAGAGGTCTACCACCTGCTCAAGAAAACGTCCCTGAACTTCTACGGCAACGTTGAAGGAAAAGATGTCTTTGAGCACGCGGTGGATGTCGTCGTCTGCGATGGGTTTGCCGGCAACGTGCTGATCAAAAGCGGTGAAGGCATGGCCGAAATGGTCTTTGACCTGCTTCAGCGTGAAGTTGGGTCGGACCCACGCATGATCGAGAATATGGATGTGTTCACCCCGATATTCCGGCGTGTCGTGCAGTGGGTTCATTACTCGGAGTTCGGCGGGGCGCAGCTTCTCGGGGTCAACGGTGTGTCCGTCATCGGCCATGGCCGCTCGGATGCCAAGGCGATCTCCGGGGGGATCCGTGCCGCGATTGCAGGAGCCGCCAGCGGCTATGTCGACGCGATCCGTAAAGCATTGCCGGCCTTCGAGGGTAAGGCATGACACAGGCCACCCTGCGCCGTGCCGGAATTCTTGGCACGGGGTCGTACGTTCCTCCTCAAATCATTACAAATGATGATCTGGCGGCCCGGATGGAGACTTCCGATGAGTGGATTGCCAGCCGTACGGGTATCCGTGCTCGGCGCCTGGCAGATCCGGGGGTGATGACCTCAGACCTTGCCGCTGCTGCCGGACAGAATGCTCTTGCGGATGCGGGACTTTCCAGCGCGGACATCGACCTGATTATCGTTGCCAGTAGCACTCCAGATCATCCTGGCTCATTTCCCTCGACTGCCGCAATCGTGCAGAATAAGCTTGGGGCAAAGAATGCCGCTGCATTCGATCTCGGAGCGGTCTGCTCCGGCTTCGCCTATGCACTTCATGTTGCGGCTCAAATGGTGGCTGCAGGGGCTAATCAGCGTGTCCTCGTGATCGGTGCAGAGACCTTGTCCCGCCTGATCAACTGGGATGACCGCAGCACCGCGGTGTTGTTTGGCGATGGGGCGGGAGCAGTAGTGGTGGGTGAAGTGGCGGAAGGCGGATACCTGGGGGGTGTCCTCGGTGCGGATGGTGGCGGCGGTCCGCTGCTTTGCGTCTCGCGCAGTGGTGAAAATCCAAACACGATATTCCAGAATGGCAAAGAAGTCTACAAGTTTGCCGTGACGATCATGGGGCAAATCGCAGTGCAGGCAGTTGAAGCCGCCGGGCTGAGCCTGAGTGACGTTGACCTGCTCGTGCCGCATCAAGCTAACCAGCGGATCATCGACAAGGCTGCAGAGCGGATGGGCCTCCCCCGAGAGAAGGTTATGGTCAACCTGGATAAGTATGGCAACACGTCTGCCGCCTCTATCCCGCTGGCCCTGGACGAAGCCGTCAAGACAGGCCGCGTCCAGAACGGCAGCCTGCTGGTACTGGTCGGTTTCGGGGCTGGACTCACCTGGGGCGCGAATGTGGTGCGGTGGAGCAAGTGACACGCGAACATGACTAAAATCGCTTACATTTTTCCGGGTCAGGGGTCTCAGTCAGTCGGCATGGGCCAGAACCTGTATACGCACTCGGAAGCGGCTCGGACGATCTTCGATGAAGCGGATGCGCTGGTCGGCACGAAGATCAGCTCGCTATGCTTTTATGGGCCGGAAGAGGCACTGAAGCAGACGGTCAACACCCAGCCCGCGCTGTATGTCACATCTGTGGCGGCACTGCGGGTACTTCAAGAGGCAGGGGCACCGCCGCCGGGGGCTGTGGCGGGGCACTCCGTGGGTGAGTACGCGGCACTGCTGGCAGCCGGAGCATTCAGCTTCGAGACGGGGCTGCATCTGGTCGAGCGGCGGGCGCAGGAGATGCACCGGGCGGCTTCAGTCGCGCCGGGGGCGATGGCCGCCGTTTTGGGCTTGACGGCGGCGCAGGTCGTATCGGCCTGCGCCGAGGCTGCCGGGGCAGGAGTCGTTTCGGCGGCAAACTTCAACGGCGGCGGGCAGGTTGTCATTTCCGGCAGCCCCGAAGGCGTGGCGCGGGCCTCTGAAATTGCCAAAACAAACGGTGCGAAGCGGGTAATTCCACTGAATGTTTCCGGTGCGTTTCATTCCCCGCTGATGGCACTGGCCGCCGAAGCGATGCTGCATGTGCTCAGTGACGCGTCTGTGCAGGAAACCGTCGTTCCCGTAGTCGCTAACATGACGGCGGAGTATGAGACGTCCGCTGAAGAGATCAAGACGAATTTAGCCGCCCAGATTGATCACCCTGTGCGCTGGGAAGAAAGCATCACCCGGCTGGTAGCCGATGGCTTCGACACATTTGTCGAGGTCGGCTCGGGCACGGTGCTGGCGGGGCTGATGAAGCGTCTGGCACCCGGCGTCGCCGTCTACAGCGTCGGGAACATGGCGGGCGTTCAAGCATTTGTCGAGGCAGCTGGGAAGAAGTCATGATACTAGAGGGCAAACGGGCGATCGTCACCGGGATCAGCAAGGGCGGCGGCGGGATTGGCCGGGCGATCGCGCTGGCACTCGCGGAAGCCGGTGCGGATGTCGCGGTGGCGGGACACTCTTCGCTGGCAGCGGCGGAGGCCGTAGCGGCGGAGATCACGGCTCTGGGTCGTCGGGGGATCGGAGCGCAGTGCAACGTGGCCGAGGCGGCGGACGTTGAAAAATTCCTGGCGCAGGTCTTGACTTCCTGGGGCGGTTTGGATATAGTAGTGAACAATGCCGGAACCACTCGCGATGGGCTGCTGCTGCGGATGTCCGAGGAAGACTGGGACATGGTCCTTGACAGCAACCTCAAGGGGACATTCCTGATGACCCGGGCCGTCCTGAAGCCAATGGTCAAGCAGCGGCGCGGCAAGATTGTGAATATCACGTCGGTTATGGGCCTGATTGCCAATCCCGGACAAGCGAACTATTCGGCCTCCAAAGCGGGGCTGATCGGCTTTACCCGGACGGCGGCCAAAGAAGTCGCCAGCCGCAATATCCAGATTAATGCAGTCGCACCAGGGTTTATTGAGACGGCGATGACCGAAAAAATGACGGAGGAGTTGAAGGCCACCGTGCAGAAAGACATCCCGGCGGGACGTTTGGGGACACCGGAAGACGTGGCTCAGGCCGTGTTGTTTTTATGTTCACCGGCCTCCGATTACATCACGGGGCAGACGCTGACCGTGGACGGCGGCATGATTTTATAACAGATGACGATTAAATGTTAAGAAATGTTACGAAGAAAAATTAAGAACTGACTGACCTGAGGAGGTACGCGGATATGTCGACTTTTGATCGTGTGAAAAAAGTGGTAGTGGAACAGCTCGATGTGGCCGAAGACGAGGTCACGCCGCAGGCTTCGTTCGTGGACGACCTGGGCGCGGACTCGCTGGATGTCGTGGAGCTGGTCATGGGCCTCGAAGAGGAATTCGATGTCGAGATCCCTGACGAGGATGCCGAGAAAATCACGACGGTCCAGGAAGCGGTCAGCTATATCGACGACAAGGCAAAATAGGAAATAGGCCGGGCTATATGGAGAAAGCCCCTCCGGGGCTGAAGATTAGCGTCACCGGCTATTCTTTACCCTGGGGGGGCTTTTTTAATGCACTATGACAAGTAAGCGAAGAGTAGTAATTACGGGTCTCGGGGCGGTGACGCCTCTGGGTATCGGTGCCGAAGAATATTGGGAAGGCCTGATTACGGGCCGCAGCGGGGTCAGTGCCGTCACGGACTTTGACTGCTCCGCCATCTCCACCCGCATTGCCGCCCAGGTCAAAGGCTTCATCCCGGAAGACTACATGGACCGCAAAGAAGTCAAGCGGATGGACCGCTTCGCCCAGTTTGCGGCGGCGGCTTCCAAGCTTGCACTCGCTGACTCCGGCCTGACGATCACCGACGACAACCGTGCCCGTGTCGGCGTCTTCATCGGCAGCGGGATCGGCGGGATCCAAACCTTCGAAGAGCAGCACCGCAAGATGATGGAAGGCGGTCTGGGCCGGGTCAGCCCGTTCTTTATTCCGATGATGATCGCCAATATGGGCACGGGGAATGTCGCCAAGATGCTCGGTGCCCAGGGGCCGAGTGAGACGGCGGTCACCGCCTGCGCGACTTCGACCAACTCTATCGGCGACGCTTACGAAGTCATCAAGCGCGGGGCGGCTGATGCCGCCGCCGCCGGCGGCTCCGAGGCGGCGGTCTGCCGAATCTCGATGGCCGGCTTCTCGAATATGAAAGCCATGTCTACCCGCAACGATGACCCCGAGCATGCCTCCCGCCCGTTCGACACGGGCCGCGACGGCTTCATTCTGGGTGAGGGCGGCGGCATTCTCATCCTGGAAGAGCTGGAAACTGCGCTGGCCCGGGGTGCCCGGATTTATGCGGAGATCATCGGCTACGGCATGAGTAACGACGCCTACGATATGGTCCATCCCGCCCCGGAAGGGGCCGGGGCTGCCCGTGCGATGACCGCCGCCCTGGAGAGCGCGTGCATCGCGCCCACGGAAGTTGGCTACATCAATGCCCACGGAACCAGTACTCCTGCCGGAGACGTTCTGGAAGTGCAGGCAATCAAGACCGTGTTTGGGGACCACGCCCGCAAACTGGCCGTTTCCTCTACCAAGTCCATGACCGGTCACCTCCTCGGTGCGGCTGGGGCAATCGAGGCCATCGCCGTCTCGCTGACTCTGCATCACGGCATCCTGCCTCCCACGATGAACCTCCTCGACCCCGACCCCGAATGCGACCTGGACTTCGTGCCTAACAAAGCCCGTGAGCAGCAGGTAGACATTGCGTTGTCTAATTCTTTTGGTTTTGGTGGGCATAACGCGACGCTAGTATTCAAACGCTGGTCGGGCAAGTAGACAATTGCTGACCTGCTTGTTTCACTATACTGATGAGGCGGGCTTGCGGGGTATACTGGATTCGCAACTGCTGCTCCCATCTCTCGTCGCAATAAATCCGCGAGACGCTCGCTATGGAGATGGTCAGTACTTTTCCGATGCTCCGCCGGGAAGTATGAGTTTGAGTCAGCTGTCGCGTGCTTTCCTCGGGTTTCCCTTTCGAGGCTCGCGCTATACGCACTTTATAGAGATCGACGTAACTGGCCTAAATGTTATTACAGGGCGTGAGTCAGTCTTCCTGGTTCTCAATACTGACCCACTGGATTTGACTGGCCGAATTGTCGGCTATGGAGTTGTGCCGCTGCCATGAAAGAAAATACTCTGCATTACGTTGCCGTAGATTGGCTGCATGACTTGCCGAACGAGCCTGTTACACTTTTCTACGAATTGGATACTGAGCGGCATGAGCACCGAAAAGTAGAAAAGTTCCGTAACGGGACGTTGCATGCCGCTGGTCCATTACATGGCGAAGAGACTACTTTCTTGGCGTGGGAGCCGCATCCGTCGCTGTCAGGAATAAATGCCGACCCTCAGTTCCGTGCTCGCGAAATTTCTCGTCAGGAATTTACCGTTATTTGGAATAGCGCAAGCCGGACCTCGATGCTAACTGCTGCTCTTTCCTAGCTCAAACTATCTTTTATTGCTTCCTGGCATCAAGTCGTCCCACAATGTCGCTAAATCCCGAACATCTCCAAGCCCTCGCGGACCGTATCGACACCGGCTCCGAAAATCCCGAGGGTTCCCGCGCTCTGGTCATCTTCAATCTCACCGAAACGCCGCAAAGCGGCACTGCCGTTTTCCGGGCCTCCATGTCCTGGCCGCTGAACTTGCCGCTGCCACCGGTCGCGGTCGCAGCACTGGAAGGCGGTCTGGTCGCCGCGGTCATTCGTGAACTCTCTGAAGCCCCGGACCGCAAGGGCCGGGCCGACCGCGTTCTGCTTTCGTTTGCCCTCCACTTGGCCGCCACCGATATTCCGGCAAACGGCTGGCGCACTTACATCGCTTCCTATGCGGAAGCGGCTTCTCCGCTGCTGGAGAACGCCGCCGAAAATGCCGACTTGATTGTCATAGAGACAACGCGTCACGGCGGAGAGCTGCCCCCGAGGGGAAACTTTTGACTTTGCCGATGCGTATTGTGCTATACTAATTTCCGATGCTGTTTCAGACACTGATACAACTGAATATTCTGATACTCGCGACCCCCGCTCTGGCGGGATGGATCGCGCTGCCGATGGCCCAGCCGGGAGTCGTGCGAGCGGCCTGCGTCGTCCTGCAAATCCGGGCAGTCGAAGCCGCGACTCCGAAGCAGTCCCCGGCAGAGACGTCGGGCAAAGCTGCTGCTGTCAGACCGATCCCGCTTGCGTTTGCGCGTTTTGCGCTGACGAGTGGTGAGCGGCCGACCAGCCAAAGCTGCGGTTTTGTTGATGTGCAGGCAGTGAGAATTGCTGCGTTTTGCCCCTTCCCCTACGCTATTCGTGCGCCCTGACGGACCTCACCCCGCAACAAGTTGCGACCCTCTCCTTCGGAAAGGAGAGGGTTAAGAAGTTAGGAGCAGAAGTTAGGAAGAAGACCTCTCTTTTCCTGTCCAATCCTAACCCTCTCCTTTCCGAAGGAGAGGGTCGGCGCGGAGCGACGGGGTGAGGTGCTTCCTGTGCGAAAGGCAAATATTCACGACTATGGATTTTCTGAGAAAACTGTTTGACGGCAACGAGCGCGATGTTGCCAAATACCGCAAAGTGGCGGACAAGATCAACACGCTCGAAGCCGAAATGAAGGCACTGACGGATGAAGCCCTGCGGGGCAGAACCGCCGAGTTCAAGACCCGCGTGGCGGAGACGCTGGATGCGGAATGTGAGCGGCGCGGCGTTGCCTGGGAAGAGATGGAGCGCGACGATAAGCGGGCGGTCAGCGACCTGGCCCTGGACGGGCTGCTGCCCGAAGCCTTTGCCGTCGTGCGCGAGGCCGCGTTTCGAACGCTGAAGATGCGGCCGTTCGACGTTCAAATGATCGGCGGCATGGTTCTCCATGACGGGCGGATCGCCGAGATGAAGACTGGCGAAGGCAAAACCCTCACGGCCACCCTGCCCATCTATCTCAATGCCCTGAGTGGGCACGGGGTCCATCTGGTGACGGTTAACGACTACCTGAGCAAAGTTGGTGCCGTGGCGATGGGACCGATCTACCACTTTTTAGGCCTGTCGGTGGGCATTATCCAGGGTCAGAGTCCCGAGACGGGCGATGTCGGCGGCACGTACATTTACGACCCCGAGTACCGGCACCCGGATCCGCGCTACGACTTTGCCCGGCCTGCCGAAAATCGCCGCGAAGCCTACGACTGCGATATCACGTACGGGACAAACAACGAGTATGGCTTCGATTACCTGCGTGACAATCTGGCTGTGCCGGGGCAGGAGCTGAACCAGCCGGAGCTGACTTTTGCGATTGTCGACGAAGTGGACTCGATCCTGATTGATGAAGCCCGGACTCCGCTGATCATCTCCGGTCAGGCGGAAGCGTCGTCGGACCTGTATGTCAAGATGGACCGAATTATTCGGCAGCTGAAAGACGAGCGCGACTTTAAGATCGAAGAGAAGCAGAAAACGGCGGTCTTCACGGAAGACGGTCAGCGGCGCGTCGAATTGGCACTGGGAATTGAAAACCTGTCCGATGCCGAGAACCTCTCACTGATGCAGCATGCCGGGGCCGCGCTCAAGGCCCATGCCGTGTGGAAGCGCGACATCGACTACCTCGTGAAGAAGAACGAAGAGGGCAAGGAAGAAGTCGTCATCATCGACGAAAACACCGGGCGCTTGATGTTCGGGCGACGCTGGTCGGATGGTCTGCATCAAGCGGTCGAAGCCAAAGAAGGCGTCAAAATCGAGAACGAGAACCAGACCCTGGCGACGATCACGTTCCAGAACCTTTTCCGACTCTACCCGAAGCTCGGCGGCATGACGGGAACCGCGAAGACGGAAGAAGACGAATTCCGAAAGATCTATGCCCTGGATGTGGTGCAGGTGCCGACGAATAAGCCGATGATTCGGAGCGATAACCCCGACATCATTTATAAGTCGCAGGAAGCCAAGCTGCGCGGCATCGCCCGCGAGATTCTGACACACTACGCCCGCCAGCAGCCCGTGCTGATCGGAACCCGCAGCGTCGAGATGTCCGAGCGCGTTTCCGACCGCCTGCGTTACGACCGCCTGCAGCTTCTTGCGCTCACAGACCTGCTGCGCGACAAACTAGAGAACACCAAAGGTCTGGACAAAGCCAAGTACGCCGAATGGAGCGCGGCTCTGAACCAGCGTCTTAGTCCCTACGGCATTGCCAAAGGCTCCGATGTTGTGATCCTGTCTCCCGGCAAGCTGACCGAGGCCGCGAAGCACTTCGGGCTTTCCACGAGCATGGCGGACGCGGCCAACCGAGACGCCCTGGCGAAACTGCTGGAAATCGCCCCGGAGAACCGGGAGCGTTTGGACGAGGCCATGTCCCACGGCATCCCGCACAATATCCTGAACGCGAAATCGCACGAGAAAGAAGCCCATATCATCGCTGAAGCAGGGCGCAAAGGCAGTGTCACCGTCGCCACCAATATGGCAGGGCGCGGCGTGGACATTCTGCTCGGTGGCAGCATGGTCAGTGATGAAGAGACGGCGAAAGAAGCTGGGGACGACTACGAGTACCGGCGTGGCGGCAAACCGATTGTCGGCCTGACCCCGGTCGGAGAGCGCGGCAGTACGCAGCATCAGGCCGACGCCGAAGAAGTGCGCCGCTTGGGCGGGCTGGTCATCCTCGGCAGCGAGCGGCATGAAGCACGCCGGATCGACAATCAGCTTCGAGGCCGTGCAGGTCGCCAGGGCGACCCGGGGGCGTCCCGCTTCTTTGTCTCTCTGGAGGACGAGTTGTGGCGGCTCTTCGGCGATAAGGCCAACTCGCCTCTGCTGCAAGGCTGGGCGGAAGATCAGGCCATCGATGCCAAGATGCTCTCGGCCATGATCGCACGGGCGCAGAAGAAAGTCGAAGCGTTCTACTTCGACCAGCGCAAATCGACGCTCGACTACGACGATGTGATGAATGTCCAGCGTGCCAATATCTACGGTGAGCGTCGGCGCATTATGGAAGGTGCGGACCTGCGCGACACGATCGTCGGTTACTTGGGAGAGACGGTGGATGCCGACATCAACCAGTACGCCCCGGAAAGCGTTTCGCCGGAGGAGTGGGATTTGGAAGGTCTTTATAATAGCCTGAACCAGACCTTTCCGCTGGCTCAGTACGCTGCCTTAGATGACATCAAGAGCAAGAAACGGCCCGAGATGGTTTCGTTTTTGACGGAGCTGGCCGACAAGTCCTACACGGACAAAGAGCAGCACTTTGTTGAGACTCTGGGCGAGGAAAACGGCCTGCAGGAGATGCGCGATCTGGAGCGGCGCGTGACTTTGCAGTCCCTGGACCGGCACTGGATGGAGCATCTCTCCAGCATGGATTACTTGAAAGAGGGGATCGGCTGGCGCGGCTATGCGGGGATCGATCCGCTGGTGCTCTACAAAAAAGAAGCCTACGATATGTTCCAGCAGATGCAGGCTTCCATTCAGGAAGAAGTCGTCCGGGTCATGTCGTCGATCCAGATCAGCCTGGATGCGCAGGGGCCGCCCGATCCGCTGGAAAGCATCCCCGAGATGCTGCTTCAAGGTGCCGACGAAGA
>JANXNV010000157.1 GCA_025353925.1 Armatimonadota bacterium
GCCCGCGCTCTCGGAGACTTCGGGGCGACGCTGATGGTCGCCGGAGACACGCCGGGCCGCACGCAGACCATGCCCCTGGCGATTTATGATGCGACGCTGTCCGGGGACACACATACCGCCGCCGCCTTTGCCGCGATCTCCGCCGCCCTCTGCCTCACCGTCTGCGTCCTGGCCGCAAAGCTGGGCCGGTGAGGGCTTAACTCCTCTCCCAGGCTTGGTGCAGCACGGCCAGTGCCTCCTCCGCCTCACGCACCAAATCCTGAACCGTCCCCTCCACCGAAATCCGACCCGAATATCCGCTTTCTTTCAGCACACCGAAAAAGCCCGTCAAATACTCCAAGTCCAGCCCGTTCGGGACTCGTCGGCCCTCCACCCCGGCGACATGGACATGCTTGAGCCGCGGCCCGGCAGCGCGGGTCTCCTCAAACGACTGCCCTTCGACGGACACATGATAAAGATCACTCAGCACGCCGATGGCCGGATGATGAATGGTTTCGGCAATCCCGACCGCTTCCGCAACACTGTTGATGGCATTGCACTCGCCCCGGTTCAGCGGCTCGATGGCGACTGTCACTCCGTGGGCTTCCGCGAGGGGAGCGCAGAGCCGGAGAAACGCAAGAGTCTGCCGGGCCGCCTCCGTCCGCGAAAAGCCGTCCGGGACGCCGCGCGAACGGCCACTGCCGAACACAACGATTTTGCCGCCCAGCGTTGACGCGCAGGCAAATGCTTTCTGGAGATAGTCAGTCAGCCGTTCTCCATCGACTGCATCGCCCACGACCTTCAAGTCGCCGGGCAGGAAGATATTGAATGCCTCCGGCTGAATTTTGAGGTCCGCGAAAAAAGCTGAGTCCGGCGGATTTAAGAGAGTCGGCGCGAGCGGCCATTCCAAATAGTCATATCCCACCGCGGCGATGATCGGCGATTGGTCAGGGGAAATACAGAAACCGAAGCGCATGGGGAACCTCCTGTAGGGGCGCTGCTTGCTGCGCCCTCTTGACTGCAACCGCCCTCTTGACTGCAACTGCCCTCTTGACTGCAACTGCCCCTTACAGGCCTTCACAAAGAGGGCGCAGCAAGCAGCGCCCCTACGGGATGACCAGCGTTACCGAAACCCCGCATCATTCTGCCCCAGCGCACGCTGAAGCTGGGCGTCGGCGGTGTAAAAGTTATAGATCGCGGTGACGTACTGGTTTTGCGCCTGGGTGAGCGTCGCCTGGGCGATGGTGATGTCCAGCAGGGTGCCGATGCCCTCCCGGCGGGCGGCGACGGCGGCGTCGAAGTTGACCTGGGCCGCCGTGATTGCCGCCTGGGCGAGCTGCGCTTCCTGGAGGTTTGTCGCGCGGGTGCCGACTGCCGATTCGACGTCCTGGCGGATCTGCTGGCGGATCTGTTCGAGCTGGTTCCGAGCCAAATCCCGCTGGGCCTCCCCGATCCGCACCGCGCCGCGCACATTCCCGGCATCGAACAGGGGGTAGGAGCCGGTCAGCAGGATCTGTGAGTCGGTGCCGCGTGCGCCGAGATCGTTGGTCGCCTGATACGTCAGGGCATAGTCGCCGCGCACCGTCAGGCCGGTCTGCCGTTTTGCGAGCTGCAAAGCGGCGTTCTGGCTCTCGACAATCGCCTGCTGCTGGCGCAGGTCGGGGCGGTACGCATAGGCCGCTGTCAGGGCGGCATCCAGCGTCAGGGCCGGTCCGGGAAGCGGAAGCGACGGAAGCTGATCGGCAGCGGAAAGAGGAGCGGGGTCCACCGGGGCATTGGTCGCTACCCCCAGGGCGTTCTTCAGGGCGGCGGACGCCAGCTGCCGCTGGTTCTGGTTTTGCAGCAGCGTCACCTGCGCGTTTGCCAAATCGGACTGCGCCTGGTAGACATTCTTGGCGGCGAGTGTCCCGGCGGCGATCTGCGCCTGGGCCAGCTCCACCGCCTGCTGGTAGCGTACGACCTGAGCCTGGGCCACTTTCACCAGATCCTGGGCCAGCAGAATCTGATAGTAATCCTGCGTGACGGTTAAGATCGTTGCCTGACGCGTGTTGAGGCTGCCGAAATCGGCGGCGTCGACTGCCCGCCGTGCCTGAGAATTCGCCGCCTCCCGCGCCCCGCCGTCGAACAGGTTCTGGTTCAAGCTGACCGAAAGACCACCGCCCTGCACCAATGCGGTCTGATTGGTGGTCGTCTGCGTGATAATTGGCTGAGTAACGATCGGCTGCGGGCTTGTCCCCGTCGGCACGGGGGAAGTCGTGGTCGGCGCATTGACGGTATTCGCAGAGAGGCCGAGAAAGGTCTGCCGGCGGCTTTGGAATTGATAGCGCGGCGTCAGGGTCGGATAATACTGTGACTGTGCTTGGAGCTTCTGGCCCGACGCCTGAGTGATCTGGGTCCGGGTGATGTAAATCTGCGGCTGCTGCCGCAAAGCGATTGTGATCGCCGCCTGCAAAGTCAGCGGGGAAGGCAGGGCGGTCGGAGCGGGCGGCACGACCTGACCCAGGGCTGCGGTGGGCAGCAGGGCGGCGAACAGGATGCCGAGCAGAGCGCGGCGCATGACAGCAGGGGTAAAATCCGGTATGAGCATCATGGAGGGGAGTTGTGCAGCCGCAGCGAAAGACCGGCACAACTGCCATGCCTTAGGCGAGACTATACCCGATTGTCTGCGGATTTAGGCGGACTTTATCACAATTACGTCAAGAAAACCGCCTATTTCGTTAGGCTTGTACCCCCCGGAGACGCTCCTGAGACCCGGAACCTATGGTATAGTGAAGAGGCGGGTAGGCACTCGGCCCTGCACTTTGGCATGGTTTGTGCAATGAAGAGCATTGAAGAGTTTTTGAGCCGACACAGCAAGGAATATCACTCGATTTATGGAACCTGAAAGCGATCAGCTCTCGGCAGGATTCTCACTGCCCGAATATTTGGCAGTTCTGCGGCGGCGGCGTCTAATTATTCTCCAGGCATTCGTGCTGATCACCGTCATCGGAGTTGTCGTGACTCTGATGAGCAAGCCGGTCTACCAGGCCAGCGCGAAAATGCTCATTGAAGGCCCTTCTTATAATCTTAATACCGTGAACTCGGACAATCCGCTGAACGCACTCTTTGCACTTGGTCAGCAGCAATCGGTAGACACGCAGGTCGAAGTCCTGCAATCCGGCCCGCTGCGTGATGCCGTCACCCGGGAAGTCGGTCCGGCTTCCCTTTCCATTGCGCCGGTCAAAGACACGAATGTCATCCAGGTGATCGGCGAGTCCGGTGACCCGAAGACCGCCGCCGAGGCCCCGAATACCCTCCTGCGAATGTATATCGATCAGGACTCCGGCCAGAGCATGTCGGAGATGGAGCAAGCCCGGCTCTTTGTCGAAAAGGGCAGTATACAGTCGCACAAAGCTCTGATCGTCTCCGAAACGGCCCTGCGGAACTTCAAGACCCGCAATCATCTGCCCGAGCTGATTCTGAACCGCAACGACCAGATAGGCATTGTCTCCGGCCTCAAAGCCGAAGCTCAGAAGAATCAGGTGGCGATCGCGGTGCTGAATGCCCAGATCTCCGCCGACATGCAGCTTATGAACGCCGAGCCGCGCACCTCGCGCACGGCGGCGCAGACGACGAACCCGATTATCGCCGGGCTGCAGGGCGAAATACGCACTCTGGAGGTCACCCGCGTCGGCATGATCCAGGCGGGAGGCTTCACGCCCGAGGCCCCGCAGGTCAAGGCCGTGGATGCTCAGATCGCCGCTCTGGAGCGCAAAGTCGCCTTGCAGCCCGCCTTCACGACGAACCAGACCATTGTTCCCAGCGGCGTCCGCGAAAGCCTGCGCACTAAGCTGATCGACCTGAAAGCGCAGCTTCCGGCCCTTCAAACGCAGCAGCGGCAGACCGAAACCGCCCTGGCGGCCTCGATGTCCAATGTCGGCAAATATGCGGACCTGGAACTGGAACAGGACCGCCTCGTCCGCGAGCATGACGGTGCCGCCAGCTCCGACAAAGCCTACGCCGACAAGCTCTCCGATCTTACCCTGCGCGAGAAAGCCCACCACGCGACCGCACACATTATCGAGAGTGCCCAGGTGCCGTTCTCGCCGATTCGGCCCAAGAAGGCCGAGAGTATTTTGTTTGCCGCGCTGATCGGTTTGTTTACCGGCCTCTGTTTAGCCCTGCTGGCGGAGTTCTTAGATGACCGGATCAACTCCATCGAAGATGCCACCCGCGTTCTCGGCCTGTCGTCGCTTGGCATTGTCCCGGCCCTCTCCGAAGACGACGCCCACCTGCTGCCCCAGATGAAGGGCATGGACCCCGCCTCGGAAAGCTACCGCGTCCTGCGCACCAATATCCACTTCGCGACCGTCGACGCCCCCGCGCGTACGCTGCTGGTCACGTCGTCGAATCCCGGTGAAGGCAAGACCACCACCGCCGCGAACTTGGCGTTTGCCATGGCGATGGACGGCAAGACCGTCATTCTCGTGGATACCGACCTGCGCCGCCCGTCCCTGCACAAGCTGCTTAATCTTTCGATCCTGCCGGGGCTGACCGATGTGCTGCTCGGCCACGCGCCTTTGACCCCGCAGGAGATCATGCCCGGCCTGTCCGTCCTGACCGCCGGATCGACCCCGCCCAACCCCGGCGAGCTGCTGAACTCCCGCAAGTTCCGCAACCTGGTCGAGACCCTGACCCAGCAGGCCGATGTCGTCATCTTCGACAGCCCGCCCATCCTGGTCGCCGCCGACGCCGCCATTCTCGCCTCCCAAATGGACGGCACCGTCATGGTGGTCGAGACCGGTCAAACCAAAAAAGCCGCCGCCCGCCACTCCCTGCAGCTTCTGACCCAGGCCCGGGCCAATGTCCTCGGGGCCGCCTACAACAAGATGCGCAAGCACGACGCCGCCGGTTACGATTACTACTACGCTTACCAGTACGGCACGCCGCCGGTGCTGGACGAGAACGCTTCGCCCGCACGGCCCCTGCTTCCGGCCGGCCTCGAGGAAGACAAAAAGTGAAATACACCGCCCCGGCCGCTCTTTACCCGGCTTCTCTCCTGCTGGCCGCGCTGGCCTTTGCGGCTCCCCAGGCTTCGGTCCGCGCCGCCGCCGGTGACGCTCCCAGCCTCACCGCCAAGTCCTACGTCCTCTCGCCCGACGACATCATCGAAGTCTCTGTCTTAGGCCACGAGGAGCTGCGGGCCACCGTCACCATCCTCCCGGACGGCGGCTTCGATTACCCCATTCTGGGCAATGTTCATGCGGCGGGCATGACCGTCAGCGGCCTCACCCAGACCCTGCACAAAGGCCTCAGCAAACGCTACAACCAGCCTGAGGTCACCGTCTACCTGCGCCAGGGCCGACTCCGCCGGGTCAGCGTCCTCGGCGACGGCAGCAAAGCCGCCGGGCAGTTTGAGTTCCGCTCCGGCATGCACCTATTGGACCTGCTCACCGCCGCGGGCGGCCTCGCCGGTCCCGCCCCGCTGGTCGAGGCCACCCTTGTCACCGGCGGCGGCTCCGAGACCACCAAGATCGACCTCGTACCCCTGATGAACGGCACCGACCTTTCGCAGAACGTCCCCCTGGTCCCCGGTGACACCCTGTTCCTGATCGCCCGCAACATCGAAGTCGGACAGGTGCAGGTGGTCGGCGATGTCGCCCGGCCCGGCGCCTACCCCATCACGCCCACCGGCATCTCCATGCTCGCCCTGCTGAACCAGGCTGGGGGCGCCCTCCCGACCGCCAAGCTCTCCAAGGCCCAGTACAAGCACGACGGCATGGTGCGCGTCCTTGACCTCGGCCCCCTGCTTCACTCGGACCTGAATTCCGACGCCGGCCGCATCCGCATCTACCCCGGCGATGAGCTGCTCATCCCCGCCAACAAAAATATCGTGCTTGCCCTCGGTGAGGTCCACACCAGCGGCGTTCTGCCCATTCCCGACGACCAGCCGCTGACCCTCACCCGCGCCTACGCCCAGGTCGGCGGCGCGACCCCCGATGGCGACAAGAAGAACGTCAGCATCGTCCGGCGCACCCCCAGCGGCGCGGCCTCCCTGCTCTCGATCAACATGGAGGATGTGCTGAAAGGCAAAAACGGCGTCACCGACATCACCCTCCAGCCCGACGATATTCTCTTCATCCAGACCCGCAACCGCCCGAAAAGCGTCGGCGAGATCCTCGGCAGCCTGGGTTCCCTGGGCTTTCTGGCCCAGTCGGCGCGGTATTTGACGGGGCACTGAGACCTTTCCTAATCTCACCTTAACCTTGAACGGGTATTCTATCGGCTTACTTATGAGTGACATTCACGCCCGCGCAAAACAAGGCATCAAGCTCCTTCTCGGCCGCCAGGTCGCCGTGCAGATTCTCACCTTCGCCGGAGGAGTGGTACTAGCTCGAACTCTTGGCCCCGCGCAATTTGGACTGTATGTCATTAGCCAGTTCCTGGTCAGCACATTCGCTCTGATGGGTGACTTCGGGATAGCCTTTTCCTTTATCCAACGTAAAAGCGAGCTGACCGATCATGACCTGCAAGTGGGATTTACGCTTCAGCAGCTGATTACGTCAGGGATCGTTATCGCGTTGTTAATCGCAGCTCCCTGGCTAGTGCATTTTTATCCAAAAGCACCCCCGGAAACGATTTGGCTCGTTCGCGCGATGGCCTTCAATCTCTACTTGACTTCCTGGCGTTCCATGAGTGCCTTACAGCTTGAGAGGCACCTGCGTTATGACCGCCTTGCCCGCGTCGAGGTGGTCGAAGCCCTCAGCTACCAGGCCACCGCGGTCGGCCTCGCCCTCTCCGGCTTTGGGGTTTGGAGTTATGTCGCGGCGACTATCATCCAGGGCATTCTCGGGACAGTTTTGGTCTACCGGGCAGCCCCCTGGCCGATTCGCTTTGCTTACGACAAAGCTGTCGCCGTCAGTATCCTGCGCTACGGCTTGCCGTTTCAGTTTCTCAACATCGCCAATTCACTTGGCAGCTGGGCTACTCCCATTCTCGTTGGGAGCTTGATTGGTCCGGTCGGCGTGGGGTATCTCACTTGGGCATCCAGTAATGGAAAAAAACCACTCATTTTGACTGACATCTTTATGCGGGTTGCTCTTCCGCACTTCTCGCGAATTCAGGACAATACCTCCGAAGTAGAGCGGATTTTGCTGCGCTATCTCACGTTTTTACTCGTGCCTGCCGGTTTATGGCTCGCTGTCCTAATCGTTTCCGGGCACTCACTCGTGCAGATTCTTTACTCAAATAAATGGCTCCCCGCAGTCCCCGCGCTGATTCTTTTTGCGGTCGCTTTGCATGCAGATGTCTTCAGCTATGCAGCGACAGTGACCCTCACGGCATTAGGGAGAGTGGCTGCAGTGACGCGTGTTTACATCGTACGCTCCATCGCACATATCGTCGTCTGCATTGCGCTCATACATCCGTTCGGGTTTAACTCGGTGCCACTCAGCTATATTATCGTGTTTACACTTTCCAACCTCTGGCTCATCTCGATTTTCGGTTGGTCCATGCTGCGGCGCATGACGATGGAGCTGACCTGGTTGGTCCTTCCGGCAGCCGTCAGTGTTTTGGGTGGCGAGTGCTTGCTGCGCTTCCTCGAAAATCCATTTCTCCGCGCCCTCTGCGGAACCGTCGTCACTACACTCTTGTACTGCCTTACTTTGCTGCTTGTCGGACCGGAATGGCTCAAGACCACACTTTACAACAAGTTAGGCGATAGAACTTCCTCTTTCCGCAGGGCCACGCTAAAGGCGGCGGAGTAATCATGCGTTCTTCGAGCCTAATGAAAACTCTCGCGCAGCAAGCTGCGGGGTATCTACAGGATTGTCGGCCTGAGAGCCGACCCTACAGAGTCTCGGCTCCTGAAAGAGCCGAGTATGCCAAAACCGGTAACGGTGCAAGCACCGGGGAATGACACCCGCAGAGATTCACTCCAAATATTTTCTCCCTAAAGCTCTTCGCCGAAACTGCCGATAATGAAGACGGCGCAGAAGAGTGCGCGGGAGGTATTCTTGTGGCGACATTTGTTTATGAAGCAGTAGATCCATCCGGCCGGATCGTAAAAAATAAAGTTGAGGCAGATAATGAGCAGGTCGTGCTGGCAAAGCTCCAGGATCAGCAGTTTCACGTGATCTCGCTGGGCGAAGCAAAAGCCGGTCTGAAAATGCAGCTTTCCGGCGGCAAAGCTCAAAAGATCAAGCTGCAG
>JANXNV010000253.1 GCA_025353925.1 Armatimonadota bacterium
CTGGCTCCAGCCTTCCACGCACACCAGCCGCGTCACCTGATCCTGGCGTCCGCCGAACTCTGCCGTCAGCCTGCCCATGTCCGCCGCCGTGAACTTCTCGATCCGGCCCGACGCCAGCCCGACCACAGTCATCTCCCAGTCGGGGATATACTCCGGGTCAGGCGTCTGTCCATCGTAATTGTTGCGCAGCTCTCGGGCAGCCTCCGAGAGGGAGTAAGTCGGCACGATTCGGTTTGGAGAATACAGGGCCTCGGCGACATCATCGTCGAATGTCAGCACTTTGCTCAGCAGCCGCTCCTTGCGTGCCGTCGCCACAACCGGCTTTAGGCCAATCCGCCCGCGCGTCTCATCCGGCAGCAGCCAGGCGAAGCCAAACGCCGCCAGGGCCATCCCCGCCCCATAGAGCAGAAAGTCCCGGCGCGTCTGGGCCTTGATTGTTCGGCGAGAAACGACGAATTCTCCCGGCTTTGCAGCGTCTGCGACCGGCATTGAATCTTCGGCATTATTCTGATCGTGATCGGTTTTTTCTGACATGACACCGGCTCCTGAAAACATTGCACCCATCAGTAAAAACAAATGGGCCGGGGCAAAAGTTCCAAAATCAAACTTACGCGAAATAGTTTGAATTTATTTCAATAAGCGAGCATACTGTGCCATACTTGGCATGATTATTGCAGGTAAAATTATCAGTCGCGCGCGTCAGGTCGCATCAAAGGAAAAATCATGAATTACTCCGCACGTATCGCCGCAAGTCTCGGACTCGCCGCATTTATTCTTCTGAGTCACAGTGCCGCCCATGCCGCCGACGACGTCATCACTTTCGACAATTTTGCCAATCAGCCATTGCGAACCGGAGGCAATTCATTGTCCGGTGCTAACAATGGCCCCATATTTGATGGCGTCGCCTTCTCGGAAAATTCCGCCGTTTTCGGTGACAATGTGACCATTGGTGGCTATTCACCTGTGGCGACTCCCCATTCCGGCAATTACTCCTTTGCCACCGCTAATCAGAGCACAACTTTAACGACCACAAAGACGTTGTATGGTTTGTATCTCGGCCAGATCAATTTCGCCGCCGCAGCAACCAGCGTAACGGTAAGTGCTCTCGGTGCGGGAGGCGTGACACTAGCCTCGAAGACCGACACATTGACCAGCACCACTCAGTCATTTTTCGACACCAGCAACTTCGCCTCGCTCACAGGGATCACCGGATACACGCTCGTGGGGTCAAATCCAAACGATCCGAATGCCCGTGGCTTTGTCGGAGATGATTTTACGTTTTCCCCTCCGGTCGTCCCTCCAGTGCCCTCAATCACCGGCACATTTGATTTCGAGGGCAATACCGTTGGACAGCGAACGGCTTTTACCGATACTAGCAACGGAATTAATGCGACGTTCAGCTCTGCCTTAGATAGGTATCGTGACGGCTACATCGTACTCAACGATACTTCAATCTTCAACACGCTGAACGGTAAGTATCTTATCTATCAGGGCAGCACCTTTAGTCCGCGTTTGCCGCTCTCCGTTGCTTTTGACCACACTCTCGGCACAGTCTCCGTATCGTATGCATTCAGTGATCCTGGGACATTCACTATCCAGGAATTACTGAATGGGCAGATCGTTGGAACTGCCACTGCTGCAGGTACCTTGCAAAACGGAGTTTACCAGGGCAAACTCTTTACCGGCGGGGTCGTCTTCGATTCCCTAAGTTTGAGCAGCACGGCTTCGAACCTTGCTATCGACAACCTCACCGTCAGCACTGTTCCTGAGGTCTCTACCACCGTGTCACTGGGACTATTATTAAGCCTCGGCCTCAGCAGCCTCCTGCTGCATACCCGCCGCCGCCATGTCTCTTAACCCCGTAGGGGCGGGGCTTGCCCCCGCCCTCTTTTCCCTATCCGCCCTCTTTTCCCTCTCAACTCTCTTTTCCTCTCTCAACTCTCTCCTATCATGTCATGGCGGGCCGCGTTCCCGACGCCCAAAGCACGGCTGTGTCCCTGATCGATTTCGACGTTTCCGCCGACATCGGCTTTCTTCCGGCACTGCCCGAGACGGGACCCAGTGCTCCATCGATGCCGGACACGCATACACGGCGGCGGCTGCCGGGGACATTCGCCAAACTCCCGCGTGCGGAGTTCGCCGGAGAGGTTCTGCTGCTGCGCCTGACATTCACTCTGCCAATCGCCCGTGAAGTCGACGTGATGTTTAACACCCGGGAGACCTGCCGGGTCTGGATCGACGGGACTTACGCGTTTGGACGCGAGGGCGGAGTCATGGCCCCTTCGCCGCACCGCTGCCCTTCCGATCAGACCACGAAACTGGCTTTAAGTGCGGGCAGTCACACACTGCTGGCGGCGATCCGCCGTCCGCTGCCGGGCCGGGACGCCGAATGGGTGGCCTTGATCGCCGACCCCGAAACAAAGCAGCTGCTGCCCGGCACTTTCCGCGTTGGCTCTTGACTTATAAGTAACACAGTTGTATACTTGATAAACACGGCGACTTAGGACAAACGATTAAGGACAAAGATGGACGGCCTCAAAATACTGACCCCGACGAAAAACAGCGGAATGCCGACGAAAAAGACCGGCATCGCCGAATACAAGAGGATCGAGCTTGCCCTGCGGGAGCAGGTCGGCGAAGGGAACTGGTCCATCGGGGCCATGCTGCCGAGTCGGCGTGCCCTGGCGCGGCAATACTCCGTGTCGCTGGTGACGCTGGACCGGGCGATCGGGCCGCTGCTGGCTGATGGAACCCTGCGGGCTGATGACCGGCGCGGGACATTCGTTCTGCGCCTATCGGGCAAGCCTCTGGAGCAGGAGATTCCGGAAACGCAGACAGCGCGGCGCGGCCCGCTCCGACTGAGGCCGGAGGGGCTGGACCGTACGGCGCCATTGGTTCCGATCCGCACGGGGTCTATCGGCATCATCGCTTCCCTGACGCGCGACGAAGGCCAGGAATACTTTATCCTGCATGAGCTGGAGCAGGTGCTTTCCCAGCAGGGCTTTTCGACGACTGTTGTGAATCGCATGCCGGATGCCGCCGGTCCCTCGCGCAGCCTTGCCGAGGCGGCGGAGGCTATTCTCGAGAGCAATTTGAGTGCTCTGGTCGTGCTTTGTCTGGATATGGATATGGCACTCATCGCGACGGAGATGAGCCGAATGAAGCTTGGAGCCTTGCCGACCGTCTGCATCCTGGCGGGTGAGCTGGCCCTGCCCTTCCCCCATGTCTTTTACGACAACCGCAGCGGCGGCTATCAAGCGGCCCAGCATCTGGCGGAGCGCGGATGGAGAGACCTGACCGTGGTCGCGCCCTTCACGTCCACCTGGGTCTCGGAGCGCATCGCCGGTGTCCAGGACGCTCTCGCCCATGCCCCGGCGTTTCTGGCGCAGGCACCGGCCCCGCTGCAGCTTTTACTGGGAAATGGTGACACCTGGGACCGTATGTCCGATCCACGGGCTTACGGTTACGAGACAACAATAGCGGCCCTGAATTCTGGGTGGAAACCGAGCGGCGGCATTATCGGGATCAGTGACGGTGTCGCCCTCGGGGTCATGGAGGCGGCGGCGGAGCATGGCCTGAAGGCCGGACGGGACTTTGGAATCCTCGGGTTCGACGACGATCCTGACGCCCGCGCTCAGGGGCTGACCAGTCTGCGCCCCCCCATGCAGGGCATGGCCCGCGAAGCCGCCCGCCTTCTGCTCGAGCACATCGGCGGTAATGACGGCGGCCTCCAAGTGCGCCTGCGTGCCCAGATGATCCCCCGTGCGTCGACAGGTCGGCGCGTTCTGCCGGAGTCTTAGGTTTTTTGCTTAAGATGCTTGACAGCAGTGCGATTCAGTTGTATACTTCAGAGAGTTATTGAGTTCTACGCCGATATTCTTCAGGAGATACATCATGAAACGCCGCACTGGTTTTACATTGATCGAGCTACTCGTCGTAATCGCCATTATCGCGATACTCGCAGCTATTTTATTCCCCGTCTTCCAAAAGGTCCGTGAGAACGCACGCCGCGCATCCTGCCAAAGCAACCTCAAGCAACTCTCGCTGGCGGTCACCCAGTATTGCCAGGACTACGACGAGCTGTTCCCGCAGAATGGCAGCAATCAAGATGGTGCCGGATGGGGCGGGTAGGTTTATCAGTTCGTGAAAAGCACGGGTGTTTATAGATGTCCCGATGAC
>JANXNV010000255.1 GCA_025353925.1 Armatimonadota bacterium
CTGGCTCCAGCCTTCCACGCACACCAGCCGCGTCACCTGATCCTGGCGTCCGCCGAACTCTGCCGTCAGCCTGCCCATGTCCGCCGCCGTGAACTTCTCGATCCGGCCCGACGCCAGCCCGACCACAGTCATCTCCCAGTCAGGGATATACTCCGGGTCAGGCGTCTGCCCATCGTAGTTGTTGCGCAGCTCCCGGGCAGCCTCTGAGAGGGAATAGGTCGGCACGATTCGGTTCGGCGAATACAGGGCCTCGGCGACATCATCATCGAATGTCAGCACTTTGCTCAGCAGCCGCTCCTTGCGTGCCGTCGCCGCAATCGGCTTTAGGCCAATCCGCCCGCGAGTCTCATCCGGCAGCAGCCAGGCGAAGCCGAACGCCGCCAAAGCCATCCCCGCCCCGTACAGCAGGAAGTCCCGGCGCGTCTGCGCTTTGAGTGTTCGGCGAGAAACGACGAACTCCTCTGGCTTTGCAGCGTCTGCGACCGGCACCGAATCTTCGGCGTTATTCTGATCGTAATCGGTTTTTTCTGACATGACACCGGCTCCTGGAAACATTGCACCCACCAGTAAAAACAAATGGGCCGGGGCAAAAGTTCCAAAATCAAACTTACGCGAAATAGTTTGAATTTATTCGGTAGGGGTTTAATACCCCGAAGCTTGCTTCGCCGGGAGTTTCCATGCTATTGTGAGCCATGAGTACCTATATTCACAAGAGCCACAACGTCTCGGTTCTGCTGTATCATGCGGTCTGCCCGGCCAAATACCGCCGGGTGGTTTTCGACAGCCGGGTGGACGAAGTTCTCAAAGAAGTCTGCCTTGAGATTGCCGCCCGCTATGAAATCGAGTTTCTTGAGATCGGCACGGACCGCGATCATGTTCATATTCTGGATCATGTTCATTTCCTGATGCAATCGGTTCCGGTCTTGAGTCCGTCGCGGATCGTGCAGATGGTCAAGAGCATTACGGCACGCGAGATTTTCCGCCGTGCGCCCTCGGTCAAGAAGCAGCTCTGGGGCGGGTCGTTCTGGTCCAGCGGCTTCTTCATCAACACGGTGGGGCGTCACGGCAGCGAAGAAGCGATCCGCCTGTATGTTCAGGAGCAAGGCACGGACAGGGACTACAAGACTCTGCACGTGCAACAGATGGAACTGTTCTAAGCCCCGTGCCGCCCTGCACGTCTGCGTGAGGCGTGCAATACCGCGCAGCTTGCTGCGACGTGTAGTTTATTCCCCGTTTTCCAAAAGGTCCGTGAGAACGCACGCCGCGCATCCTGCCAAAGCAACTTCAAGCAGCTCTCGCTGGCGGTCACCCAGTATTGCCAGGACTACGACGAGCTGTTCCCGCAGAATGGCAGCAATCAAGATGGTGCCGGATGGGGCGGGTAGGTTTATCAGTTCGTGAAAAGCACGGGTGTTTATAGATGTCCCGATGAC
>JANXNV010000271.1 GCA_025353925.1 Armatimonadota bacterium
GTGAGCGCAATCATCAAGCCAGCCCCAATCTCTCGGTAGCCGCCGGGCTGTCCTGTCGATGAGAAGACTCCGGCCGCGCCGATCGCCGCCCCAAGCAGTCCCATCAGGAGGACAAAAACCCACTGGAAGAGGCAAAGCTTCTTATGCTGATTTTCTTTGTTATCCATAACTTATAACACCATTTTACCCGAAAAAGGCTTCGCTTCCCCAGACTAAATTGCACTAAAAAGCGGGTACGCCCGTCGTCCGTGTATGCTCGCGGAACGCCGCCATGAGCTGCCGCGTCATCGGTCCGGGCTTACCGTCACCGATCAATCGTCCATCGAACTCGACGGCAGGAATCACTTCGGCGGCAGTCCCAGTCAGGAATACCTCATCGGCATTGTAGACATCGTACTGCGTCATGATCGGCTCGGAGACGGAGATACCCGCCGCTTGGGCCAGCATGATGACCGTGTCGCGCGTGATACCCTGCAAAATCCCGATTGTGGCCGGAGGCGTCAAAAGCTGTCCGCCTTTGACCAGGAAGATATTGTCTCCTGTTGCCTCTCCGACATAGCCCTCCCGGGTCAGCATCAGCCCTTCCCCTGCCCCGGAGCGGTTCGCTTCGGCCTTCGCCATGATATTATTGATATACTTCCCGGTACACTTGACCCGCGGGTCGATGACATCCGGCGACGGCAGGCGCGTCGACACCGTGGCGACAATCAAGCCGTCCTCATACATCTCCGGGGGGTACAGCGCAAGCTGCTCGCAAGAGATATAGACATTAGCCTCCCCTTTGATGTGCTTCGGATCGAGACCCAGGCCTGTCCCACGCGTGACCGTGACACGAATATAACCATCCCGATGTCCGTTGGCGCGGACTGTCTCCAAAATCGTCTCGCGTGTCGCCTGAGGCGGTGCCGGGAGGTTGATATTCAGTGCCTTCGCCGAATAATAGAGCCGTGCGACATGCTCATCCAGCTTAAACACTAAACCGTTGTAGACCCGAATGCCCTCAAACAAACCATCGCCGTAAAGCAGACCGTGGTCGTAGAACGGAATGACTGCCTCTTCTTTTTTTACCAAAGCCCCGTTCAGGGATACAAACTGCTGTCCAGACATACGACTGCCTCCAAAGTTGATGACTTAGTATAGCACGAGGCGAGAGGAAAGACAACAGTCGACGGCGAAGTGCTGTCGTAAGGAGTAAAGAAATGGAAAATGCGGAAGTGGAAGCGGCGGAGGCGGAAGTGCTTGAGATCACCCGGCAAATGCTCAATGCCATGTACACCGGGGATCCGGAGGTGCATCGCCGCCACAGTGCGGAGGATATGTCGTCCTGCGAGTGGTATATCGCGCCCCAGCGGATCGACGGCTTAGAATTTCACTTGAAGTTGATCGAAGGCGGCGGCAATGGCACTGCAGGCCGCCTGGATATGCTGACCCCGCGTGTGCAGATTTACGGGGACACGGCGATTGTCAACTACACACTGCTGAAGACATCGTTTGGGTCAGAGAGCTTGCCGCCTCAGTTCGCCACGATGAACGAGACACGCGTTTTTGTGAAGCTTGAGGGGATTTGGAAAATGGTGCATCTGCACAAGTCACCGACATAGCAGAAAAGCCCCCAACCCGTGACCGGGTTGGGGGCTTTTTCCTAGTGAATACTCGCCCGCTCAATTGGTGTCGGCACCGCCGGTACGGCGGGTGTCACGGCCTGCCGGGAAATCGCGGCTGGCCGGTCCAGTGATCCAGCGGCAAGGACTGCTGTCTTGTAAAGCCCTGAAGGCAGAATACCAAGCCCCAGCGTCAGGATTGCCGAGACTATCAGAGCGAAATTGGCTCCCGGGGAGAATCCCCAGACATCCGCCGGGTACTCGCGCTTCGCGGGCATGAAGTACATCGTGTAAACAATCCGCAGGTAATATGCTGCCCCGATCACACTGGCGACCAGCCCGATAATCGCGAGGCTGTAAAACAGGCTGGAGTTCTGCGCCGTCTGGGCCGCTTTCACGATCCCGATAAAGACGTAAAACTTACCCATGAAGCCTGCCGTCGGCGGGATACCCGCCAGCGAGAACATGAACAGGCCCATGAGTGCCGCCGCCCATGGCTGCGACTGCGCCAGACCCTGCAAATCTTCGATGCTGTTCAGCTCCTGACCCCGCCGTGCCAGCAGGATCAAAACGCCGAAGGCCCCCAGGTTCATAAACGTGTAGGCGAGTATGTAGAACAGAATGCCTGCGTGACCGTCAGAGTTCTGCGCGATCAGCCCGACCAGAATATAGCCTGCGTGCGCGATACTCGAATAGGCCAGCATCCGCTTGATATTTGTCTGCACGATTGCGACGACGTTCCCTACTACCATCGTCAGGATCGCCAATGCCCAGAACACATCGTTAAAGACTGCTGAGAGGGGCAGCAGAACAATAGCGACGCGGATCAGTGCCGCAAATGCTCCGGCCTTCGCACCTGCCGACATGAACGCCGTCACGGAGGTGGGAGCACCCTCGTAAACGTCCGGGGTCCAGGAATGGAAAGGCACGATAGCCGCTTTAAAGCCCAAGCCGACAATCAGCAGCGCAAATCCTGACACCGAATAGGGTGAAAGCAGCGTCGCTACCGGAAGCGCGGTTAAAGTGTCGAGCCGCGTCGTCCCTGCCCCGCCGTAGACCAGCGCGATCCCATACAAAAAGAAGCCCGACGAGAACGCCCCCAGCAGGAAATACTTCATCGCCGACTCTTCCGAGCGAGCCTCCGTGCGGGCAAACCCGGATAGGACATACAGCGCGATCGACAGAACTTCCAGGCCGATGAAAATCGTGATCAGCTCTCGCGAAGTCGCCATCAGCATTGCCCCGGACGCGGAAAAAAGCATCAGCGCGTAGTACTCGCCGTAGTTTATCCCCTTCTGCTGGATATACTTTTCAGACAGCAAAACCGAGAGCGCAGTCACGATAATCAAAATCAGCTGAAACGCCAGCGCGAAATCATCCGCGATAACCGTGCCGTTGAAAGCTTCTTTTTGCGCCCGCCAGAGTAGGCCGCAGGCCGCCGCAGCCAGCACCAGGCCGAAGAGGGAAACGCCGACACAGGCGCTTTTTCGGTCGCGCGGCAGGGCCAAATCGACCATCAGCACGACCATGGCCGTGATCACCACAATCAGCAGCGGAGAGACGGCGAAAACATCAGAGAACGTGACAGGGAGCATTATTTCTGGCCTCTCGGCTGCATGGCGACAGCGGCAAGTTTCGGGGTCGAGATTGGCGGTGCGGCAAAGGGATCGTTGTATTTCGGCGCGGTCTGCGACATCACCGTGTTGACTGTGGGATTGACCTTATCGAGTATCAGCGGCGTCGGATAGATACCCAGGGCGAAAATCAAAAGCACCAGCGGGAACAGTGCCAGCTTCTCACCGCGCGTCATATCCGGGAGGCTGCGGTTCTCGTCTTTATCCAGCTTGCCGTACATAACGCGCTGGAACATCCAGAGCATGTAAACGACCGACCAGATCGCCGCCGTGGTTGCAAATCCCGTTGCCCAGGGGTTTGTCTGGAACGATCCCATCAGCAGCAAAATCTCACCGGTGAAGCCGCTGGTCAGCGGCAGTGCCACCGACGACAGTGTCGCGATTAAAAACACAACGGTAAACATCGGCATGACCGCCATCAGCCCTCCGTAATCAGCGATCTTGTAAGACTGCCGGCGGGCATAGAGCGCACCGACAAGAATAAATAAGGCCCCCGTCGTCAGCGTATGACTGACCATCTGCACGACCGCCCCGGTGAGACCAAGACTTGTCAGGGCAAAGATGCCCAGCATGATCACGCCGATGTGCGAGATCGACGAGTAAGCGATCAGCCGCTTCAGGTCCGTCTGCATCGCCGCGACAAAGGCCGCATAAATAATCCCGATCACCGCCAGTGCAATGATGACCGGCGCACAGGCTTTTACCGCAAAGGGAAACAGCGGCAGACAGAAGCGGATAAAGCCGTACAGACCCATCTTCAGGGCGACCAGAATAATCGTTCCCCCTGTCGGTGCCTCGGCATACGCGTCCGGAACCCAGCTATGGAAGGGGAACACCGGGGCCTTAATGCCGAACGCCAGAAAAAAGCCCAGGAAAAGCAAAATATCCGTTGCCTGCTTGCCGGAAAACATCCCGCCGATTGACACGTGTTTCTGCAGCTCCGGCAGGTCGAAGGTCGTCGATCCAGCCAGGAAATATAGGGCCATGATCGAAACCAGCATGACCATCGAGCCGATCATCGTGTAGAGAAAGAATTTGACCGTGGCGTAGATCCTCTTAGGTCCGCCCCAGATGCCGATGATGAAATACATCGGAATCAGCATGCCTTCCCAGAAGATATAGTACAGCACCAGGTTGAGCGAAAGAAAGACGCCCAGAATGGCCGTCTCCATTACCAGCACCCAGCAGTAATACTCGCGCGTCCGCTGCGTAATCTCCTTGAACGAGACTCCGACGACGAACGGGAAAATCACCGTGGTCATTAGCACCATTAGCAGCGAAATGCCGTCCATGCCCAGAAAGTAATTGATGTGCAGTGACGAGATCCATGGGGTCTTGTCGATCAACTGGAACTGATGCGGGCTATTTGGCGTGTACTGCGCGTACAGGAAAATCGATACCGCCAGCACCACCAGTGTTCCGACCAGAGCCATGCCCTGAATCGCCTTGACATTCGTCTTAGGCAGGAGCGCGGCCAGCAGCGCGAAGGCTGCCGGCAGGAAAACGATCAGCGTAAGCAAACCATGAAATTCAAACATATTTTTCTACTTGCGCCCAATCCCGACCAGGCAGCCGATTAAAACGAGAAGAATTCCCACCACCATCGAGAATGCATACGAGCGTACATAGCCGTTCTGGAAGCGGCGCACCCGCTGCCCCGACCAGGCGGTCAACGCCCCTACCCCGTTGACGATACCGTCTACGCCTTCGAGGTCAAACTTGCGCCAAAGCCACTGTGAAAAGATCTTGCCTTGACGCACGAACCAGAAATTGTAAGCCTCATCGACGAAATACTTGTTCAAGATTGCCCAGTTGAGCCAGCCGGGGCTGAGGAACGTCCGATTCGCCCGCGCATCCGAAGCCATCAGCTCATTGTTCTTCGTCGAGCGGTAGCGGAAGATGCAGTAGACGATCACCAGAGCAATCGCCGCCAGCGTTCCAAGACCAAGCTCCGACTCGATCAACGGGTGAGAAATCGCCGTCTCGCCGACCGAAGGTGCCAGAAACTCACTGAACTTATCGAAGTTCAGCGGCAAAATCGGCCATCCCGCAATCAGAGATAGGACTGCGAGAATGCCGATAGGGATCAGCATCGCCGGTCCGGACTCATGTGCGTTCTTGGCGGCATCGGTGCGCGGTGCCCCAAAGAACGTCTTCATCACCATGCGCACCATGTAGAACGCCGTCAGCAGGGCCGTGAAAAAGCCGACGCCCCAGAACAGCCAGTCGCCATGCACCATGGTTTGCCAATCGCGGAAAAGTATCTCGTCTTTGCTGTAATATCCGGCAAAGGGCCAGATGCCGCAGATGGCCGCCGTCGCCACGATCATACACACTGCGGTGACTTTAATCCGCGAAAAGAGGCCGCCCATGTTTCGCATATCCTGCGGATCGTTCGGGTCGGGGCCAGCCGTGCCGCTGCTTTTCTCGTCTAGACTGTCTCCATGCTCAGCATGTGCCGCCGAAGAGTGGGCGTTGTCATGGGCCGCATGCATCGCATGCTCCACTGCATGGATGACCGAGCCGGAGCCGAGGAACAGGCAGGCTTTGAAGAACGCATGGGTCATCACATGAAACATGCCCGCCGCGAAGACCCCCGCCCCGCAGGCGGCAAACATATAGCCAAGCTGAGAGACCGTGGAATAGGCCAGAACCCGCTTGATGTCGTTTTGCATCAGGCCAATCGTTGCGGCGAACAAAGCCGTGGCGATCCCCGTGACGGCGATTGTCACCATTGCCACATCCGAGAGGATAAACAGCGAATGCATGCGCGAGAGCAGGTAAATCCCTGCCGTCACCATCGTCGCCGCATGGATTAGTGCCGAAACGGGGGTCGGTCCCTCCATCGCATCCGGCAGCCAGGTGTACAGCGGTATCTGCGCCGACTTACCCGTGCAGCCCAGGAAGATCATGAGCAGCATCGTCGTGACCACCGTGGTCGAGGCCGCCGCCACCAGGGCCGGAGCCGCCTCCGTCATGCCTGTGATGCCGCTGTGTCCGGTGATAAAGTCCAGTGTCCCGAAGTAGTGGAACAGAAAGAACATGCCGATCAAGACGCCGACATCGCCGATTCGGTTGACAATAAATGCTTTCTTTGCCGCGTCCCCCGCCGACTTCTTCTCATAGAAGAAGCCGATGAGCAAATACGAACAGAGGCCCACGCCCTCCCAGCCGATAAACAACATCAGCAGGTTGTTGCTCGTCACCAGCAGCAGCATGAAGAAGATGAAGAGGTTGAGGTAGGTGAAAAACCGCTGGTATCCCTTGTCCGCCGCCATGTAGCCCATCGAGTAAAGATGAATCAGGCCACCGACCCCGGTGATGATGAGCATCATCAGCACGGAGAGCGGATCGATCAGCATCTCGAAGTTCACGGTGAAGCCATGGACTCCTTCGGTGGTGATCGACGGCACGTGCAGCCAGGGCGCGAGGAACACCGTCGCCTGCTTGTGCACGGCATCGGTGGCGGTCACGTGCAGAAACAGCATCACGGCCACAGCAAACGAGGCGAAGACGGCGAGTGTCGCCAGCCCTCCGGCCAATGCTTTCGGCAGCGGTTTTCCAGCCACGGGGCTAAGAAAACCGTTGATGAGAAAGCCTACCAGCGGAAAGAGCGGGATGAGCCAGGCGTAAAGTAAAGTCGGGTCAGAATGCGGCATGGTCGCTCCAAAAAACTCCCCCGTTAAGGTCCGGGGGTGAGGGGGTCTACCCCTTCATCAAATCAATTTCGTCGACGTTGATCGAGGCACGGTTCCGGAAGATCGAGACGAGGATCCCGAGGCCAACGGCAACTTCGGCGGCGGCGACCGCCATCACGAAGATAACCATCATCTGGCCGCCAATGTCGTTGTGGTAGCGCGAGAAGGCGACAAAGGTCAGGTTGACGGCGTTCAGCATCAGCTCAACACACATGAAGATGACAATCGGGTTGCGCTTGATCAGCACTCCAACCACACCGATGGTAAACAGCGCGGCACTCAGTATCAGATAATAGTCCAGAGGGATAGGCATGGGTTAAATCCTCTTCTTTGCCAGCATGACCGCACCAACGGCGGCGACCAGCAAAAGAATGGAGACGATTTCGAAGGGAAATATCCAGTTCGCAGTGAAGAGGCTCATCCCAATCTCGAAGGGGCCGGTGAGAGTGTTCGAGAGCGGCGGCTGCTTGCCCGTCGGCAGGCTGGAGATGATAAAGGCCAGCAGGATCACAAATACGACGCCTAACACCGGACCCAACGCCTGCTGCGGCTTCAGACGGTCGACAATCCGCTCGGGAGTCCCGAGATTCAGCAGCATGATCACGAAGATAAACAGCACCATAATCGCCCCGGCATAAACAATGATCTGCACCGCCGCAATAAACACCGCATGGAGCGTCAGAAACAGCAGTGCAACGCTGAAAAGCACCAGCACCAGATAAAGCGCACTGCGTACCGGGTTATCCGCCAGAATCATCGCAATGCCGCAGACGATGGTGACTGCGGCGAGGAACGCGAAAAATAAAAGTTGTCCAGTCATAAGGCTCCTAAGCCGCCGGGTCCGCGACCAGCATCATCTCTTTCGTGTAGATGAGATCTTTCCGGTTATCGTCCGCCAGCTCGCAGATGTCCTTGAGCTGGACCGCCTGCGTCGGACAGGCTTCTTCGCAGTAGCCGCAAAAGATGCAGCGAAGCATGTTGATTTCGTACTGGGCGGCGTAACGCTCACCCGGCGAACGGCGGTTTTCTTCCGTGTTTTCGGCAGCGACCACCAAAATCGCGTTGGCCGGACAGGCACCCGCACACAGCGAACAGCCGATGCACTTCTCGAGACCGTTCTCGTAGCGGTTCAGCACATGGCGCCAGCGGGACCGGCGCGGCATCGGGCGGCGCACCTCCGGGTACTGAATTGTCACACGGGCCTGATGGGACGCGCCCTGCGTAATTCCCATCCCCGTCAGCGGTGCCCGAACCTCAGCGGCGAGGGCCTTAATATCATCCATGAGACTCATGGAGCTTAACCTTTCTTACTCATCGCCAGCAGCGCTTCCGCTACCGACTCGCCCGGTGAGGTGGGCGGAATTGTTTGGACTCCGTGGCCCGGATTCTCGGCCACGGTGCGGTAGGGTACGGTCCCCGAACTCAGCTTGATCGTTTCCGCGCGTCGCGAATTGGTCGTAAATAATTGGGCAGGCTTGCTCTTCGCAAAGAAGATCAAGCTGATGCTGAAAATCACTGCCCAGGCCGCCAGTGCGATCCCGTAATTCAGCGCGATGCCCACCGCCAGCAGCAGGATGTTCACCAGCGCGATCGGCAGCAGACCCTGCCAGCCGAACTTCATCAGCATATCGTAGCGCAGGCGCGGCATCGTGGCACGTATCCAGATGAAGAAGTACAGGAAGCCCAGCACCTTCAGTGTGAACCAGACTAGCGGCAGCAAAGAGTTCACGACCATTGTTGCCCATGGGATACCCCAATGACTGATGTCCCGCAGGCCCGCCGCATTGAACTTGTAGACATTGACGATGCCCTGCGGAAGCTGCTCCAGCCACGGGATCGGTGCGTGGAATCCGCCGAAGAAGAGTGTCGTGCAGATCGCACTGACAACAATCATGTTCGCGTACTCACCCAGGAAGAACGTCGCAAACTTCATCGACGTGTACTCTGTGTGGTACCCGGCGACCAGCTCCGTCTCCGCTTCCGGCAGGTCAAACGGGGCACGGTTCGTCTCCGCCAGCATCGAAACCATGTAAATCAAGGTCGCGATAAAGCCGAGCGGGAAGAACTTAAACACGTTCCAGGCCGGAAATGCAATGCCATAGTGAGTGAGCTGCGCTGTAATCGGGTAGTAGCCCTGATTGCTCACAATGTCCTGCAAACTCAGGCTGCCCGAGAGCAGCACGACTGAGACGATCGCAAGGCCCATTCCCAGCTCGTACGAGATCATCTGGGCCGACGACCGCAGGCCGCCGAGCAGCGAGTACTTATTGTTAGACGACCAGCCCGCCAGTACCACTCCATACACCGCCAGGGAACCCCAGGCCAGCATATACAGGACACCGACATTGACATTCGGCGCGACGGCTCCCCAAGTGTAACTGGGACCCCAGGGAATCACGGCAGCGGTGACCAAAGACGGGATTAAGAAGATCATGGGTGCCATGATGAACAGCACTTTGTCCACGTTGGTCGGGTTCATATCCTCTTTGAAGAGCAGCTTTACGCCGTCGGCGATAGTCTGCAGCAGGCCGAATGGCCCGACGCGGTTTGGCCCCTGACGCTGCTGCATCCATCCCAGCAGACGCCGTTCCCACCAGACCAGGGGCGGCACGGCCAGTAGAATACCGAAGACACCCATCAGCACACGGGCGACGACTCGAGCGGTCTCAATCCACCAGTATTGCGGGGGGACATCACGAACAAACAAAAAGTAATTGAAAAACTCATGCAATGTCATTGGGCAGTTGCCTTTGTGATCTCACGGGCCACATCGCGCGGCGAGAAGTAAGGGACCGGCTTGCCGAGGCGAGAGGCCAGCTCGGCGACAATTTGCCAGTCAGCCTTGCTCTGTCCGCGCGGCTCGACCGCTTTCTTAAACTTCTGAACGCGCCCTTCGATATTGGTAAACGAGCCATCTTTTTCGATAAACGAACAAGTGGGCAGGAAGACGCTCGCCAGCTTTCCCGTCTCCGTCATGAACATATCCTGCACGATCAAGAATGGCACTTTTTCGAGTGCGGAACGCGCCAAATCTTTGTCCGCGAATGTCGTCATCGGGTCACTCCCCATAATGTATAGGGCTTTGATAGAGCCGCTGACACAGCCCTCGAGAATGCCGCGCGTATCCAGACCCGGCTCAGCGGGAAGTGGTGCTCCCCACAGAGACTCGAATCTCGGGGTCGCGCCGTTGCCCACGGAATGCAGGGCGGGCAGACGGTCCGGCAGGACACCCATCTGAATCGCGCCCCAGGAGTTGTTGTCAGGCAGCAGGACGTTCAGCTTTGCACCCGAGGCCGCACAGGCGGACTTCAGGAACTCAATATCCGCGCTCGGCAGGCCGTACCAGGCCAGCACGACGGTATCCGCGCCCGCAGCAATCGCTTCGGCGACTTCAGGCGAGTGAGCATCATCGTTTCGGAAGTATTCGGCTCCGTTTTTCGAGATGGCTTTATAAACGCGCAGCCAGAGCACTGGAAGGTCATCATCTACCTGGGTGCCAATCGCCACAATCTTTTTCGCCAACCCGACTTCCGCGATGCTGGTCTGCATCGGAATAATGGGAAAAGGGAACATCCGGTGATCAATATTGTTCGTGCCAAGTACGCTCCGAAAAAGCCGCTGGAACAAGTACAGGTCTTCATTCGAAGCCCGCGTCGATCCGATCCCTGCCACGCTGTTTGGATTGGTCGCGGCGGCATCTTTGAGCGCGTTGGCTGAAGCCTTCATCGCATCGTCCCAGGTCACGCCGCGAAGCTGCGAGGCATACCGCTGCAGCGGCTCCTTGATTCGGTCCGTGCTGTTGACCCAGTACTGCTCGAACTTACCCTTGTCACAGGTCCACTCCTCGTTGACATCTTCATTGAGCCGGGCATTGACACGCATCAGCTCACCATTACGGGTCTGTACTGCGACATTGCATCCGACGCCGCACATGGTGCAGATGGAGTCCTGAGACGTAAATTCCCAGGGCCGAGCCGCGAACCGATACGTGCGTGAAGTCAGTGCCCCGACCGGACAAAGCTCAATCGTGTTGCCGCTGAACTTGCTCTTGAAGCCATCGGGTGAGAACGGAGAGATAATGGACGCATTGCCGCGGTTCTCAATCGCCAGCTCGCCGTCGCCGGAAATCTCTTCCGTAAAGCGTGTGCAGCGGGCGCACTGTATGCATCGCTCACGGTCCAAGACCACGTACTCCGAGATCGGAACAGCCTTCGGAAAGTGCCGCTTCTCATCAATGAACCGCGTGACCCCTGCCCCGTACTGAAAGACCATATTTTGCAGCGGGCACTCGCCGCCACGGTCGCACACCGGGCAGTCCAACGGATGGTTAATCAGCAGGAACTCTAAAATACCGTTCTGGGCCTGTTTGACTTCCGGTGAAACCGTATCCACGACCATGCCTTCCGCTACGGGGACAGTGCAGGCGGTCTGAATCTTGTTCATCTTCTCGATCTTGACCAGGCACATTCGGCACGCACCGGCAGGCTTCAGCCGCGGGTGGTGACAAAAGTACGGAACATCCGCCCCCGCCTGGAATGCCGCCGTAATCACCAGTGTCCCCTTCGGAACCGAGACCGGCCTGCCGTCGATACTTAAATTGACCATCTCAACAGGCGGCAAAGCGGAAGTATTCCCCTGTGCCGGTGCGATTGTCGTCGCTGTCGATATTTCCGCCATACGTGTTACTCTTGTACTCTAATTCTGCCGAAGGTCTAAAATCTTAATCGTAGAAGTCGCTTCGATTTCCAATGCGGACAATTGTGACTGTTATTGCCGCATCGTCAATCACATAGCCAGTCCGGTAATCCCCAACCCGGATACGCCATACTCCATCTTCACTTTTGATCTTGATGCAGCCCGGTGGCCGTGGATCTGTTGCGAGTGCGATGAGTGCCGACAAGATGCGGTTTCTCAAACTTCTGTCCAGCGACCGCAAAGATTTCTCAATGCGGGCCGAGAGAATGACCCTATACATCAATCGCGCCTTCGTGGCGCAGTTCTGCGAGAAATTCGTCTAAAGGACGGCCCGGTTCACCCTTGCTATCTCGCGCCGCTTGAGCAATTGCTTGATCTATTACATACTCCTCATACGCCTCGAATGCTTTAGGGGACAAAAGCACGCCTGTGGTTTCGCCCTCAGTGTTCACGACATACTGGTAATCTGATTTCATCGCTTTGCCCTCACATCGCTACTCATGGCCGACGGAGACGGCCTGCTGGCCGACTAGCTCAATCTCGCTTTTGCCGCAGTGGTCAACCCAAACGCCGCACGGTCCGCCCTCTTCCACGCCCTCGATCTCAAAAGCCGTGCCGTCCATACGCAGCACCGGCTGATCAAACTCCGTGACGCGCTCGGCGCGGCTCTCGATGTAATGGCCGATCAGCGAACGGCGGAAACGGTCTTTCGAGACATTCGGGTAGCTGCCATGCACGACGGAGCCGTTGAAGAACAGAACATCGCCTGCCTTCATCGTGACCGGAACGGCATTCATCCCTTCCGGCAAAGGCACGGTCACGTTCGTGAAGCTGGCCTCGGTGTCCGCTTCCGTCGTACAAAGCACCGGCCACTCATGGCTGCCGGGGACGATCCGCATGCATCCGTTTTCTTCGTCGCAGTCATCCAGTGCCATCCAGGCCGCCATGCAGGTGCCGGGCTGAGCGCGAAGATAGAAGTTATCCTGGTGCAGTGCCTGCCCTCGCGCCCCGGCGGGCTTGAAATACAGCATCGTCTGCACCGCCAGCGGCTCCGTCCCGAGAAACGCCGTCAAGCATTCTTCCAAACGCGGATCGAGCACCCATTTCAGTGAGTTGTCATCCCAGCGGTGCATATGGACCATACGCGGGAACGACTTCAGCGGATCACCTGATTTTTGCGTGTCCGCCACCATATCGCCAGGTTTGGAGCCTTCCGCCCGCAGGGACATAAAATGGTCACGGTACGCCGCGCACTCGTCCGGAGAAAACATCCCCCGAACGACTGCATAGCCATTGTCAGCGTAATACTCTTTGTCCTGCGTCGTGACCATAGTCGTCAGCCTTAAACCGCCGCCATCTGTAAAGGCGAGAATGCCCGCTTGCGCCCGCCGATTCCGTTTCGCACCAGCTCTTCGTACTCGTGACGGAAATACTTCAGCGCACCGCCCGTGCCGCTCGGTCCGACCAGCGGCCACGCTGCGGCGTCGGCCAGCGGACAGAACGACCGGCCCATCATGTTGTTGCAGATGTCGCTGAGGATATCAATGTCCTCATACCGACCGCCGCCCGCCATGATCCGATCGTGGATCTTGACCAGCCAGCTCGTTCCTTCGCGGCAAGGTGTACACTTGCCGCAGGATTCATGCGCGTAAAAGTGCATCAAACGAGTCATCATAGCCGGGACGCTGACTGTCTGGTTGTAAATCATTAAAGCACCCGACCCGAGGGCCGAGCCGACTTTTGCCAGGGATTCGTAATCATATGGCGTATCCAGAGCGTCTTCCACCAGCATCGGCACCGACGACCCGCCGGGAATCATAAACTTGAACGGAATACCGTCTTTCATGCCGCCGCAGATGTCGTCGATAATCTCGCGAATAGGGGTTCCCAGCACGATCTCGATATTACCGGGCTTGTTGACATGGCCGGAAACCGTGACCAGCTTGGTTCCGCGCGACGCAGGGCCTTGACCGGGCGTGCCCGTTCCATACTTGCCGTACTCCGCACCGCCGACATTGATGATCGGGACAGCCGTCGCAATCGTCTCGACATTGTTCACAATCGTCGGAGACTTCCAAACACCGCTGATAACCGGCAGCGGAGCCGCCGGGGGCTTGTGCCGGGGCATCCCGCGCTCACCCATCAAGGACGACATCAGGGCCGTCTCTTCGCCGCACTCATACGAACCCGCGCCCATATGCACATGAATATCTAAGTCAAAGCCGCTGCCTAGGATATTTTTCCCAAGAAAGCCCTTGTCGTAGGCCTGCTTGATCGCTTTTTCCACCTGCCGCGCCGGCTGCATATACTCGCCGCGAACGTAGATATAACAGACTTTCGCACGGATGGCGTAGGCGGCGATGATGCACCCCTCCACCAGCATATGCGGCATATGGTTCATCAGGTCCCGGTCTTTGGCTGTCCCCGGCTCGCCTTCATCGGCATTGATGACCAAATAATGCGGCTGATCCCAGTTCTTAGGGATACCGTTCCACTTGATGAAGGTCGGGAACCCCGCCCCACCCCGTCCGCGCAGACCCGAGAGCTTGATCTCATTGATGATCGCCTCCTGGTCCATCGTCAGGGCCTTCCGCAGAGCGTTATAGCCCTCATGCTTCAAGTAGACTTCCATGTCGTCGTAGTTCTCGACATCACGGTACTTAAAAAGAAATTTGACTTGTTCGGTTGCCATCTGAGTTTTGGCTTTCTAAGCGTACAGAAATTCTTTTTGACGCATCATATTGATACGCTTGCTCTCTTCAATAGTATCAGCAATAAGCTTTTGAAGCATGCTGCGGAGTTCGTTGCTTACTGTCAACAATTGATGTAAGCGAGGCGTGTTGATCTCGTTTATCATCCATTCCATGTCTCGATACCTGGTGTGTGTCTGAAAAAATGAGCTTCTCAGCAGCTTCTGTGAGATGGATAGCTCTGCGCTCGGCCAACTAACGAGCTTGGAAACTCCCATAGAGTGTGATTCTACTAAGTAGAAATAAGCGTCCAGGTCAGGTATCAGGTCGCCATACTTCTTCTCAGCTTGCGCTGTGCCTATTTCTCGCAGTTGAGCGAAAAGCATTTTGCAATCCTCGTAAGGAAACTCACCGCCCAATTTGTTGCTGAGAGCATGGATTTGGTCTATGAGTATTTGGCTGGTATATGTAGGCATTATTCTATCGGAGTGACAGCACCAAAAGAGGCAATCTCGTCATTTGGTGCCAAGTGTATAAACCGCCCTAACTTTTTCCAGCTGCGAACGCCTGGGGTACGTCCCACGACCACTTTGCCAACTCCATTCCGCTTTTTGGCCTCTTCCCGAAAGCTGACTGCTTGCCTGACGTACTGTTCAATACTTGTCGCACCAAGTTTAGACTTGTGTTTCTCAAAGTGATGCTCGACAGCGGCAACACGAGTTTTCTCAACTGGATCAACAATCCATATCCCGACGAGTTCTTCTTCGGTCATGGTAAGTTATGTTCAATTCCGCGCCAGCTCATCCAAAATCTTATCCGTCTTCGCAAAGTCCAGATCTTCGTAATAGGTCCCGCCCACCATCATACACGGTGCGTTGGCACAGGCACCCAGGCACTCGGCCCCGTTCAGCGTGAACTTGCGGTCAGCGGTCGTGGCCCCTTTATCGATGCCCAGCTTTTCGCCGATGTGGTCGATGAGAGCGTCGGCTCCGACCGCCATGCAGACGATGTTATGGCAGACTTCCAGATGATATTTGCCGATGGGAACCTTGTTGTACATCGTGTAGAACGTCGCCACCCCTTCGACTTCCGCCGGGGCCAGCTCCAGCACATCGGCGATCTCTTTCATTGCTTCGCGCGGAATCCAGCCGTCGTGCTCTTCCTGTGCCAGCCAGAGGGCAGGCAGCAAGGCGGCTTTCTTGGTGGGGTACTTCTGGACGATGACATCCAGCTTTTTCAATGCTTCTTCAGTAAACATAGGGTTCTTCCAACGTGCACTCTTTAACGGTCAATATCGCCCAGCACGATGTCGATGGAGCCGATGATGGCGACAACGTCCGCGATCATGCGGCCTTCGGCCATCTTCGGCAGTGCCTGCAGGTTATTGAACGACGGGCCTTTGATCTTCACGCGGGCGGGCTTATTGGATCCGTCACTGTAGATGTAGTAGCCCTTTTCGCCTCGCGCACTCTCGACGGCGGCGTATGCCTCACCGATCGGCGGGTGATAACCCTCCGTGAACAGCTTAAAGTGGTGGATCAGCGATTCCATCGACGTGTCCAGCTCGGCACGCGGCGGTGGAGCGATCTTTCGGTCACTGGTCATCACCGGGCCGCCGGGCACGTCCTTCAATGCCTGCACCAGAATGCGCTGGCTCTGCTTCATTTCTTCCATACGGCAGAGGAAGCGGTCGTAAACATCGCCCTTAGTGCCTGTCGGAACATCGAACTCGACTTCATCGTAGCCCGTATACGGGTTAGCCTTACGAATGTCCCAGGCCACGCCGGAGCCGCGCAGAGACGGGCCGCTGAGGCCCCAGGCCACGGCATCTTCAGCGGAAATGACGCCGACCCCCGAAAGTCGCTCGATAAAGATCGGATTCTTCGAGATCAGACGGTTGTACTCATCCAGGCGGCGCGGGAAATCGGCCACGAAACGGTTGACTTTGTGGAACCAGCCCTCCGGCATATCGCCGCGCAGGCCGCCGGGGCAGATCCAGGAAGTCATCATGCGGACACCGGACATCATTTCTTTCATGTCCAAAATGGCATCACGCTCACGCCATGTATAGAAAAACAGGGTCATGGCCCCGATATCTAAAGCATGCGTACCCAGCCACAGCAGGTGGGAGGCGATCCGTTCCAACTCATTGAGAATCAGCCGCAGCCGCCGTGCCCGGGGCGGGATATCGCAGTCGATCAGTTTTTCGACCGCCATCGAATAGGCCAGATTATTCATCAGGTTTGACAAGTAATCTTCCCGGTCGGTAATCGTGAGTGCTTTATAATAGGTCATGTTCTCCATGGTCTTTTCCAGACCCGTATGGAGGTAGCCGATATGCGGCGTCGCTTTCATCACGTTTTCGCCGTCCAGCTCCACGACTAGGCGAAGAACGCCGTGCGTGGATGGGTGCTGCGGCCCCATGTTGACAATCATCCGGTCGCCGTCATCGGTTTGAACCATCTCGGCGTCGATCCCAACGCCCATTCGCTGCACCAGTGGTTTTTCAGTCAGCTCGCGCTCTATGAGTGCCATAGGAGTGTCTTTCTATTGTGCTCGTACATTGTGCGTGAATTCGATCTCTTCGCCGCCCAGCGGAAAATCTTTCCGCAGGGGATGCCCGATCCAGTCGTCCGGCATCAGGATACGGCGCAGGTCGGAATGGTTGTTGAACGAAATGCCGAACATATCGTATACTTCGCGCTCATTCCAATTGGCGTTCGGCCAGATGATCTCCACCGTGTCGATATGAGCGTCGTCTTCATCCACCTGAGCCTTCAGGCGCAGCCGCTGGAACGTGCCGAGAGAATAAAGATTGTAGATCACTTCGAAGCGAAGCTCTCCGGCATCCTCATCCATAATGTCGAGACGGTCAAAGCACGTGATGTCGGACAAATAATTGTAATTTGTCTCCGGGCTGTCCCGCAGCATCATGCAGATACCAACCACATTATCTTTGCGGATAATAATCGTCTTCTCGCCTCGAAACAGCCGTGTCTGCACCACCGAGCCAGGGAACTGCTCCTGAATCAAGCGCAGCTCCACGCAGTCATCCGGGTTCAGATCCACCCATTCGTCGGGCCGCTTCGTCTGGATTTCTCGAAGCTGGAGGTCAGTCGGCGTCAGGCCGAGGCGTACATCATAGTCCATAAGTCACCTGTCTCTAAAGTCGAGATTAACGACGGTCACTGAAATGCTCGCGGTCTATCTTTTTCTGCAATTGATTAATCGCGTAAATCAAAGCATCCGGGTTGGGCGGGCAGCCGGGAACGTAGATATCTACCGGCACGATCTGGTCCACGCCCTGCAAAATGGCGTAGTTATTGAACACGCCGCCGCAGGAAGCACAGTCACCCATCGAAATGACCCACTTCGGCTCGGGCATCTGGTCGTAAATTTGACGCAGGACCGGAGCCATCTTCTTCGAGACACGGCCCGCAACGATCATCAAGTCTGCCTGACGCGGCGACGCACGAAAGGCTTCCGAGCCAAACCGGGCTAAGTCGTAGCGCGAATTCGTACTGCCCATCATCTCGATCGCGCAGCAGGCTAGGCCGAAGGTTGCAGGCCAGACTGAGTTACGGCGTGCCCAGTTGACGACTTTGTTTAGCGGAACGGTCAGGACTCCGAGATTTTGTTCTACTCCCATTCGAAAGCACCTTTCTGCCAAACGTAAATGTACCCGACGAACAGGATAACGATAAATACAATCATTTCCATCAGGCTGAAGATTTGCAGTGCATGAGTGCTCCACCGGGTGAATGTCACTGCCCAGGGATACAGGAACACCGTCTCGATATCGAACACGATGAACAGCATCGCGATCAAATAATATTTCACTGGGAACCGTTCCCGCGCCGAGCCGACCGGCGTGACGCCGCACTCATAGGGGGCAAGTTTTGCCGCAGACGGCTTCTTGGGGCCGAGGATCCAGGAGAGTCCAACCAGGGTTCCCGCAAGCAGCACGGCAACCACCAGGAGGACCAGCAGCGGGAGATAATCGGAGAGCAATGGTGTGGGCGGCTGTGCGACTGGAAGCATAAAAATTCTCTTTCTTTATCTCTGTGAATTATGTCACAAGCTAAGCTTTTTGTCAATGGTTCGTTAATAAAAGTCATGCGGGCGGCTTGACAAACGCCGTCCAATGCCCTATAGTACCCACAGACGTAAGAACTACTTCGAAGGAGTCACTATGACAACAGTAAGAGTTCTCGTGGGTACCCGCAAAGGCGCGTTCATCCTCACCTCAGACGGCAATCGTAAAGAGTGGAAAGTCACCGGCCCGCTTTTTGGCGGATGGGAAGTGTATCATGTCAAAGGATCGCCCGTCGACCCGAACCGCCTCTTCGCCTCACAGTCCAGCGGCTGGTTCGGTCAGGTAATCCAGCGGTCCGACAACGGCGGCGTTTCGTGGGAACCCGTCGGAAACAATTTCGCTTATGACGGCGTTCCCGGCACGCACCAGTTTTATGATGGGACCCAGCACCCCTGGGAATTCAAGCGTGTCTGGCATCTGGAGCCGTCCCTGATTGATCCGGAAACGGTCTATGCCGGAGTGGAAGACGCGGCTCTGTTTCGTTCCAGCGACGGCGGCCTTTCCTGGTCGGAGCTTTCCGGCCTGCGGACCCACGACACCGGTCCTCTCTGGCAGCCGGGGGCGGGCGGTATGTGCCTGCACACGATCATTCTGGACCCGCACAACCCAAACCGCATCATCATCGCCATCTCCGCCGCCGGAGCGTTTCGCTCCGACGATGCCGGGCAGACCTGGAAGCCGATCAACCAGGGCCTGCACTCGGATATGATGCCCGATCCGACCGCCAAAGTCGGCCACTGCGTCCACCATGTCGCCATGCACCCGAACCGTCCCGACACGCTCTTCATGCAGAAGCACTGGGACATCATGCGCAGCGACGATGTCGGCGAATCCTGGCGCGAAGTGAGTGGAGACCTGCCCAGCGACTTCGGGTTCCCGATCGAGGTTCACGCCCACGAGCCGGAGACCATTTACGTCGTGCCCATTAAAAGTGACTCTGAGCACTATCCACCTGAGGGCAAGCTGCGTGTCTACCGCAGCCGCACCGGCGGCGACGAGTGGGAAGCACTCACGAACGGCCTGCCGCAAAGCGACTGCTATGTGAATGTCCTCCGCGATGCCATGGCAGTCGACACGCTCGATTCCTGCGGCATCTACTTCGGCACCACCGGCGGCCAGGTCTACGCCTCCCCCGACTCCGGCGACACTTGGGCACCGATCGTTCGCGACCTCCCCGCCGTGCTTTCGGTCGAGGTTCAGACGCTGCCATGATCCGAGTCGCCCT
>JANXNV010000311.1 GCA_025353925.1 Armatimonadota bacterium
GAGCCGTAGTTGTAGAAATGCGGCAGGAGGCGTCCCGCGAAAACGTTCATCGTCAGCGACGACGCTTCCAGCACGCGGCTCTCGTCCGGGTGATACGAAAAGTAGTGCGTCGCCGACGGCAGCCCCCAGTTCAGCCCCCAGACCCGCAGGGCGAGGGCCAGCAGCAGAACGCCCCCAAGAAACAAGTCCGGGCGGGGCAGGGAAGCGGCGAAGAGTTTACGCATGAACGCTATTGTACCTGAACTTTCAGACTCGCGTTTCTACAGCAGCCCCCGCCGCGCTTCCAGCTTCCCGCGCCGCTCCGTCAGATCCGCCACATCCTGCCGCGCCTTCTCGACCGCCTCCGGGGCGGCTTTCGAGACGAAGCCGGGATTGTTCAGCCGACCCGACACCGCCGCCAGCTCCTTATCCAGCTTGGCGATCTCCCCTACGAGCCGCACCGACTCTTTGGCCGGATCGATCCCTTCCAAAAGCTCGCTTGCGGGGACGTAGTACGAAGCTCCGGCGACTCCCACCGAAACATACTTAGCGTCTGTCGGGGCGGCATTGGCCAGTGTGACTTCGCCGAGCCGTGCCAGCGACACAAGCGAGGGCAAAAGTGCGCGGAGAGTGTCCACGGCCTGCTCGCCTTCAGGAACAACGATCACGCGGAACCGGCGGGCTAAGATCGCCGCTCGGGCCGCCTCATGCTCCGGCCCGCCGGGAGTGAACTCGGCCCGCAGACCGCGCAGGGCGGTGATGCTGCCGATGACCAGTGTCATGCCCGCCTCGGCCGCTGGGTCTAAGAGCGACTCGTCGGCGACAGGGTAGGGGGCAACGCAGATGCTGCCCGTTTTGCCCGGCAGGTTCGACCAAATCTCTTCCGTGACAAAGGGCATGATCGGATGCAGCAGCCGCAGGGTTGTGTCCAAAACGCTGAGCAGCACTCGCCGCGCGGACTCTTTCGCCGGGCCGTCTTCTCCTTGAAGTGCCGGTTTGGAAAGCTCGACAAACCAGTCGCAGTATTCATTCCACTGAAAGTCGTAGAGTGCGGCACAGGCATCGTCCATATCGTAGCTTGCCAGCGCGGAATTGACTGCCGTGATGGTCCTTTGCAAGCGTGACTGGATCCAGCGTTCGGGAAGAGAAGAACCTAACCCCCCCGCCCCCTTCCCTAGGAGGGAAGGGGGAGTCAGAGTAGCCTCTTCATCCTTCCCTCCTGGGGAGTCGGGTGCGGTTGCGCCAGGGTCGGCGGTGACGCCGGGGTTAGGTTCCTCCAGGTTCAGCAGCACGAACCGGGCCGCATTCCAAAGCTTATTGCCGAAATTGCGCGACTCGGGGATCCGCTCTTCGCTGAACTTGATGTCCTGGCCCTTCGACGCCAGCCGGAGCAGGGAGAAGCGCAGGGCGTCGGCTCCGTACTTGTCGATCATCTCCACCGGGTCGATGCCGTTGCCGATGGACTTCTGCATCCGGCGGCCTTTCTTGTCCAGCACCGTGGCATGGATGTAAACATCGGAGAACGGCTTTTCGCCCGTAAACTCCAGGCCGGTCATTACCATGCGGGCGACCCAGAGACGTAGGATTTCGCCTGCGGTCGTCAGGAAGTCCGTCGGGTAGAAGTATGCCAGGTCAGCAGTCTGGTGAGGCCAGCCCAAGGTCGCAAACGGCCACAGGGCCGACGAGAACCAGGTGTCCAGCACGTCTTCGTCTTGTGTCAGCTCGTCCGTCCCTGCCCGCTGAACAGCCTCGTCCCAGTTCCGGGCGGCGACATAGCTGCCATCGGACTTATAATAGATGGGAATTCGGTGCCCCCACCAGAGCTGACGGGACAAGGCCCAGTCCCGAATACCATCCATCCAGTCGACATACGTCTTCGCATAACGGCTCGGGGCGAAGTCGATCCCGCCGTCCGACACGATGGCAGTCGATTTTGCAACCAGCTCTGTCCCCGCCTGCTTCATGAACCACTGCTCCGAAAGCAGCGGCTCGATCACGGTCTTGCTCCGGTCGCAGTGCGGGATAGAGTGCTTATACCGCTCGATCTTCTCCAGCACACCCGCCGCTTCCAGGTCCCCGACAATCAAGTCGCGGGCCTCGAACCGGTCCCACCCGGCGTAACGTACCCCGGCCTCTGCGGTCATTTTCCCGTCGAATCCGATGACACTGATCTGCTCTAAATTGTGCCGAAGGCCCACTTCGTAGTCGTTTGGGTCATGTGCGGGCGTGATCTTGACGGCCCCCGTCCCAAACTCCATGCTGGCGTAGTCGTCGGCGATCAGGGGAATCTCGCGGTCCGTCAGCGGCAGACGCAGCATCTTACCGATCTGGTCACTATACCGCGGGTCCGCCGGGTTGACCGCCACCGCCGTGTCTCCCATCAGCGTCTCTGGCCGGGTCGTCGCGACCGTGACAAACCCGGAGCCGTCGGCGAAGGGATAGTTGATATGCCAGAGGGAGCCGTCCGTCTCGATATTCTCCACCTCGATATCCGAGATCACCGTTTGCAGCCCCACGGACCAGTTGACCATGCGCTTGCCCCGGTAGATCAGCCCGGCATCGAAGAAACGCACAAAGGCTTCCAGCACCGCCTCCACATACTCCGGGTCCATCGTAAAGCGCAGCCGCTGCCAGTCGTAGCTGCATCCCAGCCGCTTGAGCTGAACCAGAATACGCGACCCGTACTCTTCCTTCCAGGCCCAGACCCGCTCCACAAACTTCTCCCGGCCCAGGTCGAAGCGGGTCAGTCCCTCTTTTTCGAGCTGCCGCGATACCACTGTCTGGGTCGCGATCCCCGCGTGGTCCATTCCCGGCAGGATCAGCACGGTATCGCCCTGCATCCGGTGCCAGCGGCCCAGCGCATCCTGCACGGCATGGTTCAGGGCATGGCCCATATGCAGGGTGCCGGTGACATTCGGCGGCGGAATGGCGATCGAGTATTTCGGCTTGCCGGGGGCCGGCTCGGCGTGAAAATACCCGCCTGCTTCCCACTCGGCGTACCGCCGCGCTTCGACATCTTGAGGTTCGTATGCTTTTTCCATAAGGGTTCTCTCGATCAATTGTGCGCTATTGGTTGCGCCGTGTGATATAAGGGGGATATAAGACAACCCCCTATACGTTCCTATAAAATACTAAGTGTAGCTAGAAAAGTAGATTTTATACTACACTTAGTATTGTTAAATAGCAGAAACTGTCCAGATAAGATATAAGGGGGATATAGGATCAGCCCCAGTACGGAATGTAACGTGCATGGCGGCGAGAACGATTTTCAGGATCATAGGGCTTGATTAATTTCTCCTGAATTGTGTCGCTGATAATTTTAGAGACAATTTTATAGTCGTCATCGTGAAAAGAAAACCGCTTGCGAAGGCTCGCGTTCGTCGCAGGCTGATTGAAAACATACATCAATGAGACATGTTGATAGCAAGCGCGTGTGCGATCTTTGCTGCTCATCTCTCGGAATGTTCGCGGTGCATAAAGATTTACCCGAGTGTGTCGCTCGGTGGCCGAGAATTCAGGAGCGGGCAGTTGCCACTTTTCAACAGCGTCAATGACTTTATCAATACCGCTACCCCGCTCTTCACAGATGTTGACTCGCCGCAGGAAAGTCGCAATCCCCTCATTGCGAGGCGGTGCCCGCTCGTCAATAAATCGCAAAGGACTAATCAGCGGTATTCCGGGATTAGTAATCTCCAAACGATCACTGAAGATTTCGATGAAAGGGCTATCCCCCTGCATCTCTAAATCTTGGTGGATAATCGCGTTGGCAACGAGTTCGCGAATGGCAATCTCCGGGTAAACTTGTGTCTCAACTCGTAATGCTTGAGTGATATGCTCGTTGTTAGGCAGTCGGCTGCCAATATATGCAATTAATGGTTCGAACGCGACCGCATAGCCCGACTGCGCGATATATTCGCGCCCACCACTAACCCGATTACTGCCCGTATAATCGACGACACGGACGGCCTTGCGCCCCAATGTCGCGAAATCGGACAGACGGCGAGCAAACAGTAGCGCGCCGAATTGAGTGATGTCGAAAAGATTTGTCGTGCTCTCATTGATGATTTTTTCGCTGACAAGACGATCCAGAATCCCGCTTTTGCTTATTGGCAGACTTTGTTTCGTTAGACGATAATAAGCATCGAAATCCAGCAACGACAGCACAGCATCATCCGCAACCCCCCTGTCCGCGATCCCACTCTCAAAAGCTTGGTGAGAAAACTTTTGCCAGAGTGCTTGCTCTTTTGCATGGTGATCAAGCAGCTTTTTTGTGTAGGTCCCGATACGGATGTAAGCGAGCTCTTTCCAGCGGATTGGTGCATACGAAGCACATGGGATTTCCAAGAGCACAATGCGCTTCCGCTCTGCTACGAATTCATAAAAGCGAAAATTAGGAGTAGGAACAAGATGGTGCGAAAGCCAAGACTCCAGTTCCTCATTACCAATTTTTGCCTTTCTCGGTAAAAACGTCGTGCCAACAACTTTATGGGTTCCGTCCTCTATTCCCCAAACAAAATAAGCATGGTCTTTGCCCATGAGCGCAGCCGCGTTTGATAGCGCAGAGATACGCTCGCCTATCATTTGTGGGTCTTCGTTGTTCTGCTTGAATTCGATCCATTCCGCTTCCTGAGGCATAGCGCATAAGGAAGAAAGAAGAGCCTGCAAACTTGTCTCGTTCATAATCCACCTCCGTACACTGCCACCACCAAAAAAGCCCCCGCGCCCACTGCGACAGGGTTTAACCTATCGCAAGGACGCGAGGGCTTCACGGGTTACGTGACCGACGCGCGGTACCACCTTGCTTTCCATCCGACTCCATCCTGTCCCCCAGAATTGGGGCTAGGGGCATCGGGCGGACGCTCATTTTCGAGTTCGGCTCCGGGGCGACCTTCGGCGGGCTGATTTGCGGGAACACTTGCAGCCGGTGGTGTTCCCTCTCTCTCCAAATAGGCTCCGCGTACTCTTCCTCATCCTGGCTGAATTGGAAAGAGTATAGCCCGAAGGGGGCAAGAGAGTCAAGCCTGCCTAGCAACCCTACATATTCCGCATCAGCCGGGCGGCAATCTCCTTCATCTCGCCCATATCGAAGCTGGGGACTCCCGTCGCTTCGACCGGCGGCAGATCCGCCAGCGGGTGTCCGTCCGGTGTGCCTTCCTTGACCATCAGCGGCGAGCCGTCTTCCGGGTGGGTGCCGTTAAAGACATCGCCGATGTGCTTGTAATCGTCCGGGCTAAAGCGGTAGAGCGTGTTATGCAGGTTCTTCTGGATGAACTCCCGGCACTCGGGAATCTTGTCCGTG
>JANXNV010000002.1 GCA_025353925.1 Armatimonadota bacterium
GCGCATCGATACGCCGATCGAAGTCGACTACTACCTCAACGGCGGCATCCTACCCTACGTCCTCCGCCAGCTCCTGGAAGAAGACAACATCCGTCAGGCCTCCACGCTTCTGGACACACTCCAGCCTCGGCCTGCGGCGGGATAGGCTAAAAGAAATAAGTATCTTGCCTAATGTCTTGAGGGAATAGACCGGACAAGACGTAGCTGAAGTTCACCGCTCACAATGCGAGGCTTTAGCTGACGCTCACCATCGGTACTAACCAACAAAGCCCCACGTAACAGCAATGAAAAGATAATAAAAGCCCCGTGCCTTTCGGCATGGGGCTTTTTGTGAAAGTTATCTAGGCTGCCCCCCCCTTAATCCCCCACCGGTTCCAAATACCCCAGCGCACTCTTTTCGAACAGTGTTTCCAGTGCCAGCACAGTCCGGGTGCTCTGCACCACCCCAGTCGTCCGAAGGTCTAGGACGAGCTGGCGGATATCGGCGATCTCAGGGGCGGTGACACGCACCTGGAAGTAATCGTCGCCTGTGACCCGGTAGCACTCCTGCACCCAGCAGTTCTTCTCCAGAACATGCAGCACGTGCCCCTCCTGCTTCTCCGAACAGGCGGGCAGGAGGGTGATCGCGATAAAGGCCCGTACCGTGATCCCCTGCTTCTCCGGAGTGACACTCACCGTAAACCGGCCAATCACCCCCTCCTGCTTCATCCGCTCCATCCGCTCCGTCACCGCCTGCCGGGTCAGCCCAACCAGCGGGGCCAGGGCGGCGGCTGCCGTGCGGCCGTCACGGGACAAGGCCCGCAGGAGAGTCTTGTCCGTCTCATCCAATTCTACATTCGCCATGCCCCTATTGTACCTTGCCGGAGGCTTCCCCGGACAAAGTGTGGCAGAGAGAGAGCGGCTACAGGCGCACGCTCACGACCGTCTTCGCGGTATCGTTGGCGTTGACCGGCACGGTGACGGTCTGCGATTTACCGTTGGCTGTCACCGTGACCTGCTGAGTCCCGAGGAACGCGCGGGTCTGATAGCGGCCAGTCGTATCGGCCTTGCCCGTGACATCAGTCCACCAATCGTGCAGCACGAGCTGTTCGAAGACTTTCTGCGCCGGGCGCGGGGTCCAATCGGCCTTGATGATTGCGCCGCCTTCGGCGGCACGCCACGAGTCTTTCTCCCAGAATCCCCACTGAACAAACGCCGAAAC
>JANXNV010000017.1 GCA_025353925.1 Armatimonadota bacterium
CGCCAGGGACGACGCGATCAGCGTACACGGCTCCTTCACCACTTCGCGTAAAAACTGTTCCAACTGCTCGATATACTGGGCGGCGGTGTATTTGATGCGCGGCTTGTCCGACAGGCCAAACCCCAGCCAGTCCGGGGCGTAGACCTGGGCGTTTTCGGAGAAAGCTTCGAAGTTTTTGCGCCATTCCTGGCCCGATGCTCCGGCGTAGATGCCGTGCAGCAGCACCACCGGCTTCCCTGCTCCCTGCTTGGTGTAGAAAATATCTCCATACGGCCCCGGCCAGAACCGACCGTCACCCCCGAGCGTATTGCCCAGTGCCTTCGCCGACGAGAACACGGCATTGTTGGCGGCTGCGACCGCCGCCGCACCTGCCCCAGCCCAGAGCAGAGTTTTCAGTGTTTTGTTCAAATTCGTGTTCCCAATTTTTCTTCGGAAGATAGGCTCAGTATACCCGGATTGGAAAGTTCTCGCATTAGGCATCGCTCAAGACGGCGCACCCGGATTTTCAGGTATAATAGGCGCGATTTTAACAACAACTTTCACAGGCGGCTGCGATGGCACACTTTGAGGAGAACGCATGGCACTTACGGAACGATTTTACGGGGCGAACACGGCGGGGACCGGCCGGTCAATTCAGGACTTCGGTCTGAGCGACACCAATTCTCTGTACCAGTATACCGCCAAGCTTCGGGTCAAGGGCCTGCTGGTCGTCGTGTTTTTTGACACGAGTTCGGCTCCTTCCGTTCAGGCCGTCGACATCGTGCAAGGGTGGACCGCCGATCTGCCGACTCAGAAATGGACCGCGCTGGCAGTCACGGAGGGCGAGCGGCCCGAGCTGGCCGAGTTTGCAGCGTCGCACAGCCTCTCCAACGTCTCCGTTCTGCTGGACTACGAGCTGTACCAAACCCGACAGTGGGGAGTTTCGCGACTGCCGACCATCTTTCTTGTTTCCGGAAAGACCGGGCGCGTTCTGCACAAGATTCTGGGACTGGACGAAGCCGCACTGGACGGAATGAAGCTGATGCTGCATGATGAGGTCGGAAAGATAGTCGCCGCGGAAGAAGCGGCAAAGAAAGCGGCCGAAGAAAAAGCGGCGGCCGATGCCGCCGCAAAAGCCGCCGAGGCATCCAAGGCGGCTGAAGCACCTAAACCCTAGTATTTGTGCGAGTGCCTGACAAAAAAGCAAAAAAGAACCGCCGAAGCTATCCCAGAGTGCTGCGGCGGCTGCCCTCACGCAGTGGGAGGGCCAAGTTAAGGAGATCACCTTTCACAGACGCCGTCGGCAGGTGAAATATTCCTTTTTTAGCCCAAAACGCGCGAATTATTGTCTTGAAAACTAGCAGTATGCTTGCCGCTTGCGCTTCCGCGCGATTTGCTTTATAATAGAGAAACTACAGACAAAGATACGCAATACGCTCCGACGGCGGGCTGTATTGAAAGGAAGTACGGATGACCTTTTTATTCGACAAGAAACGCCTCGTCCTAGCCGGGGCCGGATTAGCTCTCGGCCTCCTGCTGGCAGGCTGCGGCGGTGGTGGCGGCAACGGTAATTCGGGTGACGGCGGCACCAGCGGTGGGACCGCGACCGGTACCGGCACGGCGACCGGTACCGGCACGGCGACAGGCACAGGCACTGGCAACACCACGGCCCCTCCGGGACCACCCATCCAAGGCTTCTAAAACGTGCTGATACGCAGCCCGCGCACTGTGCTGATTATCGTCGGGATCGCGCTGACCGTTCTGGCCGCGTGGTCCCTGCGCTACTTCTCCGGGGTCGAGCCGCTGACGGTGCTGTCCAAAAAATACGCCCAGTCCGGGCTGGGTCAGATCGGGCTGCAGGCAGGCGACGCGGTGGTGGTCGGCCATGAGCGCGGGCATCGACGCTGGCGCATGGCCGCCCGCACGGTGACCTTCAGCCGGGATCGTCGCTCGCTCACGGTCGACGGCATCCGTGACGGCATTCTGTACGATACGCGCACCTATCCCCTAGTATCGGTCAATGCCGCTCACGCCGTCTGGCAAACGCCTCTGGGCACGCTCAGTGCCGCGAATGCCGGGACGCTGAAGCTGGACGGCGGCGTTCTCGCCCGAGTTTTGACCCGCGAGCACCCGATTTTGCAGTCACAGGCAGTGGACTGGGACTCGCTGCGCAATCAAGTCGTCAGCCCCGGCCCGCTCTCGGCGGCCGTGCCGCGCCTGGTCGTTACTGCCGGAAGCGGCATCTACACGCTCCCGAGTACGCGTCCCGGCCCGCAAAATGCCGCGGCGCAAAGTGCGGGGGGAAAGTTGGTGCTGTCGCGGGGCGTCCGAGGCATCTTTCAGAGCCGGAACGGACAGGCCACCCTCAGCTGCCCCGGCCTCGTCTGGAACGCCACGCAGAACACTGCGCAAAGCTCTGGGGCGGTCACGGCGACCATCCCCGGCGGCCTTGGAACGGCGACTGCCACCGATGTCACAGCGAATACCCGCACCGGCGATCTTTCAGGTCATGGCTTCTCGGGAACACTGCTGCTGTCCACTAAGGTACAATGAGTCTATGCGACCTGACGCAAAAACTTTTGTCTCCTGGAAAGCCGCGCTGCCCGGTGCGGCTGTCGGCCTGCTGATGCTGGCCCATTCCGCCTCTACCCTTCACGCCGCTGATCGTCTGCCAATTCCAAAGCCCACTGCGGCCGCTTCGCCGCAGACTGTCACTTATGCGTTCGGCGCAGCGCAGTGGCTGAATGCGCCCCGCTCGGTCGAGATGAGCCAGGGGGTAACGTTTGGCCAGGACGACGCGACGCTGAAGACTGATGCCGCCGTAGCACTCCTGGACAAAGAGCAGCATCTGCTTAGTGCGCAGGCGGCGGGGCCGGTGCATATTTACGACCCGCAGGACGACCTCACCGGGCAGCACGGCAAAATAGATTTTACACGTCATCTCGCGACATTAGAGAACAATATCGTGCTTCTAGTCAAGCCGGGCAAGCGCGAAGGGCAGGCGGCGGCGGGGTCGCCGCGCAGGCAGTTCAAAGACCCGGCGACACTGACCTGTCAGGCCATGACCTGGGATTACCGGCGCAAGATCGGACGTGTCCCTGGGGCATTGAAAGTCGTACAAGTCATCCAGACCAAAGACGGCCCGGAGACGCGGACGCTGACTGCCGATGCCGGACTTTATAACGGCAAGCTGGAAACGATCCAGCTTGTGGGGACCGTTCGGGTCCGAACCAGCGCGGGGGATGTGTTTGTGGCCGACACGCGGCCCAGCGGCCGGCCGGTAGTGATCGGCACCAAAGAGGGAGCCGAATATCTCTCCATCAAGTTCCCTTCGAATGGGATACTGGCGGTTCGGCCCGAAGACAAAAACGGCGGCAAGGACACCGTACAAGATAACACGGACGATGTCGATCTCACGGTCCCCGCCCCGCCGCCGCCCAAAACTCCTGCTCCCTTAAATTCCCTGCCCAGCGCCGCACCTCCGGCGGGAACGGCTGCCCGCTGATGGAAGTGCTTTATGGAACAACCGGGC
>JANXNV010000039.1 GCA_025353925.1 Armatimonadota bacterium
GACTACGAGCGTTTGTCGGCAATATTAAGGAATGTGTTATGAGAATGAGCGATCGTGTGCGGCCGGCACGAGTGGTTGAAAACCACTCGATAGGTGAGGCACCCTCCGGGTGGAAGACAGAAGTCCGAATTCGACGTCCGCAGGACGCCTCACCTAGCGAGTGGTTTTCAACCACTCGTGCCAACCGCACACGATCGCTCATTCTCATAACACATTCCTTAATATCGCCGACAAACGCTCGTAATCGTTCGAGAGCAGGGTCGCCAGTGCTTTCCCGGCCCGCAGCAGGAACGCCCCGTCGTCCGGGTGACACTCCCGGGCCAGGCGCAGGCAGGCGGCCGCCAATTCATCGGAAGGCACCCCGGCGAGTGCGCCGCCGGAGGGCAGCAGGATGCCGCGCAGGAAGGAGAAATCCTCGGTCAGCAGGCGCGTTTCCTCGGGGGTACACGGATAGACCCGGCTGTGGATACGCGGCGGGCGCGGCGGCAGATGGCGGCGCAGCGGCTTGCCGTCGCCGGGAGAGTAGGCGACCAGCAGGCCGGAGAACTCCGTGCGCAGCAGCTCGAAGATCTGCGGCTGCTGGCGGCGCATCTCGTCCTCGTCGGCAAACCCCAGGGCAGAAGGCCGCCGGTTCGGCTCCAGCGACGATGTGTTCGCCCCGTAGACCAGAGCATACACCGCCGCCGACAGCTCTTCGCCGGTATCGGGCAAGTAGCCCGCAGGAGAAGAAGCCGACGCGGCAAACGGATCGTCTTCGTCCCCGCTGATTTCCGCTGGCGCGGTAGCGGTTTCTTGCGGAGAGAGGTCCGGCTTGCACAGCTTCACAAATGCCCCAAACGGCGGCGGGTCATACAGCCGCGAGACGATCTGGCGCGGCACTTCGAGGCACTGCGCGATAAACGCGGTCGTCCCCGCTTCAATAATTTCGCCGATCGGTTTGTCGTCAGTCATAGTTGTCTTTATTCTACTTCACGGCGGCTCGATTTGTCACCGGGTATCGAAAAGCAATCTGTCCTGGCGGCATCCTTACCCACACTTTTCCACCATCGAACGTCCCGTCCGCTCCGGCACTGTAGACGACGAAGCCAGCTACACCCTCACGCCGGTAGCCGAGCGGCTTGCCCGTGAAAGGATCGGTGAATGTTGTCGACAGTACGGCGGGAAAGCCGCTGTCTTTCGTCCAGGCTCCCATCGCGGCAGCTCCCGCCATCAATACTGCTTCCTGCGCCTGAAGCCGGGCTGGATAGTCGGCCATTGGTCTTAGAGGAGACATCTGCAAGTTCGGCAGCAATTCCAGCACGGTCATCGTCTTCCCTGTGTCAAACGGTACATTTTGGGCGAAAGCCACACGGCGCACAGCCAGAGGCGAGTCCGATGCGGCACTCAGCGCACACATTCGGCTTAGAATGATGGCCTCTGAGGCATCTATCCAGTTCAACCCAAACTGTCTGTCGGCGGTGGAGGCGGCTTCCAAACTTTTGGCAGGATTGGCGGTGTCGGTGATCTGCGAAATGGCTGCTGACAGCCCACTCAGTCCATCGTTCGCGACGGCGGCACGCAATTGCCGGAAGTTTCTCTCCTGAAAAACAGCTTCCCCTCTTAGCGCGTTACGCAGGGATAACTTGGGGCGGCAGCTTTTAACAGCCTCCGTCACTTGGGCAGCAATGTCTTTATTTGGCCCGGAGAGCGTGAGAATGTCTTCCATCCCCTGCACGGAAAGAGATTCACAGGCTTCGCCCACCAGGTAATTGATCAACGTCGGGTCGGAGGCTGCGTGCGTGGCGATTTGAAACCCGCGTGCTTGGTTGTGTACGGCGTAATTGTATTTGCCCTGCGCCGCCAGCAAGTATGTTTCCGTTCTCAGCAATCGTGCATTGTATCGGTATGTTGCCAACTCCGGGAAGTAAACATTTTCTTTTGACCAGTCATGCGCGTAAACGCACTGCTCTGTTTCTGTGGCCATGTGAAGCGTCGTCCAAACTTCCTGGCGGCTTTCGTATATCTTTCGAATTGCTGCTACTTGTTCTGGCGTGTAAGAGTGCAACGCGCTCAATGGCAGCGCGTAGGCAGGCAATGAGAGGGGATTTTCTTTCAGCATCTGAGCCAATTTAGTGTAGAGTGGGGCAGCGTTCATCCAGGGGACGGGCAATGGCCTTTGCATCCGCGAAGCGTCCAGCAAGACGCCCTCCTTTAGAGCCTTTGCCCGCGCCTGTGCCAGATCGGCGGGTCCATTCTCGATTTGCGTTCGTGCCGCGACTGCCGAGAGGTCACTGGAAGTCTGCAAGTAATGCAGATAGCCGAGGGGATCTTTTTCCATCGAAGGCGCGTTCTGCGCCGGGGCCGCTGCGGCCAGGGCAAGGCAGAAAATTGCGGCGAGCAGCCAGGGAAGTTGTTTCAGGAACATGATAAAATTGACTCCTTGTAAATGTTTTTGTCCGAGGCTGAATCGGAAATGGTGGCGGCGGAAAACTGCGTGGCAGGGTGGAATGGGTTATCTTTGAGGACAGTATAGCGGCCTACGAGCAGGCTGTCAAGTTGACAGCCTCCGGCCCGCCGTGCTAGAATACCCCAAGCCCTTTTTGGAGAACTGTTTTGATTCCTCTGCGTGACGATCAGCCGACCCGGACCTTTCCGATCGTGACTATTCTGCTGATCGTGCTGAACATCGTCGTGTATGTCGGGCAGCAGGTGCTGCCGCTGAACCAGACCTGGTCCCTGGTGCCCTACGAGATCACGCATAATATCGATTTGTACGGGACCGTCGGGCGGATCGCGCGGGACGGCTCGGTGCAGCTGCTGCGCATCCCGGCGGGGGCAATGGTCCAGCTTGGGCCGAATGAGATCGCGTACGGTCCGGCTCCTCATCCGGTTTGGCTGACCATCTTCACGTCCATGTTCCTGCACGGCAGCCTGCTGCACATCGGCGGCAACATGCTGTATCTGTGGATCTTCGGCAACAATGTCGAAGATGTGCTGGGCAAAGCGAAGTTTATCGTCTTTTATCTCGCCTGCGGCCTGGCGGCGTCAATCGCCCAGATCGCGGTTGGGCCGAACTCGCTCATTCCTAATCTGGGTGCCTCGGGGGCGGTTGCCGAGGTGCTGGGTGCCTATTTCATACTATATCCCAATGCGCGGGTGCTGACCCTAGTGCCGTTCTTCCTGTACTTTCTGGCCCAGGTCCGGGCCTACTGGGTGCTGCTGATCTGGATCATCGTGAACGTTTTCCAGGGCATCGCCGGCCTCGGCATCCAGCGCGGCGGGGGTGTGGCGCACTTCGCGCACATCGGCGGCTTCTTCGCCGGAATCGTGCTGATCCTGCTGCTCGGCGGGCGGGGCCTAGCGGAGCGGCAGGGGCGGATGCAAAGTTATGGGTGAGTGAGGCCGGGTATACTTAACGCCTGAAGTGGGGATCGGGAGGAGCAAGATATGACTCTGGATTTACAGGTGGCACTGCCATTCCAGCCTAGCCCGACGCCGGAAGAGATACACGCCGAGCTTTCGCAGTGGCGGACCCCGCAGTCCTTGGACGAGCTAACGCCGCGTGTCCCCGCGCCCCCAGGCATGACTGCCATGCAGTTTATAATGTTGTACGTTTATCAGGCAGGACGTGGGATTGAAATCCACCGCTGTGGGGCGCAGACGCCTAGTTTCGACCTGCGTCGAAAAAGAATTAGAGATTTCGGTCCATTCCCACAGCCTGCCTGCAACGCGACTACGCCCAATAAAATAGCACACCGAAATCATCCGAGAACTTTCCTTTGACCAAAAAAAACCTTCTTCTCTACGCTCTCATTGCCCTGGGCCTGCTCGGCGGGCTGGTTTCGCTGCGCCACCGGTGGACAGCGGAGGTCAACAATCGCCGGGTCGAGCTGGTAGTGGATTACGGCGATGCCCAGGCACTCGCGAACACGACCCGGCAGCAGATCGATGATGTCCTGGGGCCGCTGAAGACTGCCGGGATCACGACGGTCGCGATTACCGAAGACACGCTGGGGACACTGAACGCCGCTGGGGTCGTGACCTATCAGCGGGTCGGGCCGGAGACGGTGCTGACGTTCGCCCCCGGCTTTCCGGGGCAGCGGGCGCGGGTGCGGCAGATGCTGGTCGAGAAGGCACCGGGGCTGGTGGTGACATCCGCCGGAGTGAACGGCCTGCGGATCGGCTCGCCCTGGCCGCAGTTCAGCACGCTTCCGATTGGGCTGGACAGCGACGCCGTACGGACGGTGCGCCGGAACGGGCTGCTGGTCGCACCGCGCCTGGTCAACTTCCCCGGTGTCACCGCCGAAACGATTGATTGGGAGATGGCGCAGACGAAACGGCAGTGTACCGCGGGTCCGGGTCCGCGCGGGCTGGGGCCGATTATCTTCGCGGGTTCTTCCGTGCTGGGCAACCGGGCCCTGGTCAAAGCGACGGCGGGTGCGCTGGCGGCGAGCGATCTGACCTACGGCAGCGTGGAGCTGAGTAAGACGTTCGGCGATGAAGAGCTGGCGCGTTTGGCGGAAGCGCATACCGTGCGGGTCCACAGCATCGGGCTGGACGAAATGGGGGCGATGGAGGAGCCGACTGCCATTGAGCGGTTTGTCCGCGCCGCTAAAGAGCGCAACATCCGGGTCTGTTATGTCCGGCTGTTCACCAGCGGCCTTTCGAAGGACCCCGACACCATCCATGCCAACACGGAGTTTGTCGGACGGATCGTGCGAGGCATGCGTGAGGCCCGGCTGACCGTCGGCGAAGGTCCCGCTCACCCGTATGCCGATGACCCGAAGCCGGGGCTTTTTCTGCGCCTGCTGATGGCCCTCGGGGTCGCGGGCGGATCGGTTTTGCTGCTGCGGGTCTTCGCAGGAATTTCGGGGAAGGCATTCGCCGCCGCATTGGCCCTGGGCCTGATGCTGGCTCTAGGGGCGGCGGTTCCGGGAACCTCGCCGAAGGGCCGGGAAGCACTGGCGTTGATCGCCGCCTGCGTTTTCCCCACCCTGGGCCTGTGCGCCGTCGCGCTGCCGCGATTTGTGCGCGAGGGATCGACCGGCGAAATCCTGCGGCGGGCATTTACGGCCTATGTTCAGATGACTCTCGTGACCGTGATCGGCATCGTCCTGATTGTCGGCTTATTGGCAGGGCGGCTGTTTTTGATTAAAGTGGATGAATTTCTGGGAGTCAAGCTAGTGCTGGTGACACCGGTGGTGCTGGTCGCGGCCTACTACGGGCTGGGTCTGGCGGCACTGAAGCCGCGTGCAGGCTGGGCGGAGCGAAAAGAGGCGGTTCTCAGCACGGCGCGGGCTTTGGCGGCAAAGCCGCTGCTGACGGGCCAAATCGTGGTCGGGGTAGTCGCCCTGGTCGCCCTGGCACTGCTGGTCGCGCGGAGTGGGAACGATCCGGGGGTGGGTGTCTCGGCCACGGAGCTAAAGGTGCGCTCACTTCTCGATAAGTATTTACTCGTCAGGCCGCGCACGAAAGAGTTCGCCCTGGGCCACCCTGCCCTGCTGGTCGGCCTGGCAGCGGCGGCCTCCCGGCGGTTCCCGGCGGCGGTCCTGCCCCTGCTGATTATCGGGTCTATCGGGCAGTCGTCGCTGCTGGACACATTCTGCCACCTGCACACTCCCCTGCTGATCTCGGAGCTGCGCGGCCTGATCGGCTGGCTGCTCGGCGGCATCTTCGGGGCGTTGATCTGGCTGGCGGCGGCCAGAATCCCGGCGCAGAAAGCCGCACTTTGATGGGCAAAGGCGCGAAGCGCATCACGCTCTCCGGGTATTATGGCTTCGGCAATGCCGGGGACGAGGCCGTGCTGGCGGGGCTGGTGTCGGGCTTTCGCGCGGCACGCTCGTCTGAAGAGTTAGAGATCGTCGCCCTCTCGGGAAACCCGGCGGAGACGCGCATGGCCCACGGCATCGCGGCGTCGGACCGGATGAAGCCGGGGCCGCTGCTGTCTGCTCTCGCCCGGACCGACTTGCTGCTTTCCGGCGGCGGCAGCCTTTTGCAGGATGTCACTTCGGCGCACAGTATCTTCTACTATCTGGGCATCGTGCGTCTGGCGCAGATACTGGGTAAAAAGACGATGTTTGCCGCCCAGGGAATCGGTCCGCTGACCTTGCCCCGTTCCCGCCGCCTGGTGGCGTCGGTCGCGAACCGGCTGGATGCGATTACCGTGCGCGACACCGGCTCGGCGCAGCTGCTGCGCGATATTGGAGTCAGCCGTCCGCCGATTGAGGTCACTGCGGACCCGGCTTTACTTTTAACGCCGACAGCGGGAGAGCGTCTCGCCTCCAATTTCGGCGTGGCTCTGCGGGCGTGGCCGGGGCAGGAAATGCTGGCCGAGCAGGTCGCCGAAGCCTGCTCGCGGGCCGTGCCGGAGGGCCGCCCACTCCTGGTTCCGATGCAGCCGCAAAACGATCAGCCGGCTGCGGAACAATTTGCCGCGAAATGGCATCAAGTAACCAGCCAGGCAAACACTGTGCAAACAAACCCTGCGGCGGTCTGCTCGGCCCAAGACGGCCTGCCGGGTCTGCTTTCGAACATCAGCTCCTGTGAGATGATGGTGGGAATGCGCCTGCATGCACTGATTTTAGCCGCCGCCTGCGGGGTGCCGTCCGTCGCGCTTTCCTATGATCCGAAAGTCGCGGCCTTCATGGCGAGCTGCGGTCAGGCCGATGCCGTGTACGACCTGTCTCAGCCTGACCCGGCCCGGCTTTCGGCGTTAATTTCGCGCGTTTGGGCAGAGCGTTTCGCGCGGTCGGAAACGCTGCGAACCACCCTGCCGCTCCAGCGCACTCTTGCGGCCCGCAACTGCGGGGCCGCGCTCGACCTGCTTTCTCTCTCGTGACTGCTTTCTGTCGTGACTCGAAAGGAACTTTGCCATGATCGGCTTCTCATTCCGTAGTTCTCTTGTCCGTAGTTCTCTTGGACAAAGCGTCCTGCCGCTTTGCGTTACCCTCCTCGGCGCGGCACTGCTGGCGGGCTGCGGCGGGGGCGGCGGCAACGGCAACACGAATCCCGGCGGCAATACCGGGACCATTGGGACTAACAGCGGCAATAATAGCGGCGGCGGAGTCGGCAATGCCGCCGTCGTCGGCAAGGTCGTCACAGTCACGGGCGATCCCGTCCCCGCCGCCTCGGTCATTCCGGATACCGGCGGCCTGATCGCGACCAGTGTCAGCCAGGGCGGCTACCGGCTGGACGGCCTCACGGGCGATGTCGTCCACCGGATCACGGCGGCGGTGACGGTCAACGGCATCAACTACACCGGCAGCACGCAGGTACTCACCCTCAGCGGCAACCTGATTTCTAATGCCAACATTCTTGTCACGCAGCAGGGCCAGCAGGCGACCCTCACCGGACGCGTCACCGACTCGACCCGCCTCGACTCCGGCGGCAATCCAGCCCCGGTCTTCCAGGCCCGCGTCTTTCTGGTGGTTCCCAACAGCCAGAATTATTCGTCGCTGATCGCCTTTACCGACAGCAACGGCGTCTACAGCATCCCAAATGTCCCGGTGAACCTGCCGACCACGGCTCCGATCAAAGTGGCCGTTTCGCTGGAGCGGTACAGCAACCAGTCGTTCCCCATCGCCGGGCTGCAGGCGGGCGGGACATACAGCCAGAACTTTTCCCTGACCCCGTCGACCAATCAGAGCATCAGCACGCCAAACCTGCAGGCCGTCACCGCCTCGACCCAGCCCAGCAGCGTCTTTTCGAGCAGCACCGGCAACTTGCGGCCCCGCACGGCCCAGTCCGGCACGGTGTACGAGCAGATCCGCCGCCTGCTGTCTCCCGACTATGCGAAGAGCGTCACGGGCCATCAAGCCGCAACCACCCGCCGAATGACCGCCCACCTGTCCGGCGGCTTCGGCAGCTACGCCATCGAAACGGATGTCGCCTTCGACACTCCCGACCAGTTCGGCAGCCTCTTCGCCTATACGGTCTACCGGACGACCAATACGACCGCAATCAATCAGTCACAAACGCCGTACGACATCCTCCAGGACCCGCTCGCAAACTTTTACACGGACTTAGACACCAGCTACGTTCCCAACCAGCAGTACAACTTCGCCTTGAGCGCGACTAACACGGACCGCACGGAGACGCCGCTGTCCAACACGCTCTCCATTGTGCCCCTGGACCAGCTCTTTCTTACTCAGCCGCAGACTGGCCAGATCCTCGCCAATAATGTCATGCTCCGGTGGAACCTGGTCAGCGGCGCCTCCAAGTACTTCGTCTTCATTTACCCCGGCGACCAGTTCCCGACCATCACGGCGACCCCGCTCTACGCCACCCCCAGCGCGACGCCGATCGCCGGGAACGTCAGCACATTCACCCTGCCCAGTGCCCTGCTGGGAGGCCGCGATTATTACGCCGT